>JBFKDA010000222.1:0-4997 GCA_041619955.1 Acidimicrobiia bacterium | reverse complement strand
TACTCGGCCCGGTCCTTGAGGAGCTGCTCGGGAGGGACGTAGTACGGGAGCGTCATCGGGTCGTCTCCAGCGCGGCCGCCGCGATCGCCTGCACCTCGTCGTCGGCCACCTCCCGGTAGCCGCCCAGCGTCACCGTCACCACGTTGGGATAGATCCCGCGCCGCAGGTCGGGCCCGGAGGTGGCGACGTCCTCCTCGGCGGCGGCGACCAGCGCCTTCATCGCCAGGTGCAATGCGTCGGGCTCGGCCAGGCCGGGCTCGTAGGTGCCCCGCAGGAAGGAGCGAGCCTCCCGGCCCCCGGAGCCGGTGGCGGCGTGGTCCTGCTCCTCGTAGCGCCCGCCGACGACGTCGTAGCTGTACAGGCGGCCCTCCCCGGCCTGCTCGTCGTAGCCGCAGAACAGGGGGACCACGACGAGGCCCTGGAAGGCCAGCGAGAGCTGGTTGCGGATCATCGACGCGAGGTAGTTGGCCTTGCCCTCCAGGCTGAGCCGGGTGCCCTCGATCTTCTCGTAGTGCTCCAGCTCGGTGCGGAACAGCTTCACGAGCTCGATGGCGATGCCGGCGACGCCGGAGATGGCGACCGCCGAGTAGTTGTCGGCCGGGAACACCTTCTGCACCCGCCGGTGCGCGACGGTCGTGCCTTCGGTGGCCTGGCGATCGCCGATCATCACGACACCGTCGGCGTAGCGGAGCGCCAGCACCGTGGTGGCCTCCGCCGCCGAGATGACGCCGTCGCCGTCGCCGACCTCCCAGCGGGGCGCCAGCTCGCGCGATGCGAGCAATGCCGAGAACGAGGAAGGGGGGAGAACGGGTTCGAGGGGGAGATCGCCGGCCGGGCGGCCGCCGCCGGTCACTCGCCGCCCTTCTGGACGTAGTTCTTGACGAACTCCTCCGCGTTCTCCTCGAGCACGGAGTCGATCTCGTCGAGCAGGTCGTCGATGCGCTCGGTCAGCTCCTCGCCCACCGCCGTGTCGATCTCCTCGATGACCTCGGCGTCCGATTCGGACTCGGTGCGGCGGGTCTGCTTGCGTTCCTGATCAGCCATCGTCACCTCCTAGCGCCCGGACGAGGTCGGCTGCCGACTCGGACCTGTCCAGCAGGTCGGAGACCAGCTCCCGGCCACCCCGCAGCGGCTCCATCATAGGAACCCGCTTCAAGGCCTCCTCGCCCACGTCGAAAACCAGCGAATCCCAGTTCGCGGCGACCAGCTCGGTGGCGTAACGGCTGACGCACTCGCCCCGGAAGTAGGCGCGGGTGCGGGTCGGCGGCTCGTTGACGGCCGCGGAGACCTGCTCGTCGTCGAATAGGCGAGCGATCCGCCCGGCCCGTGCGAGCTTGTAGTAGAGGCCGCGCGCCGGGTCGACGTCGTGGTACTGGAGCGCCAGCATCTTGGCCTTCGGGTCGTCCCACGCCAGCCCGTCCCGCTCGCGGTAGTCCAGCAGCAGCCGGTACTTGGCCACCCAGTCGAGCCGGTCGGCGGCCGACAGTGGGTCGGTCTCCAGGTCGGTGAGGATGCGCTCCCACTCGCCCAGGACCCGCTCGAAGACGGGGTCGAGATCGGCGACCTGGGCGTACTTGTGGGCCCACTCGTGGTACTGCCACTGCAGTTCGATCGGGGTGGCCGTGCGGCCGTCGGCCAGCTCCAGCGATCGGCGAAGGGTGAGGTCGTGGGACACGCCCCACACCGAGTTGACCGGATCGGCGAGAGCCAGCGCCTCGGGAAGCGCCCCGTCCTCGAGGGCGCTGAGCATCAGCGCGGCAGTGCCCAGCTTGAGGAACGTCTGGGTCTCGGACATGTTGGCGTCGCCGATGATCACGTGCAGCCGGCGGTACTTCGACGCGTCGCCGTGCGGCTCGTCGCGGGTGTTGATGATCGGCCGCTTCAGCGTGGTCTCGAGCCCGACCTCCTCCTCGAAGAAGTCGGCGCGCTGGGAGAGCTGGAACTCGGTCTGCTGGCGGCCGTTCTCGGCGCCGAGCTTGCCGGACCCCGTGAAGACCTGGCGGGTGACGAGGAACGTCGTGAAGTGCCGCACGATGTCGTTGAACGGCAGCTCGCGTGCCAGCAGGTAGTTCTCGTGGGTGCCGTACGAGTTGCCCTTGCCGTCGCTGTTGTTCTTGTGGATCATCATCCGCTCGTCGTCGCCCAGCAGCGCCTGGGCGGCGGCTGCGGCCCGGGCGAGCACGACCTCGCCGGCCTTGTCGTAGAGCGTTGCCTCGAGCGGGTCGTAGCACTCGGGCGTCGAGTACTCGGGATGGGCGTGGTCGACGTACAGCCGGGCACCGTTGGTGAGCACGACGTTCACCAGCCCGCTGTCGAGGTCGGCCGGGCCGGCGCCCTCGAAGCCGAAGCCGCGGGCGTCGCGCCCCGGGGTCTCCTCCTCGAACGACCACTGGATGCGGGCGCGCCCGCCGGCGTACGAGTTGATGACCATGCTCGAACCCAGGACCGGGTTGAACTCGGCCTGGTTGCGGATCGTGATGCCGTATTCGGTCTCGGTTCCGAGGACCTTATGGATTGCCACGGGGACGCCTCACAGATACTGGCCGGTGGGGATCGCCTCAATGCTACGGCTGTCCGCGTCGCCGTCGATGAGGGTGCGCACGTACACGATGCGCTCGCCCTTCTTGCCAGAGATCCGGGCCCAGTCGTCGGGGTTGGTGGTGTTCGGCAGGTCCTCGTGCTCCCGGAACTCCTGGGAGATGGCGTCGAGGAGGTCGCCGGTCTTGATGCCGCGGGATCCGCCGCCGATCTCCCGCTTGATGGCCTCCTTCTTCGCCCGGCGCACGATGTTCTCGATCATCGCGCCGCTGGAGAAGTCCTTGAAGTACAGGATCTCCTTGTCGCCGTTGGCGTAGGTGACCTCGAGGAACTTGTTGGTCTCGTCCGTCGAGTACATCTTGTCGACGACCCGCGAGATCATCCCGGTGACCAGCTTCTGGGCGTCGCCGCCGTGGCTGGCCTTCTCGCCCTCGTCGATCGGCAGCGACGGCGTGAGGTAGATCCCGAAGATCTCCTTGGCGCTGGCGGCGTCGGGCCGCTCGATCTTGATCTTGACGTCGAGGCGGCCGGGGCGGAGGATCGCCGGGTCGATGAGGTCCTCGCGATTCGAGGCCCCGATGACGATCACGTTCTTCAGGCTCTCGACGCCGTCGAGCTCGGAGAGGAGCTGCGGCACGATCGTCGACTCGACGTCGGACGAGATGCCGCTGCCGCGGGTGCGGAACAGCGAATCCATCTCGTCGAAGAAGACGATCACCGGCACGCCCTCGTCGGACTTCTCCTTGGCGCGCTGGAAGATCACCCGGATCTGGCGCTCGGTCTCGCCGACGTACTTGTTCAGCAGCTCGGGACCCTTGATGTTGAGGAAGTAGCTGCGGGCGTCCTCGGTCCCCATCTTCTGCGACACGGCTTTGGCGAGGCTGTTGGCCACCGCCTTGGCGATCAGCGTCTTGCCGCACCCCGGCGGGCCGTAGAGCAGCACGCCCTTGGGCGCGGCGAGGTCGTACTCGTCGAAACGGTCCTTGTGCACGTACGGCAGCTCGACGGCATCGCGGATCGCCTCGATCTGCACGGCGAGGCCGCCCACCTGGCTGTAGTTGATGTCGGGGACCTCTTCGAGCACCAGCTCCTCGACCTCGGGCCTGACGAGCCGCTCGAGAACCAGCCCGGTGCGGGGGTCCATGCGCACGTGGTCGCCCACGCGGATGAACTTGTCCTCCATGTCTTCGGAGAGGTGGACGACCCGCTCCTCGTCGGCGCGGCCGAGCACGATCAGGCGGCTCTCGCCGAGGATCTCGCGGATCCGGACGACCTCGCCGACGCTCTCGAACGAGCGGATGTCGATGATGTTGTAGGCCTCGTTCAGCAGGACTTCCTGGCCCCGCTGGAGCTGCTTGACCTCGATGCTCGGCTCGACGTTGACCCGCAGCTTGCGGCCGGAGGTGTTGACATCGACCGTGCCGTCCTCGTTGACGCGCAGCACCGTGCCGAAGGGGTTGGGCGGGGCGGTGAGCTTCTCGACCTCCTCGCGGAGGATGGCGAGCTGCTCCCGGGTCTCCTCCAGCACCGCGCCCAGCTTCTCGTTCTGCGACCGAGCCTGGGCGAGCTGCTCCTTCGACTCCAGCAGCCGCTCCTCCAGCACTCGCACGCGCCGCGGTGCGTCCTGCAACCGGCGGCGCAGGATCGTGACTTCCTCTTCGAGCATCCGGATGGTGTCGCGCATTTCCGGGGTGTCGCGGGAGTCGGAGGGGTTGCGATGGTCGGTAGCCATGGTCCTCTTATCGGCGATTTGGGGCTCGGCTTTCGCAGTATACGGCGGCTCAGGCTCTGTCGACTGGCAACCGATATTGCTCTTCGCGGCCGGCCGAAACGAGTTGAGTCGGCCCTGGCGACCGGTAACATCGGCGCTGCGGCAACCAGCATGTGCGCCCTCCGAACGGGGCGTCGAGGAGTTGAACGAGATGAAGGTTTGGATCGACCAGGACCTCTGCACCGGCGACGGCCTGTGCGAGGAGATCGCGCCGGACGTGTTCGTGCTGCTCGACGACGGCCTCGCCTACGTGCGTGAGGGCGAGAAGATCTACGCCGCATCCGAAGGCAACGCCCAGGGCGCCGAGGGCCTCGCGTCCTTCCCCGAGGCCCAGCTCGACCTCGTCGTCGAGTCGGCCGAGGAATGCCCCGGCGAGTGCATCTTCATCGAACCGTAGCCCCGGTTGCGCCGGGCCTCCGGCTCAGCTCGCCGCCTGCGGCGGCGGCTCCGCGCTCGTCAGACCTGAATCGGAGCTGCTGACGCGGCCTCCAACGCGGGAAGAACCCGCCCCGCGCACCAGCGCCTGTTGGTCCTCCCCCAACCCCAACGCGAAGAACCCGGCCCGCGTACCACGCGGTACGTGGTTGGCACCAGGCCGGTGCGCCAGCACCGGCCCCCACCAAACCTCCAACGAGCGCAGCAGCCGCAGGTCGGCGAGCCCCCAACACCCCCCACCCCACCACGACGC
>JBFKDA010000221.1:0-5059 GCA_041619955.1 Acidimicrobiia bacterium | reverse complement strand
GCCGCCGGGCTCAGTCGTCCAGGTCGACGTCCACCCGGACGCTGATCCCGCCGCCGTCGAAGCGGAGCCGCAGCTCCACCTCGTCGTCGCCGCGAGTGAACTCGACCTCGATCCGATCGTGCCGGGCGGTCTCCACCTCGGGCGCCCACCCGGACGCCGGTTGCACGCCGACCAGCACCAGCACGCCGGACACGACCTGCGCCGACACCGTGCCGGCCGGCCCGGCCGCGAAGGTCTGGACGCCGGTCGTCACGGGTGCGGCGGTGGTGGTCGTCGAGCTGTCCGGCACGGTCGTGGACGTGGTCGAGCCGTCCGGCACGGTCGTCGACGTGGTCGAGCTCCCCAGCACCGTCGTCGACGTGGTCGAGCTGCCCGGCACGGTCGTCGACGTGGTCGAGCTCTCCGGCACCGTCGTCGACGTGGTCGATCCGTCCGGCACCGTCGTCGACGTGGTCGATCCGTCTGGCAGCGTCGTGCTCGTCGGGCTGCCCGCGAGCGATGTGGAGGTCGTGGATCCGGGCAGCGTGGAGGTCGTCGAGGAGCCGGCTGGCGACGAGGTCGAAGTCGACTGCGCGGACGCCGCGCTGCTCGCCACGGTCGACGCGGCGGCGGCATCGAGGCTCGCGCTCCCACCGGCGGTGGTGTCGGCGCTCAGGGCCGCGTCGGCGCCGACGGCCGGCGGCTCGTCGCCGCCCGGCTGCAGCGCCGCTCGTGCCAGCCCGCCCGCCGCCAGCGCAACGACCAAGGTCGCTACGGTCATCGCAATTCGCCGTCCCATCTCGTCCTCCTGGTGTCGGGTTTCGAGTGGACAGCCTCTCGCTGCCGGCGCTAAGGGCGCATCCGGGGTGTACCAAGGTTTCCTCAAGCCGTCACGGCGAGCCGGGCGTAGCCTGGGCGGCGGAGGTGATCGACCATGCCAACCGTCCTCATCGGGACCGACGACGGGCTGCACACACTCGGCGCCGACCTGCCCCGCCAAGCGATGGGGCGCCGCATCGACGCGGCCGTGCGCTCACCGGACGGCGTATGGGCAGTCGCCGACGGTGAGTGGATCTGGCGTCGTCCCGACGCCGGCGAGGCCGGCGTCGTCGCCAAGCTCGGCGAGGGGCGCGCCAACTGCGTGCTGGCTGGCGACGACCAGGTGTGGGTGGGCGCGTCGGAGGCCAATCTGTACCGGCTGACCGACGGGGAGCCGCAGCGGGTCGAGTCGTTCGACGACGTGCCGGGGCGGGACCGCTGGTACACGCCGTGGGGCGGGCCGCCCGACGTGCGGTCGATGGCGGCGGGCCCGGACGGGACGATCTTCGTGAACGTCCACGTCGGAGGCGTGGTGCGCTCCACCGACGGCGGGGCGACCTGGGCCGACACGATGGACATCGACGCCGACGTGCATCAAGTGGTCGCGCATCCCGTCCGGCCCGGCCACGCCTACGCAGCATCGGCGCGCGGCCTGGGGGTGACCACCGACTGGGCCGACACCTGGCGGTTCGACACCGGCGGCCTGCACGCGGCCTACTGCCGGGCGGTAGCGGTGGGTGGCGAGATGCTGTACTTGTCGGCCGCGGCCGGGTCGGGCGGCAGCCGCGCGGCGCTGTACCGCCGCCCGGTGGACGCCGACGGCGACCTCGAGCGCTGCACCACAGGGCTGCCCGAGTGGTTCTCGACCAACCTCGACACGTTCTGCCTCGCCGCCGTGGGGAGCCTCGTGGTGGCCGGCGACGCCAACGGCACCGTGTACACGTCCGAGGATGCCGGGGCGACGTGGGAGACGGCTGCCCAGGGCCTGCCCGGCGTGCGCTGTGTGCTCGCCGTCCCTTGACGGATCAGTCGCCCAGGACGACAATTGGCCGGTTGGCCCCGAGGAATGGGAGGTTCTCATGGGCAACGTCGACAGGGTCCGCGCCGGACATCAGGCGTTCAACGACCGCGACTTCAAGGCGGCTGCCACCGGGCTGCTCGCGTCGGGGGCTCACTTCACCGACCACGGACGGGGCGTGACCCTCAGCGGGCCCGACGAGTTCGTCGGCTGGCTCGAGGGCTTCATGGAAATATCGTCGGACCTGCGGATCGTCGACGCCCGCTACATCGACGGCGGCGACTGGGTCACCGCCATGTTCCGCGGCGTCGGGACCCAGGACGGCCCGATGGAGATGTTCCCGGCGTCGAACAAGCCGTTCTCGGTGGACATCTGCGAGACGTGGCACTTCGGCGCGGACGGGATGGCCGACGAGGGCCACAACTTCTCCGACGGCCTCGGGCTGCTGATGCAGCTCGGCCACATCCCTGCGCCCGAGTAGCGGTCAGCGGCTGCCGTAGTCGCCGAAGGGGGCGTCGCGCTCCCGGACCGCCGCCCGGACGCCGGCCTCGGCGGCGAGGCGGACGAAGCGCTGGGCCTCCGGCGTGTGGCGGGAGATCCCGTCGAACAAGGTGCCGAGGAGCCGTCCGGTCGCGAGACCTTGGTCTTCCAGGGGCGCGTTGCACGCCAGCTTCATCATGATGAGGTGGTTGCGCGGCACCAGCGCCATGCGCTGGGCGAGCGCCATCGCCCGCTCGGCCAGCTCCGCGGCAGGCACGGCCTCGACGGCCAGCCCGATGTCGACGGCGGTGGCCGCCCCGATCTCGTCGCCGGTGTAGAGGTAGCGCTTCGCCTGCGTGAGGCCCAGCCGGTGCACCCACATCGCCGTGGTGGGGATGCCGATCCCGCGCACCGCCGGGTAGCCGAACACGGCGTCGTCGGCGGCGACGATCAGGTCGGTGCACAGGGCGAGGTCGGTGCCGCCACCGAGGCACCACCCCTGCACCGCGGCGATCACCGGCAGCCGGCAGTACCACAGCCGCGCGAACGCGTCGACGAACGGCCCGATGTCGCCGAGGTCGACGGTGGGGTCCCAGCCGTCGGTGTACGCCAGGTGCTCGGCGCCCCAGTCGAGCTGGTAGCCGGCGCAGAAGGCCGGGCCTTCGGCGCGCAGCAGGATCACCGATACCTCCGGGTCGGCCTCGGCCTCGTCGACCGCCGTGCGCAGCTCGTCGCGCAGCGCCGGGACGATGGTGTTGTACGCGTCGCCCCGGGTCAGGACGATCGTGCGGACCCGGCCGGCGTCCTCGGTGCGGAGCGCCTCGCCGGTCACTCGGCGCGCTCCACGCGCACCGGGTCGTGGAGGAAGGTCCGCACCGTCGGGTACGCCAGCTCCACCGTCGGCTCCTCGGCGAGCCGCCGCAGCACCGATCGCCAGACCGCCTGCTCGACGCCCCGCCGCTTGCGGACCTCGACGAGCAGCCGGCCGGTGACCAGGACGCCGCTGTCCCGCACGGTGAGGTAGGTGGCCGGCGTGAGGTGGGTGTAGCGGATCGAGTATGCGGCGGCGGTGCGGCGCAGCTCGGTCGTCGCCCGCTGCGGGTCGTGATGGGGGGCGTGCTGGTCGAGGGCCTCCTGCATGATGCGCTCCGCGAGCTCCCAGTCGGATTCGAAGGTGACGAGCATCGGCAGCTCGTGCCAGATGAACCCGAAGCCCTCGGTGTAGTTGGCGAGCGCCTCGGTGAACACGACGCCGTTGGGGACGTGGACGATCCGGCCGGTCGACTGGTCGGCGTCGACCCAGTTGCCCACCTCCAGCATCGAGAACCGGAAGAGGCGCAGGTCGACCACGTCGCCGATCTGACCGCGCACCTCCACCCGGTCGCCGACTCGGAACGGGCGCCGCAGGACGATGAACAGCCAGCCCACCATGTTCTTGAGCACGTCGGCCAGTGCGATGGCGACGCCGGCGGAGACCAGGCCGAGGGTGGTGCCGAAGTCGCCGCCCCGGACCCAGACACGAGCCAACACCAGCGCCCCGGTCACGAACAGCAGGTAGGTGATGAGCTTGCGCCCGCGGTACTGCACTTGGGGGTCGTCGATGCGCGCCAGCACGAGCCGCAGCACGGTGAACCGCGCCACGAGCAACGCAAGCACGACGATGCCGCTGATGAGCCACCGGGTCTCCGTCGCGCTCAGCTCGGGAAGGAAGTCGAACACGGCACGGCAGCGTATCCCGACCGGTTCTCGCAAACGGGTAAATCGCCCACCTGCCGCCACCGGCGCGGGCAGTGCTAGCTTCCGCATTCCGAGCCGGAGCGTCCCCTTGCCAGTCGTCGAATTCGACCTGCGCGGCCACGTCGCAGTGGTGACCCTCAACCGGCCTCAGGCGCGCAACGCGTTCAGCCCCGAGGTACTGGTCAGGCTGGCCGACGCCTGGGCGCAGGTCGAGGCCGACGACGAGGTCAGGGTCGCGGTCGTCACCGGTGCCGGCGACACCGCGTTCTCCGCCGGCGCCGACCTCAAGCTGCTCATCCCCTTGATGACCGGTGCCCGCCAACCGGAGGACGAGTTCGACGCCGCGGTGGCCGGGGATTCGGCGATCGGCCGGCGGGCGCTGCTGGTGGACCGCCATCCCGGAAAGCCGATCGTGGCGGCGGTCACCGGGTTCGCCATCGCCGGCGGGTTCGAGTTGATGATCAGCTGCGACCTGCGGGTGGCCGCCGACGGCGCCCGGATGGGCCTCCAGGAGGCGAAGTGGGGGCTGTTCCCGCTGGGTGGCTCCACGGTGCGGCTGCCTCGCCAGATCCCCCATGCGGTCGCCATGGAGATGTTGCTGACCGGCGACCTCATCGACGCCGCCCGGGCCCACGAGCTGGGCTTGGTGAACCGGGTGGTGCCGCAGCAGGACGTGATGGCGGTGGCCCTCCACTACGCGCAGACGATCGCCGAGAACGGGCCGGTGGCCGTACAGGCGATCCGTCGCTCGGTCCAGGCCGCCGCCGGCCGGCCCGAGGCGGAGGCGCTGGCCGTCGAGACGGAGATCGGCTGGCCTGTGTTCCAGACCGAGGACGCGATCGAGGGCCCGCGCGCCTTCGCCGAGAAGCGCCGCCCCGAGTTCAAGGGCCGGTAGGCCGGCACCCCCCGACTCCCGAACATCCGCTCCCCCCTCGGCTCGGCCCGTCGGGCCGAGGGGGCACCGTCAAGTTGTTTGCTCGCCGGCCGAGCCCGGCTACACTTGGCAACGCAATCCCCGCACCTGGC
>JBFKDA010000220.1:0-5182 GCA_041619955.1 Acidimicrobiia bacterium | reverse complement strand
GTGGCGTTCGCAGTGGACGGCGCGGCGGCAGACGGCAGCTTCTCGATCCCGCCGAGCCCGAACGCGGTGCTGGTCACGATCACCGCCACCAGTCCTGCCGACGCGCTCACCGCTCGCGGGGACATCGTGGCTTCGTTCGAGGGCGCGGATCCCACGCTCGCCACCGTCGAGGTCGTGGGGGTGCGCGTGAAACCGGAGGCGGCGTTCGACACCATCCCCGCCGTTGCGGCCACCCTCCCCTTCTTCTTCACTCACGTGGAGGCGGAGGTGCCGATGTCCCTCCAGGAGACCGGCAACCAGGGCCTCACCTTCGCGACGATCGAGGTGGTGGAGTTGGTCCGCCAGGGCAGCGACGACAGCGCCGCCATCGACCTCGCGGCCGGCCAGACTGAGGTGGAGTACGAGACCCGGGGCGGCGGCGCGCTGCCCCCGCTCACGCCGGGAGGCAGCACGCTCGCCTTCGAGGTCGAGATCGACGGGCTCGGCATCCCGGGCCGCTACGAGGGCAAGGTGCGCATCGGAGGCCCGGCGCTGGAGTCGATCGAGGGCTCGATCACGATCCTCATCCGCTACGCATGGTGGGTCGCGGCGCTGCTCATCGCCATCGGCGTGGCCGCGTCGGCCCTGCTCCGCTGGTGGCTGGTGGTGAAGCGCGGCCGGCTGGTCGCGGGCCTGCGCATTGCACAGCTCCGCGAGTCGTACGAGTCGGCGATCACCTCGATAACCGAGCCGACACCCGACGACACGCAGCTCATCGCGACGATCCGCCGCCGGCTCGGCACGCTCGCCCGCGAGGCCGCCGCAGGCGGCGACGTCGCAGCCGGCACCGACCTCCTCGCCGCCCGACTCCCGGTGTTCATCCAACTCGTCGACCTGCGGGCACGCGTCGAAGCCGCCGGCAAGCCAGACCTGGTTGCCGATCTCCGACTCGTGTACCAGTGGATGCAGAACCCCGGCGCAAAGGCCGGAGAGGTCGGAGCACAGATAACGGCGCTCAACGCGATCGCGAACAAGCTGCCCACCGGCGCAGTGGTCGGGCCCGACGACGTCCGCGCCGCGATCCGTGCCTGGGCCGAGGGGTTGCCTGCGTCCGACCCCATCCGCCAGGAAACCGAGCAGCTCCTCACCGACCAGGCCGACGCCACCGACCCGCAGACCCTCCTCACGGCATGGCGCGGCCAGCTCGCCAAGCACCTCGAGACGCTCGTCGCCGACGCGGCGCAGCCGCCCGGCGCCGACGCCACCGCCTGGCAGCAACTCCAGGCGGAGGTCCGGGCGGTCGGTCAGAAGCTGGCAGCCGCGGCCAGCGTCGAGGCGGTCCTCGGCGAGTATCGGGCCGGCCTGGCCCGCGTCGTCGAGGCCAAGACGAAGTGGCTGGAGACGCGCGTCGCCGACCGCCGCACCGTGCTCGAGCACAAGCAGGCAAATCTGACCGGTGCGGACCTCGAGGAGAACCAAGAGCTCGTCGCCGGTCTCGACGGGCTGCTCGCCAAGCTCCAGGAAGCCACCGTGGCGCGCACGGAGAACGACCTCGCCACGGCCCTCGCCGCGTTCAACGCCGCCGCTGAGGGGTACACGCAGCTCGGACAGAAGCTCGCGGCCGCCGGCCTGCGGATGGGCGCTCGCGACACCGCCTCCTCCCAGCAGCTCGAGGTGGTGGTGCCGGCGCCGCCCACGGCCACGGCGCCGGCCCCGGCCCAGCGCCCGCCGGTGGCTCCCGAGACGAAGTCCGAGAAACAGCTCCGCAAGGAGCTCCGCCGCGGGGAGCTGTGGACGTCGGGGGCGCTCGGCGCGATCGCCGTGGTGCTGGGGCTCCAGCTCCTCTACGTCGGCAAGCTGACGTGGGGCTCGCCCACCGACCTGCTGATCGCCGTCCTCTGGGGTCTCGGCCTCCACCAGGTCGGCAACCAGAGCTTCGGCGGCATCTCCGGGCTCCGCAGCCAGTTCAGCGGCGCAGCCCCGAGCGGCGGCGCACCGCCCAACGGCAACAACGACGGCGACGGCGCAGGCGACGCCGGCGGCCAGCCGGCGTAGACATGCCCGCCCACCCCGGCGCCCCGGATCCGTGGGTCTCCCGGTTCGGCCGCCATCGCGACGGCGACGCCGTACGCGACGAGCTGCTGATCCCCGGTCGGCCTCCGCTCGACGAGCTGGATGGGCGGGCCTTGGCCGACTGGCTCTCGGGATGGGAGCGTGGGGTCGATGCGGCGCCGCGACTGGAGGTCCGGGGTCCTCCCTCGCTCCACGGCCTGGCGATCGAAGAGATCGTGTACCCGCTGGACCCCACCGGCGCGCTGCGGGTCGTGCGGGTGTCCGACGTACGGCCCGACGTCGCCGGCATCGCGCTGACGTTCCCGATACGGGTCGTCCAGCTCGGCGCTGCGCAGGGCTTCCCCGGGGCGGCGCGCGCCGCCGAGCAGCTGCTCGGCACCATCGACCCGGACGCCCTCCGGGTGCGAGAGCTGCCCGCAGGCAGCCGACCCGAGGCGGTGATCGGCCCGGACTGGCCGACCGCCGAGATGCTGGTGGTCGACGCCGACGAGGTCGCCGCCACGCCGGATCTGCTCGACACGGCCGAGCCGGCGACGCCGGGCACGCTGGGCTGGCTCGCCCGGCTCACCAGCGTGTGGCAGACCCGCCTCGTCGTGTTGGTCGGCGCGGAGGCATCACGTCTTCGGCAACTTGCGGTCGCGCTCGCCGACCGCGCCGGACCCGCGGCAGCCGTGGTCGATCGTGCCCACGCGGAAGCGGGCAGCGCGTTGCTCGCCCTGTACCGCACGCTGGTCGAGGACCGCCCGCTCGACGCCGCCCAATCTCACCGCGGCGCCCTCACCCTCGTCGGCGGCGCCGGCCGCGAGGACCTGCTGCGGGTCACCCGGCTCCAGGTGCTCATCGGCGAGGCGCTTCCCGGCGGCGACTTGTTCCTTTCGGCCGATACGCGCGGTGTCCTCGAGCTCGGCGCGGCCGTGGCGGCGGCGCAACGCGATCGCGGTGTCGCCGGCCGGCCCCGCCCCGCCACCGATCGCACCACCGGCGATCGCCACCTCAACGTCTCGCTGCGGCGCCCGGGGAGCGACGGTGAGCCGGAGTTGATCCCCCAGGACGGGCCCCCTTTGGCGAGTGGCGAGCGGTGCCTCGTCGCGGTTTCCATCGGACCGGAGGACGCCGAGGTGTTCACGGCCCGGGCGGCGGCCCTGCTCGAGGAGCTGCTGCTGTTCGACCCCGGCGCCGAGGGCCGCTGGGTCGAGGTGGGGCTCACCGGCCTCGGCCTCCAGGTGGTCGGCGACCCGGTGCGGGAGGTCTGGCTGCCGAAGGGCGCAGCATCCGTGCCGGCGGCCTTCACCGTCGTCGCGGGGCGATCACCGATCGCGGCGGTGCGGGTCGGCCTGTACGTCCAGCACAACCTCGTGCAGTCGGTGAAGCTGGCGGCGAGGGTCGGCCCCACCGCCCTGCGCACCGACCTGGCCGCTGCGCTCCGCCTCCCGATCGACGTGGTCGGGCAGCGGGCGTGGTTGCCGGCGGTGGAGTACACGCTCGGCGGCGATCCCGCCGACCACCCGCCACGGACGCTGTCGATCGTCGCCAACGACGACGCCGGCCGCAAGGTGATCACGGTCAACGGGCCGGGCATCTTCGACGTCACCGTCGACGCCGACCTCCCGGCCACCGTGGGCGCCATCCGCCGGGCGCTGCACGACATCGCCACGCCGCCGGTGCCGGGCGTCACCGACCCCGAGGCGCTGGCCTATGGCTATGGCCAGAACAACACCGGGCGAGCGGAGAAGCTCGACCGAGACCTTCGAGTGCTGGCGACCGAGGGCTGGCGCCTCTACAGCAGCGCGTTCGAGCGCCAGGCGACCCGGGACCGTATCGCCGCCGAGCTCGCCACCGATCGGCGCACCGTCCATGTCGCCCACGTGCTGGTGGAGGATGCCGTGCCATGGGCGGTCGCCTACGAGCGAGAGTACTTCCCGAACGTCACGCAGGACGGTGCTGGCGACCCGGTGGAACACGCGAGCTGCCTCGCTTCCCTCGACGCAGGCTGGCCCACCGGAGCCGACTGCGGCGACGACCCGGCCTGCCTGCTTCACCCCGACTCGGCCGGCGCGGGGCGGGTGCTGCCCGAGACCGTCGCCTGCCCCCGGCGCTTCTGGGGGTTCCGCCATCAAGTGGAACTGCCCGTCCAACAGGCCGGAGCGGGCGCCGACCCCCCGGCGCAGGCCACCGTCGTCGGCAACGCCCGCCCGGCGCGCCTGCTCGTGGGCAGCCACGATGGGTTGGCGCGCACCGCGGCCCACCGCGAGGTGTTCAGTAGATGGGCGACCGACCCGAACACCAACGTCGCAGTGGTGACCGACGCCCAGCACCACGACGACGTGCGGGCCGGCATGGCGGATCCGGCGCTCGACCTCGTCTACCTCTACTGTCACGCCGAGGGCGACAAGCAGGCAGGGCCCTGGCCGCCCGTGCTGCGATTCGCCGCACGCGATCCGGCCGGCGAGCTGCGGGAGGGCCGGCTGGAGTCGAGCGAGCTGACGGGCCCGGAGTGGTCACACCGTCCGGTGGTGGTGCTCAACGGCTGCGGCACCGCGGCGTTCAGCGTCGAGGCCCTCTCGCGCTTCGTCACGCAGTTCGTGCGGGGACGCCGGGCCGGCGCGGTGCTCGGCACCGAGATCACGATGTGGGAGCAGCTCGCCACCGAGGTTGGCGCCTCCTTCATCCAGGCAGTCCTGCGCGGCGAGACCGTCGGGAGCGCGCTGCTCCGGATCCGCCGCGATCTGCTGGCGCGCCACAACCCCCTGGGACTGGCGTACACGCTGTACGGGCCGGCCGAACTGGCGCTCGCCTCTCCCGCCGCCGAACCAGCCTCCTAGATTCAACGGTCGATGACGGCGACCACCCCGGCCCGGCTGGGCATCTGGGACGAGCTGCGGCCGCAACTCGAAGCGGCCGGGTGGCTCGCGGGCGAGCAGGTGGATGCGCGGGCCGTCCCGCTGCTGGAAGAGGTGCGGCGCGGCCCCGAACCGGAGGCGGCGCTGGAACGACTGGCCGGTGCCCTCGGCGCATCGCCGGAGCTCGCGCGCGCGGCCCTCGCCGACCCCGGCGTAGGGCGTGCCCTCGTCGCCATCGCCGGGGCAAGCCGCGCGCTCACCCGGACGCTGCGGCACCACCCCGACTGGCT
>JBFKDA010000219.1:0-5194 GCA_041619955.1 Acidimicrobiia bacterium | reverse complement strand
CGCGGCTGAGCAAGCGCTTTTACACTCGCGCCCGACTCCGAGCGTTGGGATCAGTGCATGAGCGACGGCTTCTACTTGGGCGGGGTGGTGGACCCGGCCACCGGCGAGCGAGCGGACGACCGGGTCCTGTACGACGGCAGCGACCTCACCACCCACGGCGTGATCGTCGGCATGACCGGCTCGGGCAAGACCGGGCTGGGCGTGATCTACCTCGAGGAGGCCCTGCTCGCCGGCGTGCCGACGCTGGTCATCGACCCCAAGGGCGACATGACCAACCTGCTGCTGACGTTCCCCGACCTCCTCCCCGAAGACTTCGAGCCCTGGGTCGACGAGGGGCAGGCCCGCAAGGAGGACAAGTCGGTGGCCGAGCTGGCCGCCGACACCGCCGAGCTGTGGCGTAACGGCCTGGCGGGCTGGGACCAGGGGCCGGAGCGCATCCAGGCCCTGCGCGACGCGGCCGATTTCGTCGTGTATACCCCCGGCAGCTCGGCGGGCGTGCCGGTGAACATCGTCGGTTCGCTGGCGGCGCCGGCGGTCGACTTCGACGACGAGGCCGAGGCGCTGCGGGACGAGATCGAGGGGTTCGTGTCGGGCTTGCTGGGCCTGGTCGGCATCGACGCCGACCCGATCTCCAGCCGTGAGCACATCCTGCTGGCCAACCTCGTGGAACACGCCTGGCGGCAGGGCACCCACCTCGACCTCGCCTCGCTCCTCGGCCAGATCCAGCAGCCGCCGTTCCGCAAGCTCGGCGTGTTCGACATCGACACGTTCTTCCCGGAGAAGGACCGGCTGGCGCTCGCGATGCAGCTCAACGGGCTCATCGCGTCCCCGGCGTTCGGCGCGTGGCTGGAGGGGCCGCCGCTCGACGTCGGCCGCCTTCTGTTCGGCGAGGACGGCAAGCCGCAGGCGTCGATCGTCTACCTCGCCCACCTCTCGGACGAGGAGCGCCAGTTCATCGTCACGCTGCTGCTGTCGAAGGTCGTCACCTGGATGCGCCAGCAGAGCGGCACCGGCGACCTGCGGGCGCTGGTCTACATGGACGAGGTTTTCGGATTCGTCCCGCCCACGGCCAACCCCCCAGCCAAGAAGCCGATCCTCACGCTGCTCAAGCAGGCGCGCGCCTTCGGGGTCGGCCTGCTGCTGTCGACGCAGAACCCGGTCGACCTCGACTACAAGGCGATGTCCAACGCCGGCACCTGGAACGTCGGCCGGCTCCAGACCGAGCGCGACAAGGCGCGCATCCTGGAGGCACTGCAGTCGGCCACCGGCGCCACCGACATCGGCGAGCTGGACAAGACCGTGTCGGGCCTCGGCAAGCGGCAGTTCGTGCTCCACAACACCCGGGAGAAGGAGCCGGCCCTGTTCACGACCCGCTGGGCCATGTCGTACCTGCGGGGCCCGCTCACCAAGGCTCAGGTCGAGCAGCTGAGCGGCGAGGCGCGAAAGCGCCTCGCCGAGCCCGAGCCCGAGCCCGCGGCGGCGGCTGCCGCGGACTCCCAGGAGTCGGCCGCGGCCCCGACCGCCGCCGAGCCCCGGCCGGAGCTGGCCGACGACGAGAGCCCGGTCGCGCCCACCGTGGCGGACGGCGTCGAGGTCGCGTACCTCGACCTTGCGGCGCCGTGGGCGGCGGCCGTGGGCGCCTCGCCCGGCGGTACGCGGTTCCAGGCGGCCATCGCCGCCCGGGTCCACCTGTTCTACGACGAGACCCACGCCGACCTCAAGCACGACGAGGAGTACGAGGCGGTGTTCACACCCCTCGGGAAGCGGCTCGACCCGGAGGTCGGCGTCGCGGTGGACTTCGACGACCGTGACTTCCGGCCCGACCCCCCCGAGGGCGCGGTGTACGTGCTGCCGGAGGCGGACCTCGCCAAGAAGACGTACTTCACCGACGCCGAGCGGGCGATCCGCGACTGGCTGCACCGCAACCGCTCGATCGAGATCTACAAGTGCCCGGGCCTCAAGCTCTACTCGCGGGCCGGGGAGCCCCGAGACGAGTTCGCGGCGCGCTGCGACCAGGCGGCGCAGGACATGTCCGACGCCGAGATCGCCAAGCAGCGCGACCGGTTCGAGGCCAAGCTGCGGCGGCTGCGGGACCAGGCCGCGGACGCCGAGCGCCGGCTCGACGAGCTGCGCGTCGACGTATCCGGCCGCCGCCGCAACGAGGTGCTGGAGGGGGTCGGCGACCTGCTGGGCGGGCTGCTCGGCGGTCGCCGCAGCTCGCGCAGCATGTCGCGCGCCACCCGGCGCCGTGGCCAGACCCGCAGCACCGAAGCGCGCCTCCGCACCGCCGAGGACAAACTCGGGGACAAGCTCGCCGCGATCCAGGACGCCGAGCAGGCGCTGTACGACGAAGTGGCGGCGATCAACGACGAGTGGGAGGACAAGGCGGCCGAGATCGAGGCGGTCGAGATCGGGCTCGAGAAGCAGGACATCGACGTGACCGACGTCGTGCTCGTCTGGCTGCCGGTCGCCTGACGCGCGGCGGCTCCGTCCGCTACGGTTCGACCAGGACGTCGATGTAGGGGGGATCGCCCATGCCCGAGCCGCAATGTTCACTGTGCAAGCACACCATCACGCTCGCGTTGCACAGGGCCTGCCAGCAATCCACCGACGGGAACTGCGGCGAGCTGGTGGCGGAGTTCGCCCAATCGTGCGAGCAGCTCGTCTCGATCTTGGGCGGACATGTGCCGCCCGAAGTGTGCCAACGGGGGTCGAAGATCCTCCAGGTGCTGTGCGAGCACATCGGCTACCAGGCCGTCTGCAACCACGTCGACGAGATCGCCAGCATGATCTGCTCCTCGACGGGCATCTGTCCTTGAGCGGTCCGCTCAGACGATGATCGCCCGGGCGGCGAGCACCGGCCGCGTCAGCGGGTCGGGACCGCTCCGCTCGACGGCGCCGGTGTCGTCCAGCGCCGCCGTGTAGAGGCGCCAGGCCGTTGCGACGCTCATGCGCACGGTGGCGTCCGGGCGGGCGGCCGGCCCCTCGGCGAGCGACCACGCTTCGACATCGCGGGTGACGGCCCAGACGCCGCCCCCCGGGCCGGTGACCTCGACTGCCACCGTGGTGCCGGGCGCGGCGTCGACCCCGCCGTAGGCCACCGGCAGCGACCACGCGAAGGTGCGCAGCACCGGCCCGACGTACCGAGCGTCGTCCAGCTCGGGCCGACCGACGGCGATGCGCACCTGCTGCTGGTGCACCCAGCGCTCGGTGAAATGGCGGGCCACGTCGAGCCACTTCGGCACGGGGCCCGGCCCGGCCCAGGAGACCCCGGCGGAGACGGTGAGGTCGACGCCGGCCAGCCACGCCGCCAGCTCCTCGCCGCTCGCCCGGAGCTGCTCGACGACCTGACGGGGGCTGAGGCGCCGGGTGGCGTCGATCCACGCCTGGTTGGCAGCGGCGAGCGCTGCGGCCAGGTCGGCGCCGGTGGCGTCCAGCCAGCCGCCCAGGTGGCCGTCCCGCTCTCGGGCCAGCAGGCCGAGGTCCTCGCCGAGCACGTGGCAGCAGAGGTCGCGCACCGACCAGCCCGGGCACGGCGTCGGCGCCTCCCAGCCGGCGTCGTCGAGCGCGCCGAGCACGTCCAGCAGGGCAACGCGCTCCGCTGGGAAGAGCGGGCGCAGGTCGAGCATCAATCCTCCCCGGGGTCGCCGGCGGCCTCCCCCGGTCGCCAGCGGGCAACCGGGGAGCTAGCTTGGCAGCCGTGACCAGCCGCCCCGCCATCGTGCGCCTCGACGAGTCCGTCGACGGCAACGATGCGCGGGTCACGGTGGCACTGGAGTGGGGCGACGACCGCTACCACGGCCAGAGCTCCGGGGACGCCGACCCGGTGCTGCGGCCGCGGCTGGTGGGCGAGGCGACGCTGCGGGCGGTCGAGGCAGTTGCGTCGGGCGAGCTGGCGCTGTCGCTGGAGGCGGTGGCGACCACCGAGCTGGGCACCACCCGCATCGCCACCGCCCAGATCCGCATCGTCGGCACCGAGCACCTGTTGGTGGGGTCGGCCCTGCTCAGCGAGTCCGACCCGTCGCTGGCCACGGTGAAGGCCGTGCTCGACGCGATCAACCGACCCCTCACCAAGGTTCTCTAGACGAACGTCCTCTAGCTGCCCTCCACGAGCGCCCACAGCAGGTCGCGGATGCTGACCACGCCGAGCAGCTCGTCGTTGGCCACCACCGGCAGGTGCCGGTAGCCGGCCTCCAGCAGCCAGCTCGCGGCCTCGGTGACGTCGACGTCGGGCGAGAACGTGTCGGGCTCCTCGGTCATCCAGTCCTTGACCAGCTCTTCGGCCGGATCGGCCTCTTCGGCGATCGCGCCCACGATGTCCCGCTCGGTGATGATGCCCACGAGCTCGCGCCCGTCGATGACGGCGAGGCTGCCCGTCCCACCTTCGACCATGGCGTCGGCGGCGTCCTCCAGGGTCGCCTCGGGTCCGATGACCGACGAGCTTCCCCCGACCAGCGCCTCGAGTTTCATGTCCTCCCCCACGTGTGCACGCGCGCCAGGCTACTCACTCGCCCGAGGGGCGCGGACGGCTGGGTTAGAGCAGGTCCTGCTCGCGGATGCCGAACGACGGGTGGCGGAGCCGGCACAGCGCAAGCTTCTCGAGCTGGCGGATGCGCTCCCTGGTGAGGTTGAACTCGTCGCCGATCTCCTCGAGCGTGCGGGGCACGCCGTCGAGGAACCCGTACCGCAATCCCAGGATGCGGCCCTCGCGCTCGGGGAGCCGCTCGATCGACTTGCGCAGGCTGTCGGCGATATCCATCTCCTCGGTGACCCGCACCGGGTCGACCGCGTCCTCGTCCTCGATGAAGTCGCCGAGCTGTGCGCCGTCCTCGCCGACGGGCTGCTCGAGCGACACTGTGTCCGCGACGCCGAGCGCCAGCTCCACCTTGTCCACGGTGACGCCCGCCTCCTCGGCGATCTCGTCGGGGCGGGGGTCGCGGCCCAGCTCGGCCTTGAGGCTCGCCTGCGCGGCGCGCACCGCGGCCAGGGTGTCGTGGAGGTGGACGGGAATGCGCACCGTCCGCGACTTGTCGGCGATCGCCCGGGTGATCGCCTGGCGGATCCACCACGTCGCGTAGGTGGAGAACTTGAAGCCCTTGCGCCAGTCGAACTTCTCCACAGCCCGGATCAGGCCCAGGTTGCCTTCCTGGATGAGGTCGAGGAAGTCGATGCCGGAGGTGTTGGCGTAGCGGCG
>JBFKDA010000218.1:0-5202 GCA_041619955.1 Acidimicrobiia bacterium | reverse complement strand
CGGGATCATCGCCCGCATCCACGACTGGTCCTGCACGGTGGTCTGGCTGCGCACCAGGAACAGCGCGCCGGCGAACACCGCCACGGCGAGTGCGACGATGGCCAGGTTGACCTTGGTGTTGCGGTACATGTGCAGCATGAACCCCAGCATCACCACCGCCATCGCCGCCCCCATCACGAACGCCATGTAGAAACGGGTCTCACTCCACTGCACGTGCGACCACTCGTACGTGTTCAGGTACATGAGCCCGAACATGACGGCAGTCGACGTGAGGATCATCGCCGCGAACCGTAGGTACTGCTTCGGCTCGAGCCTGCTCCCGCCGCCGTTCGCGGTGTCGGGCGGATTGGCGTCGGTGCGGGCGCGCTCCATCGTTCTCATGTCGGATCCTCTCTCGCGGCGACACCGGTGCCTGCCCGGATCGGGATGCGGCCAAACGGGCTGCCACAATCACTGGCACGCGACGAGAGGTGGTGATGGCGGCCGCAGTGGTCCTGGGCCTGGCCGCGTGCCGGTACGCCTCCCGCGGCAGCCTGGACAGCCTGCCGCCGCTGCCGGGGGCGCCCACCCCGGGGGACCGCGGGCCGGTGCCCGAGATCGGCCACACGTGGCACCACGCCGACTCGCTGCGGTCGTTCCGGCGGGAGATGACGGTGCGGGCCCGGGAGGGCCGGTGAGGCGCGCTGTGCTCGCCGGGCTGCTGTTGCTCGCGGGGTGCGGCGGCGGTCAGGGCGAGCCGGTGACCGCCGGCGACGCCGGGCGGGGCGCCGCCGTCTACGGCGCGTCGTGCGTCGCCTGCCACGGCCCGGAGGCGGCGGGCAGCGACGCCGGCCCGCCGCTGGTCGACGACGTGTATCGCCCTGCCCACCACGCCGACGGCGCGTTCCTCGTCGCCGTGCGGGCCGGGGTGCGGCAGCACCACTGGGACTTCGGCCCGATGCCGGCCCTGCCCGGGCTCGGCGACCAGGACGTGGCCGACGTCACCGCCTACGTGCGGGAGCTGCAGCGGACCGCCGGGATCGAATGACCCGCGCCCTGCACCGCCATCCGACTGCAATACTGGTGACGAGCACGTCGAGGACGCGGCCGGGAGGCAGGAGGGGACGACGATGCCGTGGCACGCCAGCCTGATCGACTCGAAGATCTTCTCGGTGCACGCGGCACTGGTGCCGGGCGGGGCCGAGGGCAAGGTCGTGATGTTCGGCGGCTCCGAGCACAACCCGGCCCAGGGCGGGTCGGACGAGACGCCGGCCGTGCCGGCGAACGTGGACCGGTGCGCGGTGTACGACGTCGCCGGTCGCGCCGCGACCAAGATCTCGTCGCCGACGACCGACGTGTTCTGTGCCGGGCACGCGTTCATCGCCGACGGCCGGCTGCTGGTCGGCGGCGGCACCGAGGTGTGGGGCGGCGAGGAGGCGGGCGGCCCGGGCGGTGGGCACGGCCACTTCCACGGCAACTTCGGCGGGCACCGGGCGTGCTGGATCTTCAACCACGCCCGGCAGACGTGGGACCGGGTGCGGGACTTGAAGTTCGACGTCGGCCCTGGCAAGGGCGGGGGCCGCTGGTACCCGACGATCATCACGCTGCCCAACGGCGACCTGGCTGCGTTCGGCGGGCACCCCAGCCGGCTCAGCGAGAACTGGCACGAGAACGACATCCCCGAGCGCTACTCGCCGGGCGCCAACACGTGGACGTGGTACCCGCATGCGTTCGGCTTCGACCACGCCTCGCTGCCCGGCAACTGGTACCCGCGCGCCAACCTGGTCGCCGGCGGCGACATCTTCTTCACCAGCCGCCACAACAACAAGTGCCGGCTGTTCGACATCACGACGGGCAACCTGCGGCCGGTCCAGATCGACCCGCCGGGCGGTTCGTACAACAGCGGCTGGAACTACGCCACCATCGCGCTGCCGGTGCTGCCAGGCGACGGGCACCGCAGCCGCATCATGGCGCTCAACGATACGCAGCCGAGGTTCATCGACCTCGACCTGCCGGCAGGCACGCCGGCTTGGGCCAACGCCGGGACGCGTCAGTCCCCTATGAACGCCAAGCGGCGGGAGTTCTCCTGCCCCGTCTACCTGCCCACAGGCCAGATCCTGGTGACAGGCGGCATCGACGGCACCGACGACACCGACGCGGTCAAGGAGCCGGAGCTGTTCACGCCGAACATCGACTGGGCCACGCTCCAATACGACGCCGGCGCCATCGGCACGTGGCAGACGATCAACGAGCCTGCGCAGAAGGCCCGCAACTACCACAGCGTGGCGCTGCTCCTCCCCGACGGCTCGGTCTTCGTCGCCGGCTCCAACATCGACGGCGCCAGCGGCGACCCCGCCACGGTGGCGCAGCGCAACATCGAGATCTACGAGCCGGCCTACTTCGGGGCGGCGGGCCGCCCCCAGATCGCCACCGCGCCGCCGCACGTGACGCCTCATGCGACCAGCCTCAGCTTCACGATGGCCAGCGCCGCCCAGGCGGCGTCGCTCGCCAAGGTGGCGCTGATCCGGTGCGGGTCGGTCACCCATTCCGGCGATTTCGACCACCGCTACGTTGCGCTCGGATTCCAGACGGAAGGTGGCTCGGCGTCGGTGCAGGCCACCCTTCCCGGCGACCCGTCGGTCACCCCGCCCGGCTATTACATGCTGTGGGCGGTGGACCAGGCGGGCCTGCCGTGCCAGCTCGCCAAGTTCGTCCGCATCGGCCACGTGAGCTGCAGCGTGGTGGCCGACCGCAGCACCTTCTCGCAGGAGGAGGTGCAATCGCACGGCGCGTCGGCCAGCTTCCCCCATGCCCTCTATGCCACCTTCGACGGCTTCCTGCCCGCCGAGCTCCCGGCCGCCATCGGCGTCGAGTTGCGGTGGACCGACACCAACGCCGTCGTCCTCTCGTCCGACGTGGCGGTGACCCCCACCGGCGCCCGCTGGCTGGAGTTCCCCTCGACCTGGACGGAGGTCGGCCAGCGGATCACCTACCCGTTCACGGTGGAGATCCGCGACCCCTCGATCTACGACGACTTCACGGACGAGCGCTCCATCCGGGTGACGTTCAGCACCGGCCCGCACTCCTGCTCGGTGGTCATTGACCTGACGAAGTCGCCCAACCCATACTCGATCGACGTCGACCCGGCCGTGCAGAACCCGCACTGGCTGAGCACCGACATCCGCACCTTCCGGATCCGCGCCGGCGCCATGATGCTCGGCGACCTCGAGCAGGGCGCGGGAGCCGGGGCGCCCGAGGCCTTCGCCAAGGCGCTGATCGACAAGTTCCGCGGACTCCCCAACAACAGCAGCCACCCCTTCCTCGGCCTCCCCCGCGAGGGCGACGCCGCGGCCGTCGACCTCGCCCCTACCGATGGCGGCGCCCGGGTCTACAACTATGCGGTCGCCAAGGTGCGCTACCGGGCGGTCACCACCACCGCCCCACAGGTGAAGGTGTTCTTCCGTCTCTGCACGACCGCAGCCACCGGGCTGGAATACGACACCAACCGGGTCTATCGCAACGCCGCCACCGGAGCCGCAGCCGTCCCCGGCCTCGGCAAGGCCGGCTCCGAGGTCGCCAGCATCCCGTTCTTCCTCAGCCCCCGAGAGAGCACCGTCACGGGCCAGCCCGGCGCGGACTCGATGGCCGCCCAGTCCCTCGCCGCCAACTACGAGGTGCAGAACATCGCGCCGGTGACCGGCCAGGAGGCGGTGGCGTACTTCGCCGCCTGGCTCGACATCAACGAGCCGAACGTCAAGCGCTTCCCGCTCCAGCCCGGCGCCGGGCATGGCCCGTGGAGCGATGCGTCGGCGCAGTCGATCCAGAGCTTCTTCCGCAGCCCGCACCACTGCCTCGTCGCCGAGATCTTCTTCGTGCCCGACCCGACCAAGCCGAACGCCACCCCGAGCACCTCGGACAACCTGGCGCAACGCAACCTGATGCTGCTGCACGCCGACAACCCGGGCGCCCCGGGGTCGCGGCACGTGGTCCATCCGTTCGAGATCAAGCCCTCTCGCTTCGCACTGGCGGGCGTCCCGCCTGTCGTCGCCGAGGCGCCGACAGGGGTTGGCCCGGAGGCGGCGGCGATCCTTTCACACCAGAAGTTCGGCCCCGACGAGCTCTTGGTGAACTGGCACAACTTGCCTCGCGACGCCGAGGTGACGCTCTTCTTCTCCAACGTGACGACCGACCAGATCGAAACGCTCGCGACCTTCGTCCGCCGCAGCCGGGCGCCGATGGAGCGCGTCGACGACCGCACTCTCCGCCTCACCGTCGCCAACCACACGTGGGTGCCGATCCCCGGGGGGATCGACGAGAACATCCCGGTGCTGCTGAGCGTGCGGCTCCCCGACACCGTCGTGGCGGGTGACCGCTACCGGATCAGCATGCACCAGGTGGAGGGACGCACCCGCCAGGTCATCGGCTCGGTGGACTTCGCCATCCCGGTGTCGAAGGCCGAGCTGCTCGTCGAGCGGGAGACGCGGTTGCTCTCGATCATGCGGCACATCGGCACGACGATCCCGAGCACCAATCGCTGGCACCCGATCTTCTCGAGGTACCTGGCGTTCCTGGCCGAGCGGGTCGACGGGCTCGGCGGCGATTCCGGGTCCGTGCACCCGAACCCGGACGGCAGCGGGCGCCCGGTGGGCGACACGTCCGGCGAGCCCGGGCCTGGCGGGATGGCAGGCGATGCCATCAGGGCGTGCTGCCGCAAGCTCGCCAGGTCGCTCTGGGCGATACCGGCGGCGGCGGCCGTGTGGGGGCTGGCCAAGCTCCTCACCTGCACGTGCGGGCGCCGCGTCGCGTGCCGCTGCCGCTGAGCCGCACCGCCCGCCGGCGTGCATGCGCGCCGGTACGTGACCGCCGCATATACTGAGCCGCAAGCACGGCGTCGGCAGCGAGGGGCGCATCCATGACCGACCACCACGAAGGCAACGGCGGGCCGGCACCGCTCGCCGGGACGGTGGAGGTCGAGCCCGGAATCAGCCCGATCTCCGGCAAACCCGACCCGTTCGCGCCGATCGGGCTGCGCAGCCGCCACATCCCCACCAAGCGCCACTTCGGCACGCTGGGGCCGCTGGAGAAGATCTACCTCTTCTGGTTCGTCGGCGCCTCGTGCGACGGCTGCACCATCGCCCTCACCGGCGCCACCCAGCCGTCGGCCGAGGACCTCATGGGCGGCACGGTGCCCGGCCTCCCCCGCGTCGAGGTCGTCCACACCGT
>JBFKDA010000217.1:0-5203 GCA_041619955.1 Acidimicrobiia bacterium | reverse complement strand
GGGTGTCTCGTCGCCGGCATCCGCCGGGGGTGTCTCGTCGCCGGCATCCGCCGGGGGTGTCTCGTCGCCGGCATCCGCCGGGGGTGTCTCGTCGCCGGCATCCGCCGGGGGTGTCTCGTCGGCCGGGTCGGCGGCAGCCGCCTCGGCAGGTTCGTCGTCGGTCTCGTCACCGGCGCCACCAGCCTCGTCGGGCGAGTCGGGGCTGTCCGGGGAATCCGGGCTGTCCGGGGAATCCGGGCTGTCCGGGGAATCCGGGCTGTCCGGGGAATCCGGGCTGTCCGCGGCATCCGGGCCGTCCGGGCTGGCGGCCTCCTCGGGCCCGGCCGCAGCCTCCGGCTCGGGCGTCCCGTCCGGATCGGCCGCAGGCTCGTCGGCGGTCTCCGGCTCGGTGGCCGGTGCGGGCGCCGCAGCCTCGGGCTGGGCGGCCTCCTTCTGCTCCAGGAGCTGCTTGAACACCGAGGCGGAGTTGCGCAGCAACGCCGCCAGCAGGGACGCCGTGCGGGCCATCGGCGCCTGCATCGCGCCGGCCATCTTCGCGAGCAGCACCTCGCGCGGCTCGATCTCGGCGAGCTGGCTCACCTTCTCGGGAGGCAGGAAGTCCCGGCCGATCAGCCCGCCCTTGATGAGCAGGGCGGCGTGGTCGGCAGAGAAGTCCTTCAGCGTCTTGGCTGCGGGCACCGGGTCGCCGTCGGCGAACGCCAGCGCCGTGGGGCCGATGAGCAGCTCGTCCAGCTCGTCGAGCCCCAGGTCGGCCGCCGCCCGGCGAGCCAGCGACATCTTCACGACCTTGAACTCCGCATCCGAGCCGCGGAGCCCGCGCCGCAGCGCCTGCTGCTCCGCGACGGAGAGACCCGCGTACTCGGCGAGGAACACCGCGCTGGCGCCCTCCAGCCGTTCTTTGATGTCGGCGACGGCTTGGACCTTCTCGGGCCTTGCCATGCGGGCTCCCTTCCAGAAACGACAGATGCTCCCGGCACGAGACACGGGAGCTCTGGGGGAGCTGACCTGCGCCGGTCGCACGATGGATGCGTTACGCCTCGGGAGGCACCTGCGGTCTCGGGCCGTAATGAAGTTGCGGCCGCGAACGTAGCGGACCCGCGGGACAAGGTCAAAACCCGGGGGGCCCGGCCGTCGGGGCCGGCACTGACAGACCGGTTACCGAAGAAAGTACCGAAGAACTCGTGAGGAGGAAAGGAGGGGGACCGCCGACCGGGTCCAGCGCCCCTTGCGGGGAAAACGGCGAGGCGACGGGCCAGGAAGCCGCCTCGGCCTACCGCGCTGCGGAGGGCCAGGGTAGGGGCTGGCCACGATGACCGCAGCGGCGGTCGCTGTTCCTAGACGGGATGGTGGTGGGTCCGTCCGACGAGCAACGGTCCCCCTCGTCCTTTCCGCCACAAGTCTTGCAGAACGGCCGCGCGATGTCCACTGAATTCTCTGGAAGGGACTGCCTCACTCGAGGCGCCGGGTCACCGCACGAGCGTGAGGAGATCCTCCAGCGCGGCCGGGTCGACCTTCACCCCCGGCCCCATCGTGGACGACACGGTGAGCTTGCGGATGAACCGACCCTTCGACGCAGCCGGCCGGTTACGCGCGAGCTCGTCGGTGATCGAAGCGAGGTTGAGGGCGAGCTGCTCGGTGTCGAACGAGGTCTTGCCGATCGGGATGTGCACGTTGCCGTAGCGGTCGTTGCGATACTCGACGCGCCCCGCCTTGAACTCCTCGACGGCCTTGCCGACGTCGAGCGTCACGGTGCCGGCTTTCGGGTTCGGCATCAGCCCGCGGGGCCCGAGGATGCGGCCGAGCTTGCCGACCTCCGACATGAGGTCGGGGGTGGCGATCGCGATGTCGAAGTCGAGCGAGCGGCCCCCGCTGATCTCCTCGGCCAGGTCCTTGCCGCCGACGATGTCGGCACCCGCGGCCTCGGCCTCACGGGCTTTGTCGCCCTCGGCGAACACCGCCACCCGCACCTCCTTGCCGGTGCCGTGCGGCAGCGACACGGTGCCGCGCACGATCTGATCGGCCTGGCGGGGATCGATGCCCAGCAGGTACGACGCCTCGACGGTCTCGTCGAACTTCGCGAACGACAGCGACTTGATCAGCTCGAGCGCGTCGCGGGGCGGGTAGTGGCTGGTCCGGTCGAACCGGCCAACCGCATCGTCGTGTCGCTTACCCATCTCGTCTACCTCCGTGGTTCAGGCGGCGGGGTCGGTGCCCCGCCTCCCACTCTCTCTGTCTTCGTACCTGACTTCGTGTCTGGGCTCCGCCCTCCCGGCCCCACAGGGGGGTGAGGAGAGCCCCGTTCAGACTGCTATCCCTCGACCAGCAGGCCCATCGACCTCGCCGTGCCCTCGACGATCTTCATCGCCGCCTCGACGTCGTTGGCGTTGAGGTCGGGCATCTTGGTCTCGGCGATCTCGCGAACCTGGTCGCGGGTCACCGTGCCGACCTTCTCCCGGTTGGGCTCCGGCGAGCCCTTCTCGACCCGGGCGGCCTGGCGGAGCATGACCGCAGCCGGCGGCGTCTTGGTGATGAAGGTGAAGCTGCGGTCCTCGTAGATCGTGATCTCGACCGGGACGATCGTGCCGGCCTGCGAGGACGTCGCGTCGTTGTAGGCCTTGACGAAGTCCATGATGTTGACGCCGTGCTGACCGAGCGCCGGACCGACCGGCGGCGCAGGGCTGGCCTGCCCGGCAGGGATCTGGAGCTTCAACATCGCGGCGACACGCTTGCGTCCCATGGCGGAATCCTTCTCGAAACGGCTGTTAGTACTTCTGGATCTGCTCGAAGCTGAGCTCGACCGGGGTCTCCCGGCCGAAGATGTCGACCAGCACGCGAACCTTCGACTGGTCCACGTTGATGTCCTCGATCACGCCGTTGAAGTCGGCGAACGGGCCCTCGATGACGCGCACCGTCTCGCCGACCTCCCAGTCGGGCTTGAAGCGCGGCGCCTTCTTCTCTTCGCCCTTCGTGACCCCGAGGATGCGCTCGACCTCCCGCCGCGACAGCGGCGTGGGCTTCTGGCCCGACCCGACGAAGCCGGTGACGCCGGGCGTGTTGCGCACCGCGTACCAGGTGTCGTTGTCGAGGTACATGCGGACGAGGATGTAGCCCGGGAACTGCTTCTTGGGCACGGTGACCTTGCGCCCGCCCTTGAACTCGACGACCTCTTCCATCGGGACCACCACGTCGAAGATGCTGCCCTCGAGGTGCATCGACCTGGCGCGCGTCTCGAGGTTGGCTTTCACCTTGTTCTCGTAGCCCGAGTACGAATGCACCACGTACCACGAGCCGGGCAGGTCGTAGGGGCTGGGCGGGGCGGCCTCGACCTCGACCTCGACCTCTTCGGCGGTGTCGACCACCTGGCTCTCGGCGACGTCGGCCATCAGAAGAACCTCCCGAGCGCGATCAGCACACCCTTCTTGAACAGGAAGTCCATGCCGAAGGTGATCGCCGTCAGAGCGGCCGAGGTGATCACCGTGACGAGCGTGAACGTCGTCAGCTCCTGGCGGCTCGGCCAGGCGACGCGTCGCAGTTCCTGGCGCACCTCGCGGAAGAACTGCACGAAGCCGACCCGCTCCTTGCGAGGACGGCGCTGCACGCCGGCTTTGCGCTGCCGCTTCTCCTCGCGCTCCTGGAGGCGCCGCAACTCTCGGTTCACGATCGATCAACTCCTCAACACGGTTCGTGACCTGCAAGCAGTCACTCCCGTTCGCGGGTCGTGACCTGCAAGCAGTCACTCCGGTACACGGGCCGTGACGCTGTCACGCCCGTCCTGACTCGCAGGGGCGGAGGGACTCGAACCCCCAACCTCTGGTTTTGGAGACCAGTGCTCTGCCAAATTGAGCTACGCCCCTAGAAGGGAGGCCGAGCCTGGCCGCAGAGTCTAACGGGCCGCTCGGCCCCAGTGTAAACCCGTCCCCCGCCTTCGTCTCAGCCGCCGGTGAGCACCTCGGCCGACGCCGTGACCAGGTTCGTTCCGTCGGCGCGTACCGCTAGATCGAGCATCGCGGTGCTGCCGTCGACCGCCCTCACCGTCCCGGCGACCTCGGCCTGGACCGCCGGGCGGAGGTACCGCCGGAACCGCATCCGGATCCCCGCCAGCGGGTGGGCCGCCGGGGAGAACCGGGACGCCTCCTGCATCGCCCACGACCCCATCAGCAGTCCGTGGGCGATGATGCCCGGCAGCCCAGCCGATCGGGCGGCCTCGTGGTCCCAATGGATCGGGTTGAAGTCACTGGTGGCCGCGCCGTAGCGCACCAGGTCGGCGCGGCTCGCCGACTTCCTGAGCGGTGGCAGCGGCTCGCCGGCCGGCGGCAGGTCGCGGCGCCCGGGAGGCTCGTCGGCCTCCTTGGCGAGCGCGCCCGGCTCGGGCTCGTCCGGCACGCCATCGGCGGGGTCGCCGCCGGCCGACATCACGAACGTGGCCGCCGAGCTGAGCACGGGCCCGGCCTCGCCCGTGGTGGTCACCGTGAACGAGACGAAGTGCATCGGGCCGCGACTGCGCACCCCGTCGACCCGGCCCTCGACGTCGAGCCGGTCGCCGAGGGCGAGCGGTCGCGACCAGGTGAAGGCCTGGTCGGCGTGGATCAGCGCGCCGGCGTAGGGCACGACGTCCGGGTCGGCGAAGAATGCCGGAGCGGCGACGAACTGGAGGACCGCTGCGTAGCTCGGCGGTGCGATGCCGTCCCAGCGGCCCGGGTCGTCACCGGTGGCGGCGAGCAGGTCGGCCGTGCGCTCCGGCGACACCACGGTGGGGAACGGCCCGTAAACGCGGCCGATGACGTCGGAGAGCGGCATGGCAGTGGAGGCTACCTGCGGCTACCCCGAGCGGTGCGGCGGAGGGCGCAGCCGAGGGGCCCTGGCGAGCTAGCGGGTCTCGCGGTGCGCGGTGTGCTTGCGGCACCACGGGCAGAACTTGCTGAGCTGCAGCCGTTCCCGGGTGTTCGTCTTGTTCTTGGTGGTCACGTAGTTCCGCCGCTTGCAGTCCTCGCAAGCCATCTGGATCGGCGGCCGCTTGTCACTCGCCATGCTGTGTTCTCTTCTCTTCTCGTCGTGGGGAGCGGACCGGGATCAATTCAGGATCTCGATGACCCGGCCGGCGCCGACGGTGCGGCCACCCTCACGGATCGCGAACCGCAGGCCTTCGTCCATGGCGATGGGGTGGATCAGCGTCACGGTCATCTCGGTGTTGTCACCGGGCATC
>JBFKDA010000216.1:0-5225 GCA_041619955.1 Acidimicrobiia bacterium | reverse complement strand
TGACGCCGGACCACGTCCTCGTGGCATCGGAGGCCGGTGTCGCCCCCGCGGTCGAAGCCGAGGCCGAGGCCACGGGCCAGCTCGGGCCCGGTGAGCTGGTGGTCGTCGACCTGCGCGACGGCGGGGTCGCGTTCTCCGCCGACGTGAAGCGGGACCTCGCCGCCCGCCGCCCGTACGGCGAGTGGATCAGCACCCAGACGGCCTACGTCCAGAACCCGTTCGACGCCCTCCAGGACGTGCGCTTCGACCCCGAGCGGCTCGCCCGGGTGTTCGGGTACACGGCCGAGGAGCGGCGGCTGATCCTCGCCGAGATGGCGGAGGGGCGGCCGGCGACGCTCTCGATGGGCAACGACACGCCGCTGGCGGTGCTGTCCGAGATCCCGCAACGCATCAGCCGCTACTTCCATCAGATGTTCGCCCAAGTCACCAACCCGCCCATGGACCCGATCCGGGAGCGGCTGGTGATGTCGCTGCGGGTGTACGTCGGCAAGCGTGGGTCGCTGCTCGAGGAGACGCCGCAGCAGGCGCGCCTCGTGGAGCTGGCCTCCCCGGTGCTGAGCGATGCCGAGGTCGAGCACATCCTCGCCTCCGAGTTCCCGACAGCCTGGCTCGAGGCCCGCTTTCCCGCCGCCGGTGGCGCAGAAGCCTTGCGCGACGCGCTCCACGAGCTGTGCGCCCGGGCGGAGGCGGCGGTGCGGGACGGAGCCGTGGTGCTGGTGCTGTCCGACCGGGAGGTCGACGCCGAGCACGCCCCGCTGCCGATGGTGCTCGCCGTGGGCGCCGTGCATCACCACCTCATCCGCGCCGGGCTGCGGCTCCACGCGTCGATCGTGGTGGTGTCCGGCGAGCCGCGCGACGAGCACGACCTCGCCTGCCTCGTGGGCTTCGGCGCCTCGGCCGTCAACCCGTACCTCGCCATCGAGGAGGTGCGGGCGCTGGCCGAACGCGGCGACGTGGACGTCGACCCGGTCGCCGCCCAGGAGAACTACCGCGCCGTGCTGGAGAAGGGCCTGCTGAAGATCATGTCGAAGATGGGGATCTGCACCATCTCGGCTTACCGGGGGAGCGAGCTGTTCGAGGCGATCGGGCTCGACGAGGAGGTCGTCGAACGCGCGTTCCGCTTCGTCCAGCACCGGGTGGGTGGGTCCGGCTACGAGCGGCTCGCCGCTGACGCGCTCGCGATGCACGCGCTGTACGGCGAGGGCGAGGAGCATCCGGGCGGCTACTACAAGCACCGCCGCGGCGGCATCCCCCACGTCACGTCGCCCAAGTCCGTGCTGGCGGTGAAGAAGGCGTCCCGGTCGGGCGACTACGCCGATTGGGAGACGTACCTCGGCGAGGTGCACACCAACCGGCCGCCGGCCCTGCTGCGCGACCTGCTCAGGTTCACGGCGAAGGAGCCGGTGCCGCTCGACGAGGTCGAGCCGGTCGACACGATCATGCGCAGGTTCACCACGGCCGCGATGTCGCTGGGGGCGCTGTCGAAGGAGGCGCACGAGGCGCTGGCCGAGGCGATGGCGTACATCGGCGGCCTCTCGAACTCCGGTGAGGGAGGCGAGGACCCCGACCGCTACCTCACGCCCCGCAACTCCGGGATCAAGCAGGTGGCGTCCGGGCGCTTCGGCGTCACTCCGGGCTACCTCGCCTCGGCCGAGGAGTTCCAGATCAAGATGGCCCAGGGCTCGAAGCCCGGCGAGGGCGGCCAGCTTCCCGGCCACAAGGTGAGCCGCGAGATCGCCCGGCTGCGTCACACGGAGCCCGGCGTCTCGCTGATCTCGCCGCCGCCCCACCACGACATCTACTCGATCGAGGACCTCGCCCAGCTCATCTACGACCTCAAGACGTTCAAGCCGCTGGCCCGGGTCTCGGTGAAGCTCGTCTCCGAGCCGGGCGTCGGGACGATCGCCGTGGGGGTGGCCAAAGCCCGCGCCGACGCGGTGTTGATCAGCGGCAACGACGGCGGCACCGGCGCATCGCCGCTGGTGTCGATCAAGCACGCCGGCTCGCCGTGGGAGCTGGGTCTCGCCGAAGCCCATCAGGCGCTCACCGCCAACGGGCTGCGGGACCGCGTCATCGTCGAGACCGACGGCGGCATGCGCACCGGGCGGGACGTCGTGGTGGCAGCGCTGCTCGGCGCCGAGCGGTTCGGCTTCGGCACCCTGCCGTTGTTGGCGCTGGGCTGCAAGATGGTGCGCCAGTGCCACGAGAACACCTGCCCGGTCGGCATCGCCACCCAGGATCTCGACTTGCGGGCCAAGTACACGGGCGCGCCCGATCAGGTCGTGACGTGTTTCCGGCTCCTGGCGGAGGAGGTGCGCCGCCACCTCGCCGCGCTCGGCGCCCGCAACCTGAGCGAGGTCATCGGGCGGGCGGACCTGCTGGAGCCGCACGATCCCGACCACCCGCTGGCTGCGGAGCTGGTGGAGCGCCTCGCCGGCCACGAGCCGAAGCTCAACCACGCCGCCTACCGCACCCTCGACCGGTCGCCGCTCGGCGAGGCGCTGGTCGCCGGGGCGCGCCCCGCGCTGTTCCGCGGCGAGCCGGTGGAGATGGCCTTCCCGGTGCGCAACACCGACCGCGCCGTCGGCACCCGGCTCTCGGGCGAGATCGCCGAGGTGGCCGGGGGCCACGGCCTCCCCGACGGGCTGGTGCAGATCCGGCTCGCCGGGACGGCTGGCCAGAGCCTCGGAGCCTTCCTGGCGCCGGGCGTCCACATCCGCCTCGACGGGACCGCGAACGACTACGTCGGCAAGGGGATGGGCGGGGGCCGGATCGCCGTCATCCCGAAGGTCGACGGCGACGCGCCGCCGCACGGGGCCGGCAACGCGGTGCTGTACGGGGCCACCGCCGGCCACCTGTTCGTCGCCGGCCTCGTCGGCCAGCGCTTCGCGGTGCGCAACAGCGGTGCCGTGGCGGTGGTCGAAGGCTGCAGCGACCACGGCTGCGAGTACATGACCGGCGGCACCGCCCTCGTGCTGGGCCCGGTGGGCCGCAACCTGGCCGCGGGTATGACCGGCGGCGTGCTGTACGTCTGGGACCCGGACGCGTCGGCGCCACGCCACTTCGCCGACACCGCGCCCTCGGCGACCCGGCCGACCGACCACGAGTTCGCCGAGATCCGCGCATTGCTGGAGGCCCACGTCGACGCCACCGGCAGCGAGGTCGCGCGCCGGGTCCTGGAGCGGCTGGCGGACGCCGGCGGCGGCGGCGACTTCTGGGTGCTGCGCCCCGTGGCCCCGCCCGCGCCGCCGGAGCGCGGCGCGGCGGCGCCTTCTGCCAAGCCGGAGCGCATCCCGGCGGAGCTGCGCCGGACGGAGGGATAGCAGCGCGATTCCGGGAACGTATATCTCGCGTTGCGCGTTGTAATAGATGTTCCGGGAGGTGCCAGGGCTACGGACGGTCTTCCCCCCACTCCCCACCCGCAGCCCGGCACCTCCCACCGCGTGTGTGACGAGTGGGGGCTGGCCTCTTGGGTAGGGTCCAAAAGCGTGGCACAATAGCAACACGCGCATAGTGCAAATTGGGAGTGTGATCTCCGCCATGACCACCGTAGACATCGACCTGGGCGCCTACTCGCTCGGTTGGCACGACTCGGAGGACGACTACGTCTTCAAGCCCCGCAAGGGCCTCAACGAGGAGATCATCCGCGAGATGTCGGCGATGAAGGGCGAGCCCGAGTGGATGCTCGCCTTCCGCCTCAAGGCGTACAAGCGCTTCCTCCGCAAGCCCGTCCCCAAGTGGGGCGGTGGCGGCAAGCTCGACAACATCGACTTCGACGACATCTACTACTACATCAAGCCCACCGAGGGCCAGGCCAAGGACTGGGACATGGTCCCGGACTCCATCAAGGAGACCTACGAGAAGCTCGGCATCCCCGAGGCCGAGCGCAAGTACCTGGCCGGGGTGACCGCGCAGTATGAGTGCCTGCGAGGGGACGTCCGGGTCTACACCGCCAACCGCGGTGTCGTGCCGATCAAGGAGATCGAGGCTGGCGACAAGGTCTTCTCGCTCGACGAGGAGACGGGCGAGCTCGGCGTGGCCGCCGTGAAGTCGGCCGCGCAAACCGGCACCCGCCAGACCTACCGGGTGACCGTCGGCGGCCGCTACCGCCGGACCATCCACGCCACGGACAACCATCCGGTGCTGACGCTGGTCGACGCCCGCAAGCCGGGGCGGCAGCGCGCTCGCTACGAGCGCCGCTGGAAGACCGTCGGCGAGCTGGTGGAGGGCGACCTGGTCGCCGTGGCCCGTGACATACCCGAGTTCGGCCGGTCGCACGTGTTGCGGCGGCTGCCCGACACGCCGGCGGACTTCCCGGCTGCCACGAGCACCGACCTCATGTGGCTCCTGGGCCTCTGGCTCGGTGACGGGTACCTGCGCGAAGACTCGAAGGACGGCACCTACAGGCTCGAGATCGCCATTCCCGAGCGGGACGCCGAGCTGCGCGCCGAGGTGGTTCGTGTCGCTCGTCAGCTCTTCGGTGCGGTCGCGACCTTCCCGGACTGCTGGCGGGTTTCGGTGGCGGGCAAGGCGCTCGTTCGGTGGCTGGCGGCGAACGGCATCGAGGGCGATTCGCACACCAAGCGAGTGCCGGCTTGGGTCTTCGGACTGCCGCTGGAAGAGCGCCTGGCATTCCTCGGCGGGTACGTCGATGCCGACGGCTACGTGAGCCCAGCCCGGCACGGCAACGTCATGAGCGTCACCAGCGTGAGCGAGGCGCTGCTGGGCGACATCGCCGAGCTGGCTGCACTGTGTGGCCTGCGACCGGCCGGCCCGTACGCCTTCGATTCGAAGCACCCGTACGAGGCTGGCCGCCGGATCCACGCCTTCCGCCTTGGATTGTCGGGAGACGTCGAACGCATCGACGTGCGTAACCCGCGCCGTAGGGATCGGCTCGGCAGCCGTGCCTATCGCCAGTCGAACAGATCGGCCAAGGGCGCGACGTTCCGGGCTCACACCACCGACACGTTGGGCTTCGCTCGGGTCGTCGAGATCGAGGCCGCCGATGTCGCGCCCGTGTACGACATCGAGGTCGACGGCCCACACAACTTCGTCGCCGAGGGCATCGTCGTCCACAACAGCGAAGTCGTCTACCACCGCAACCGGGAGGACCTCGAGCAGCTCGGGGTGCTGTTCTGCGACATGGACACCGCGGTGCGGGACTACCCCGAGATCGTGCAGGAGTACTTCGGCACGATCATCCCGCCCAACGACAACAAGTTCGC
>JBFKDA010000215.1:0-5229 GCA_041619955.1 Acidimicrobiia bacterium | reverse complement strand
TGCTCCCGATGGAGCAGTACATCCCGTGAAACGGCTGTCGCTCGCTTCGCTCACGCCCGTCGCGAGGGCCGACCTCCTCCGTCGCTCGGCGGTCCCCGATCCCGAGGTGCGGGCGCAAGCTGCGGCCATCGTCGAGGACGTTCGGCTGCGGGGGGATGCGGCGCTCGCCGACTACGACCGCCAGTTCGGGGGCGGCGTCGGCGGGCTCGTCCCGCCCGACGACCTGAAGGCGGCGTGGGGATCGCTGCCGGAGGGATTGCGGCGTGCGCTGGCGCACGCCGCGGCGAACATCCGGCGGTTCCACGAGGCGCAGGTGCCGGAGGATCTCGTCATGGAAGTGGAGCCCGGAGTGACCGTCGAGCGGCGGTGGTCGCCGCTGCGGCGGGTCGGGTGCTACGTGCCCGGCGGCCGGGCTGCGTACCCATCGACGCTGCTGATGACCGTGATCCCCGCCCAGATCGCCGGCGTGCCCGAGATCGCCGTGGCCGCCCCGTCCTCCTCCGGCGGCGAGCTGTCGCCGGCGGTGCTCGGCGCCGCCCACATGCTCGGCGTCGCCGAGGTTCGGCAGATGGGTGGGGCGCAGGCGATCGCGGCCCTGGCCTTCGGCACGGCCTCCGTGCCGAGGGTCGAGAAGATCGTGGGGCCCGGCAACGCCTTCGTCACCGCCGCCAAGCTGGCGGTGTTCGGCGACGTCGACATCGACCTGCCGGCCGGGCCCAGCGAGGTGGTGGTGCTCGCCGACGGCACCGCCGACCCCCGCCACGTCGCCGCCGACCTGCTGTCGCAGGCGGAGCACGGCCCCGACTCGCCCGCCGTGCTCGTCACCGCCGACGCGGGCCTGATCGACGCGGTGGCAGCCGAGATCGAAGCGCTGCTCCCAAGCATGTCCCGGCGCGAGACGCTGGAGGCTGCGCTCCGCCACCACGGGCTGCTGGTGCTGGCCGCCGACCACGACGACGCCGTCACGTTCGCCGCCGAGTACGCAGCCGAGCACGTCTCGCTGCTCACGTCCGACGCGGCCACCGATGCCAAGCGGCTCACCTCGGCCGGCTCGGTGTTCGTCGGCGACTGGGCTCCGGAGCCGGTGGGCGACTACGCCAGCGGCGCCAACCACGTGCTGCCCACCGGCGGCACGGCAGGCGCGATGAGCCCGCTCGGCGTCGACGGCTTCGGGTCGTGGCGGCAGGTCCAGACGCTCACCGAGGCCGGGTTGGCTCGGCTGCGGGGCACGATCCGCGAGCTGACCGCCGCCGAGGGGCTCGACGCCCACCGGTACGCAGTCGAGGTCCGGTTTCAGCGATGACCGCCGTACCGAAGTACCAGTGGCAGCCGAGCACCGCCGAGATCGCGGCCCGAGCGGGCATCGCCGTCGAGGACGTCGTGCGGTTCGACCACAACACCTCCCCGTACCGGCCCGACTGGGTCGCCGGCGCCGCGGCCGACGCCACCGCGTTCGCGTCCGAATACCCCGCCGCCGACTACCGGCCGCTGCGGGAAGCCGCGGCCGGATACGCCGGCGTCGCACCTGAGCAGGTGATGGTGGGCGCCGGTGCCGACGAGCTGATCATCCTGGCCGCCCGCGCGTTCTTGGCTCCCGGCGGCGCCGCCGTGGCCGACGAGCCGAGCTACAGCCTCTACCGCATCGCGACCTTGCAGCAGGGCGCCACCTACGAGACGGTGCCGAGGCGCGGCCCCGGCTTCGAGCTGCCGGTGGGAAGGCTGACCGCGGCGGCGGAGCGCGCCGACCTCGTATGGCTCTGCCAACCGCACAACCCCACCGGGTTGCGGAACCCCGATGCCGACATCCATCGGGTGCTGGACGCGGCCGCCGGGGTCGTGGTGCTCGACGCGGCGTACGCGGAGTTCACCGGCGACCGGTGGGGCGGCTGGCTCGACCGGTACCCCAACCTGGTGGTGCTGCACACCCTGTCGAAAGCACACGGGCTGGCCTCGATCCGCGTGGGCTACTCGCTGGCATCGGTGGACCGAACCGCCGCGCTCGACGCCATCAGACCGCCCGGCAGCATCTCCTCCGTTTCGGCCGCGCTGGCGATCCGCGCGCTCGGCGATCCCGGCGCCGCCGCCCGCACCGTGTCGGCCCTCATCGAGGAGCGCGCCAAGCTCGCGGACCGGCTCGCGGGCGCCGGGTTCCGCCCCATCGCCGGCGACGCCAACTTCGTCCTCTGCGAAGTCGGCCCGCACGCGCACGACCTGGAGGCGCACCTGATGGCCGAGGGTCTGGTCGTCCGCAAGTACGCGGCCGGCGGCCCACTCGCCGACTACCTGCGCTTCACCGTCCGCACGCCCGCCGACCACGACCGCCTGCTCGACGCCATCGAAAGGAACCTGCCATGAGCCGCCGTGCCCACCGGCACCGCAAGACCGCCGAAACCGACGTCACGGTCGACCTCGACCTCGACGGCACCGGCCAGGCGCACGTCCGGACCGGCGTCGGGTTCTTCGACCACCTGCTCGGCGCGCTCGCCCACCACGCCCTGTTCGACCTCACCGTCGAGACGACCGGCGACGTGGACGTCGACGACCATCACACGGTCGAGGACACCGCGCTCCTGCTGGGCGAGGCGCTGGCCGAAGCGCTGGGCGACCGAGCGGGCATCGCCCGCTTCGGCGATGCGGCGGTGCCGATGGACGAGGCGCTGGCGCGCTGCGCCGTCGACGTGGGCGGGCGGCCCTACGCAGTGGTCGAGCTCGAGTTCCGCGCCGACCGCATCGGGGCGCTGTCCACGCAGATGATCCCGCACGCGCTCGAAGCGCTGGCCCGCACCGCCGGCTGCACGCTGCACCTCGAGGCGGGCGGCCGCAACGACCATCACGTCGCCGAAGCCGCGTTCAAAGCGCTGGCGAGGGCGCTGCGCGCCGCCGTGGCGAGCGACGACCGGCGCGCCGGCGTGGCGTCGACCAAGGGCCCGGTGCGCGAGGGCGGGCAGTGAACGTCAGGATCGCGGTGGTCGACCACGGGGCCGGCAACCTCGTGTCGATCGGCCAGGGCCTCGCCGCCGCCGGGGCCGACGTGACCGTGGCCACGGAGCCGGGAGGCCTCGACGGCGCGGCCGGCGTCGTGCTGCCGGGCGTCGGCGCCACCGGCGCGGCGATGGCCAGGCTGCGCGAGGCTGGCCTCGCCGAGCCGCTCCGGGAGTGGGAGGGCCCACTGCTGGGGATCTGCGTCGGCCTCCAGCTGCTCTTCGACGGGAGCGACGAGGACGGCGGCCCGTGCCTGGGGCTCGTGCCCGGCCGGGTCGAGCGCCTGCAGAACAGTCCCCGGCTCCCCCACATCGGCTGGAACGACGTCGAGCTGCTCCGTCCCGACCCGCTGTTCCACGGCATCGCGAGCGGCACCCTGTTCTACTTCGTCCACTCGTACGCCCCGGTGCCCGACGACCCTGCGGTGACGCTCGGCGTCACCGGCTACGGGTCCGAGTTCTCGGCCGCCGTGGCCGACGGCCGGCGGCGCGGGGTGCAGTTCCACCCGGAGCGGAGCGGCGATGCCGGGCTCGCGGTGCTGGCCAACTTCGTGACGATGTGCGCGGCGAGGGCGGCCGATGCTGCGTAAGCGGATCATCCCGTGCCTCGACGTGGCCGGCGGCCGGGTGGTGAAGGGCGTGCAGTTCGTCGACCTCGTCGACGAGGGCGACCCCGTTGAGCTGGCCGCCCGCTACGCAGCCGAGGGTGCCGACGAGATCGTGTTCCTCGACATCACCGCGTCGCCCGAGCAGCGCGCCACGATGCTCGACGTCGTGCGCCGCACGGCCACCAACGTGTTCGTGCCGCTGACCGTCGGCGGCGGTATCCGCTCGGTCGACGACATGCGGGCTGCGCTGCGGGCAGGCGCCGACAAGGTCTCGCTCAACACGGCTGCCGTGCAGGATCCCGACCTCATCGCCCGGTGCGCCGAGGCGTTCGGCACGCAATGCGTCGTGCTGGCGATCGACGCGAGGGCGAACGGCGCTACGACGTGGGAGGTGGTCGTCAACGGCGGCCGCACGCCCACCGGGCTTGACGCAGTCGACTGGGCCCGGCGGGGCACCGAGCTCGGGGCTGGGGAGATCCTGCTGACCTCGATGGACCAGGACGGCACCAAGTCCGGGTACGACACGGCGTTGCTGCGAGCGGTTGGCGCGGCGGTGACGGTCCCCGTGATCGCCTCCGGCGGGGCGGGGACCATCGCCGACTGCGTAGCGGCAGTCGCCGACGGGGGCGCAGACGCGGTGCTGGCGGCGTCGATCTTCCACCGGGGCGAGATCGCGATCGCCGACCTGAAGGCTGGCATGGCTGCGGCCGGGCTGCCGGTGCGCCAGACGAGCCCGATGTGACCCCCGACGACCCCGCCTACGGTCCCGACGGGCTCGTCCCGGGCATCGTGCAGGACGCCGCCAGCGGCCAAGTGCTGATGGTCGCCTACCTCAACCGGGAGGCGCTGGCCGCCACGCTGGACACCGGCCAGGCGCACTTCTGGTCGCGCAGCCGGGGCGAGTTGTGGCGCAAGGGTGCAACCTCCGGCAACACGATGGAGGTCGTCGACCTGCGGCTCGACTGCGACGGCGACGCGCTGCTGCTCACCGTCCTGCCGGCCGGGCCTGCGTGCCACACCGGCGACGTGTCGTGCTTCTCGGCGGTCCCTCCCGAGGGGTTCGCGGCCCTGGAGGAGCTGTGGACGACGATCGCGACGCGGGCCGCCGAGCGTCCGCCCGGCTCCTACACGGTGTCGCTCCTCGACGGCGGCGTCGAGGCGGCCGGCGCCAAGGTCACCGAAGAGGCCGGGGAGGTCGTCGTCGCCGCCCGCGGCGAAGGCCCGCAGCGCGTCGCCGAGGAGGCGGCGGACCTCGTCTACCACCTGCTGGTGCTGCTGGCGCAGCAGGGCGTGGCGCCCCGCGACGTGCTCGGCGTGCTCGCCGGGCGCCGCCGCTAGACCGCGACCTGTACTGGCGCGTCAACCGCCCCGATGTGGCGGGGCTGCCGCCCTACGCGTAGCCGATGCGGACGCTGACCTGGAACTGCATACGGCCGTTCGAGAAGCCGCCCCGGAACTCGATGACCTCCAGCCACTCGAGCGTCTTCCCCATGAGCTGCGCACGGGCGACCTCCACCGCCGCAGCGATGGCCGCATCGTACGATTCGTACGACTGCCCCCAGTAGGTGCCCATGTTGCCGCCGGAACTCGATTCGATCTGCACCGTTGCCCCCTCGCGAGGTCGACTGCTGCGAACCCTA
>JBFKDA010000214.1:0-5247 GCA_041619955.1 Acidimicrobiia bacterium | reverse complement strand
GACCGTATGGATCAAGAGGTCGCCCGCATCACGAAGAAGTGGGAGGGCCTGGCGAAGACGATGTTCACCACCGCCGACAACTACTTCGTCGAGATCGACCCGTCGCTCTCCGGGCCGCTCCGGTCGCTCACCTTCGCCGCCGCCGTCGGCGTCGACACCGCGCTGAAGCAGGACAGCCGCGGGCTCAGCTAGGAGCCCGGCGGTGAGCTACCCCACCGACGAAGCCCGCCGCCGCTACCCGTTCGTCCCCTACCGGCTGCCACGCCAGCAACCCGACGACCAGCGCCGGAACGCCGAGCTGTTCGCCACGTTCATGGCCGGCCGGCGCAGCATCCGCCAGTTCAGCGGCGAGCCGGTGCCGAAGGACGTCGTGGTCGCCGCGATCCGGGCCGCCGTCACCGCCCCGTCGGGTGCCCACCGCCAGCCCTGGAAGTTCGTCCTCGTGGGCGACCCGGCCACCAAGCGCCGCATCCGGGAGGCTGCCGAGGAAGAGGAGCGCATCAACTACGAGGGCGGGCGGCTACCCGACGACTGGCAGGACGCGCTCGCCCCGCTGGGCACCGGGTGGGAGAAGCCGTACCTCGAGACCGCGCCGTGGCTGGTGGTGGTGTTCGAGGAGCGCTACGGCGTCGACGCCGACGGCTCGCGGCGCAAGAACTACTACGTGAAGGAGAGCGTCGGCATCGCCTGCGGAATCTTCATCGCCGCGCTCCACCAAGCCGGGCTGGCCACGCTCACCCACACGCCCAGCCCGATGGCGTTCCTCTCGAAGATCCTGGAGCGACCGGCCAACGAGCGGCCGTTCGTGCTGTTCCCGATCGGCTACCCGGCGGAGGACTGCGTGGTGCCGGTGCTCGACCGCAAGCCGCTGTCAGAGGTGATCGTCGAGCGGTGAGCCCGCCGGCTGACGGTCGACCCCACGACGAGGCCGGCCGACAGCAGCACCAGGTTCTTGACGATGAACTCGCCTTCGACGGTCAGCTTGAACACGTTGCCGTCCTGGAAAGCGACGTCGGGCTGGATGACCAGCACCAGGAACGTGCCGGCCATCTGCAGCAGGAAGAGCCCGATCGCCGCACGCAGCAGCACGTTGAACAGCAACAGGAGCCCGATCGCGATCTCCGCCCACCCGAGCAGCGGCACGAACCAGTCCGGGTCGACCCAGTAGACCGTCTCGGCCACCAGGTCGGTGACCGGTGTGACGTCCAGGACCTTGAGTGCGCCGAACCAGACGAACACCACTGCCAGCGAGATCCGCAGCAGCGGGATGCTCCACCGCTCGAGGAAGGCGCGGACCTTCTCGTCGACGGCGCCCAACGCGCCGGGCAGCTCGGCCATCGGGGGGCCTGTTACCAGAGGTCGGCTTCGCGCAGCCCGAACGAGGGATGGCGAAGCCGGGCCAGCGCCCGCTTCTCGATCTGGCGGATGCGTTCGCGGGTGAGGCCGAACTCGTCGCCGATCTCGTCGAGCGTCCGCGGCACGCCGTCCTGGAGGAAGCCGTACCGCATCGTCAGGATGCGAGCCTCCCGCGTCGGCAGCCGGTCGATGGCGCCCTGCAGCGCGCCCGACGTCTCGTCCATCTCGGCGAGCTGGTGCGGGTCGGCGGCATCGTCGTCGGCGATGAAGTCGCCGAGCTGGGCGCCGTCCTCACCGACGGGCTGCTCGATGGACACCGCGTCGGACACGGACATCGCCTTCTCCACGTCGGCCACCTCGAGGCCAGCCTCCTCCGCGATCTCCTCGGCGGTGGGCGTGCGCCCGAGCTGGGCCTTCAGCGAACCGCCGACGGCCTTGACGGTGCCGATCGTGTCGTGGAGGTGGGCCGGGATGCGCACGGTGCGCGACTTGTCGGCGATGGCGCGGGTGATCGCCTGGCGGATCCACCAGGTGGCGTAGGTGGAGAACTTGAACCCCTTGCGCCAGTCGAACTTCTCGACGGCCCGGATGAGGCCCAGGTTGCCCTCCTGCACCAGGTCGAGCAGGTCGAGCCCGGAGTTCTTGGCGTACGAACGGGCGTTGGCCACGACGAGCCGCAGGTTGGCCGCCACGAAGCGGTCCTTGGCGCGCTTGCCCGCGACCACGTCGCGGCGCAGCCGCACGGCCTCCACCTCGGACTTGTACTTGCCCTCGTCGAGCCGCTCCTGCGCCTGGTGGCCGGTCTCCATCGTCTGGGCCAGCTCGATCTCCTGGTCGGCGGTGAGCAGGTCGTAGCGCCCGATCGCGGCCAGGTACTGGCCGGTGGCGTCGGCGATGGGCTCACCCGCCGTCTTGCGGATCGTTGCCTTCATGATGCTGGTCGCTCCCGTGTTCCTTCGGAGTTTACAACTAAATGTGGTGGTGATCTGTGGTTTGTGTTCGTTGCGCGGCACCAAACGGATGGGCCGGGGTATGCGTCGGGCGGGGTGGTGACCGGCAGTGCATCGCCTGGCCATCGCACAGCACCCGCCTGATTCAACAACGCCGAATGCAGGCTTCATGTTCCCGGTCGCGGGCTCTGGCGCCCCCATACCCGGCGACCGCCGTTCGTATACTCCCACACCGTGCAGCCAACCGTTGCGATCCTCGGCGCCGGCTCAATGGGGGAGATCCTTTGCCGCGGGTTGTTGCGCGCTGGTTGGCAGCCCGCCGACCTCGTGATGGCGGCCCGTCGCGAGGAGCGGGCCCGGGAGGCGGAGCAGCTTACCGCAGTTCGCACCGTCCTCGACGCGGCGGAGGCCGCGGCGGGTCGCGACGTGGTGGTGGTGGCGGTCAAGCCCATCGACGTGCCGGTCCTGTTGGATCAGATCTCCGCCGTCCTCGAGCCACACCAGACCTTGATCTCGCTGGCCGCCGGGGTGCCTACGGCCCGGTTCGAGGCCTCGCTCGGCGAGGTGGCGGTGGTGCGGGCGATGCCGAACACGCCGGCGGCCGTCGACGAGGCGATGACCGCCTACTGCGCCGGTCGTTTCGCCGGGGAAGAGGCGTCGGCCCTGGCCGCCCAGGTCCTCGGGGCGGTGGGCGAAACCCTGGAGCTGTCGGAGGGCCTGCTCGACGCGGTGACGGCGGTGTCGGGCACGGGCCCGGCCTACGTGTACCTGCTCGCCGAGGCACTCACCGAGGCCGCCATCCGCGAGGGCCTGCCGATGTACGCGGCGGTGAAGCTGGTCAGCCAGACGCTGCGAGGCGCCGGGGTGCTGCTCACCGAGTCCCGCCGCAGTCCCTTCGAGCTGCGGGCCGAGGTCACCTCGCCGGGGGGCACCACCGCCGCGGCGATGCACGTCCTCCAGGAGCGCGGTTTCCGGGCCCTGATCGAGGATGCGGTGCGGGCGGCCGCCCAGCGGGCACGGGAGCTCGGCGCCCAGGCTGCGCCGGACGCCTAATCTCGGGCGCCGTGAAACGCATCACCGGCTTCTTCCTGGCGCTGCTCGCGCTGCTGGTGGCCGTCCCCGCGCTCGCAGCGACGCCGGACGACGCCGAGGCCGACCTGCGCGACCGCGGCTTCTACGTGGAGCCGGGCGCCCGGCGGATCGACGAAGCGGCGCTGTCGGACCTGATCGGCGAGTTGGGCAACCGGGGGATCCGGCTGGCGGTCGCGATCCTCGACGAGGACCCCGCCGGCGGGGCGACCACCTTCGCCGACGCCAGCGTCGACCGGCTGGGGTCGGCCACGGTCATCGTGCTCACCCGCAGCGACCTGGTCGGCGTGGCGAGCGAGCAGTTCACCCAGGCCGAGCTCGAAGCGGCGCTCAACATGGCCGACGAGGCCGGCGGCGACGACCTCTCGTACGTGACGAACTTCGCGGAAGGGCTGCGCGAGATCGTCGCCGGCGACGAGGTGGAGCCGTCCGCCACGGTGGCGCCGTCCGAAGGCGGCGGGGCCGGCGGGCTCATCCTGCTGCTCCTCGTCGTCGGTGGCCTGGTGCTCGTCGTCGTCCTGGTCGTCCGCAGGGGCAACAAGAAGCGGCAGGAGCGCGTCGCCACCGAGCTTGAGGAGGCCAGGGGCGAGATCCAGAAGGAGCTCGACGCGATGGCCAACGACATCCTCGACCTCGCCGACGTGGTCACCACCAGCGGGTCGGAACAGGCGGTCGGCTACTACCAGCAGGCCAGCGCCGTCTACGAGGCGTCCGAAGAGGAGTTCGCCAAGGCCCAGGACTTCGCCGCCCTCGAGGCGTACGCGGCCAAGCTCGACCTGGCGTCGTGGCAGCTCCAGGCCGCCCGCGCGCTCGCCCAGGGCGAGGAGCCGCCGCCCAAGCCGGCGCCGCAGACGTCGGCGCGCTGCTTCTTCGACCCCACCCATCGCGGGCCGTTCGAGTCGGCGCAGATACGCACGGCGGCAGGGTCCAAGCAGGTGCAGGTGTGCCAAGTGGACGCCGAGAAGCTGCGGAACGGACAGGTTCCCGAAGCGCGGACGATCCGGGTGGGCAACCGCCAGGTCCCGGCCCCGATGGCGCCCCGGTCCCGGGGCGGCGGCGGGTTCAACTGGATGGACGCGTTCTCGATCCTCGTCGGCGGGATGGGCAGCGGCGTCCCGGTGCGCTGGGGTGGCGGCCGGCGGGCTCGTCCCCCCCGGCGGGCGACGCGGACGTCGGGGTCGGCGACGTCGTGGCCGGGGCGCACGTCGCGTTCGTCGAGCCGCTCCTCCGGCCGGTCGGCCTCGCGCTCGTCGAGCCGCTCGTCGTCCCGCAGCCGCAGCTCGGCGTCCCGGTCGCGCAGCTCCGGGTCGCGGGCGCGAACCGGTCGTCGCCGCAACCGGTAGGCCGCCAGGCGGCCGCGCTGCCCCGGGCGATAAGATACGGGCCGATTCACCGAGCGAAGGACGTCAGACGCATGGGATTCCTCCGACGACTCTGGGGCTACATCCGCACGTGGTTCCGCACTCGAACCGAGGCCGCGATGGACCCGGAGATCGAGATCGAGCAGGCGATCAACGAGGCGAAGCGCCGCGATCAGGAGCTCCGCAACCAGGCCGCCAAGGTGGTGTCGCACCGCACGATGCTCGAGCAGAAGATCGAGAAGGCCGCCGACGACGCCGGTGAGGCCCGCGAGCTCGCCAAGCAGGCGCTGGTGAAGGCCCAGGAGGCGCAGAACGCCGGCGACACCGAGGCCCAGCAGAAGTGGACCCGTACCGCCCAGTCGCTCGCGATGAAGCTCCAGGCCGCCGACAACAACCTGGCCAGCCTCAAGGGCCAGTACGAGGCGGCGACCAACCAGGCCGACCAGGCCAAGTCGGCCGTCAGCCAGAACGCCATGCGCCTCCAGGAGCTG
>JBFKDA010000213.1:0-5263 GCA_041619955.1 Acidimicrobiia bacterium | reverse complement strand
GTCAGCACCGAGTACAGGCCCTCCAGCCCGTACAGGGGCGACAGCTCGATCATCTCACCCAGCACGCCCTTGTAGAACATGTAGTGGTGGTTCTCGTCGGCGGCGATGTGGCGCATCAGGTCGAACGCCACCTCGTCCTCGGTGATCTTGCCGGCGTTGCGGTGCGACACCCGGGTCGCCAGCTCCTGCGCGGCGGTATACGCAAACATCTCGGCGGGGCGGGTCTTGGCCGGCGTCCACCCCACGTTGAGCGCCGCCATGCGGTCGTCCTCCAGCGCCACGGGGTCGCAGTTGCGCGACGTCAGCAGGTAGCTCCGGATCGCGATCGAGTGCTGGCCCTCCTCGGCGGTCCAGATGCCGGTCCATTCCTGCCAGGCCGTCCCCTTCGGCAGGTAGGTCTGCAGCGCGGTGTGGTACGAGGGCAGGTTGTCCTCGGTGAGCAGGTTGAGGACGAGCGACGTCCGCGCCCGCTCGTTGATCGTCGCCTGCGACGGGTCCCACGGGTCGTCGACGAAGCTCCGGCCCAGCTCCCACGGGACCAGCTCGTGGAAGTACCAGTGCTTGCGCCGATCTTTGTGGTCGGCGATCAGCTTCCGGACGGTCGGCTCGACCGCCTGCAGCAGCTCGAATTCCTCGTTGACGGCCATGCGCGTCCCACTTCATCAGGGCCCGCGGCGTCCCACCGGGGCACGTGTGCTGAGGTAACGGTATACCCGCAGCAGCCGATGTCCAGTCGGCTCAGACGCCGGCGAGCTCGCGCTCCTCGGCGAGGTGGGCCGCCTCGTGGCCTTCGATGTCGACGTGCGGCAGCCATTCCAGCCACCCGGGCAGGTACCAGTTGCGGTTGCCGAGCAGCCGCATCGTGGCCGGCACCAGGATCGTTCGCACGATCGTCGCGTCGAGGAAGACCGCCACCGCCAGCCCGAAGCCCATCTGCTGGAGCGACACCAGCTCGCCGGCCGCGAAGCCGCCGAACACGGCGACCATGATCAGCGCCGCGCCGGTGATGATCGCCCCGGTGGTGCGCAGGCCGTGGGCGACGGCCGCGGCGTTGTCCCCCGACCGGTCGTACCACTCCCGGATCCGCGACAGCAGGAACACGTGGTAGTCCATCGACAGGCCGAACAGCACCGAGAACAGGAAGAGCGGCAGCCACGCCTCGATCGACTCGACCTCCAGGAAGCCGAGGAAGCCGGCGATGTCCTTCGCGAACTCCGGCCCGGCGCCGGCCTGGAAGAACATCACGACCGCCCCGTAGGCCGCCGCCACCGACAGCAGGTTGAGGAGGATCGCCTTCAGTGGCACCACCAGCGAGCGGAACACCACCGTCAGCAGCACGAAGCTCAACCCGAGCACGAACGCGAACACGATCGGCGTGAACGTGCTCACGTCGTCGAAGAAGTCGACGTTGAACGCCGAGAAGCCGCCGACGAGCACCCGGGCGTCCACCCCGTCGAACACGGCTGGGATCACGTCGCTCCGCAGCTCCCTGACGGCCTCGTAGGCCTGCTCGCTCTGGAAGTCGCCGGCGAGCGGCACCGACAGGAGCGCCAGGTCGCCGGCCGCGCTGACCTCGACGGCGGTCGCCGGGTCGACGGCCCCGAACCGCGGGTCGGTGCTGAGCTCGGCCTGCAGCCTGCCGAGCGCCGCCTCCACGTCGCCGGCTACTTCGCCGTCGACGACGACGAGCACCGGGTCGGTGAGCCCGCCCGAGAACTCGCGCTCGAGGATCGTGAACGCCTGCTTGGTCTCGACGTCGTCGGGCAGCGTGCTGATGCCGGCGAACCCGGTGTCGAGGCTCAGTACCGGCCAAGCGATCAGCAGCATCACCGCCACGCCGACGACGAGCCAGGCTACGGGCCGCCCCATGACCTGGGCGGTCGCCTTGTCCCAGAAGCCGCCGACCTTGTCCACGTTTTGCAGCGACTCGTGCTTGCGCACCCGCAGCCGGTTGACCCGGTCGCCCAGCAGCGCCAGCACCGCAGGGAGCAGCGACATCGAGGCGGCGACGGCGAACACCACCACCACGATCGCCCCCACGCCGAGGCTGCGGAAGATCGTGTTCGGGACGAACAGCATGCCAATGAGGGCGAGCACCACGGTGAGCCCCGAGAAGAAGACCGCCCGGTTGGCGGTTGCGCCGGAGCGGCCGATCGCCTCCAGCGGGTCGTGGCCCCGCACCCGCTCCTCCCGGTACCGGGCGACGATGAACAGCGCGTAGTCGATGCCCACCGCCAGCCCGATCATCGTGATCATGTTCGTGACGAAGAACGACAGCTCGAACGTGAGCCCGATCAGGGCAGTGGTGCCCATGGCGACGGTGATCGCGGCGACCGCCAGCAGGATCGGCAGGACCGCCGCCGCCAAGGTGCCGATCACCACCAGCAGCACGATCAACGCGATCACCACGCCGAACGACTCGCCGCGCCGCAGCCCCTCCTCGGCGAGGTGCTGGAAGTCGCGGTTGGCGGTGGCCTCCCCGGCCAGCAGCACCTCGAAGTCGCCGGGGGCGTCGACCTCCCGCAGCCGCTCGCCGAGCAGCTCGGCGTCGTCGGACGCATCGTCGAGGTCGCTCTGGGCGAGCGTCACCGGCAGCAGCACGGTGCGGCCGTCCTGGGACACCGGCCCGGTCTCGGTGAGGTAGCTGCCGACGAACTCGACGACGTCGGGGCCGAAGCCCTGGGTGACGGCGACCAGCTCGCCGACGTACGCGGCGTACTCGGGGTCGCCGGCGGTGGCGCCTCGCGCCGTCACGACGACGAACTCGGTGATCTTCTCCTCACCGCGCAGCCGCTCGTCGACGAGCTGCTGCGCCTCCTTCGCCTCGGGTGTGTCGGTGAAGTCGAACTCGGTGGTCAGCACGCTGCCGAGCACGAGCCCGGCTGCCGCGCCCCCGAGGGCGAAGAGCACGATCCACGCGACGACGGTGCGCCACGGGTGCCTGCTGGATGCCCGCGCGATGGTCTCCGGGCTGAACGCCATCCTTCCCCTCCGTTCTCGGCAAGCCGTCGACAAGCCTACGCCGAATCTCCCACGGACAACGTGCGATCTGGGGGATACCTTCCAAGGAGCCGCTCGCAGCCGGCCCCGGTCCAGCGGGTCAGCCGATGGGCACCTTGCCGCTGAGCGCGTCGAGCAGCGCGTCCGGCTGGTCGGTGCCCACCCGGAACTTCTTGCCGGTGGCGAGGGTCAGCTCGACGGCATCGAGCCCGGCGACGTTCCACATCCACCCGCCAGGGATCTTGCGCATCCCGAAGCCGTACCACCAGCGGTTGCGCACCCGCTGGGCCGACGTCACCTCGTGCAGCGGGATCGTCTTGCGGGGCCAGCCGCTGCCGAAGGCGAGCCGCACGGCGCCGCCGTCGACCTCCACCGTGAGCCGGCTGAAGACGAGCCCCACCACCATGACGATGCCGAACACCAGCATCACGCCGACGAGCGCGGCGATGCCGGCGCCGGTCACGATGAGGGCCAGCAGCACCACCGCCTCGATGGGCGCCAGGACCATCATCCACACGTGCGACTGCTGGGTGTGCTGGTACACGGCGCCGGATGCTACCGCCGATCGCCCAGGATCTGTTGGGCCGCCAGCCGCCCCGGGCCGCCCATCACGCATCCGCCGGGGTGGGTGCCGGAACCGCACTGGTAGTAGCCGGCGATCGGGGTGCGGTACTGGTTCCAGCCGGGGGCGGGCCGGAAGAAGTACATCTGTGGCGCGAGGAACTCCCCGGCGAAGATGTTCCCCTCGCTGAGGCCGACGGTCCGCTCGATGTCGAGCGGCGTGACCACCTGGCGGTGCAGCACGAGGTCGCCGAAGCCCGGGAAATGCGACTCGAGCGCGGCCTGCACCGTGTCGGCGAACTCGTCGCGGATCGTGTCCCAGTCGGACTCGGCCAGGTGGTAGGGCGCGTACTGCACGAAGCACGACATCACGTGCTTGCCCGGCGGCGCCATGCCGGGGTCGATCGTCGACTGGATGCAGGCGTCGATGTAGGGGTGGCGGCTGTAGCGGCCGTACTTGGCGTCGTCGAACGCTCGCTCGAGGTAGTCGATGGTCGGCCCGATGTTGATGAAGCCCTGGTACTGGTCGGTGCGGCCGGCCAGCGCCGGGTAGGTCGGCAGCCCGTCGAGGGCGAAGTTGACCTTCGCCGAGGTGCCGTCGAACTTCATGCGCTGGATCGCGTCGACGAGGTCGGTGGGCAGCTCCCTGGGGTCGACCAGCTCGAGGAAGGTGCGGCGCGGGTCGAGCGCGCTCACCACGACGCCAGCCTCGAGCTCGTTGCCGTCGTCGAGCGCCACCCCGGTGGCGCGGCCGTTTGAGGTCAGCACGTCGGTCACCGCCGCCCCGGTGCGGATCTCGGCGCCGAACGCCGCCGCGGCCCTGGCCAACACCTGCGTGAAGCCGCCGTTGCCACCCTTGTGGAATGCCCAGCGGTGGAACACCCCGTCGTGCTCGCCCATCGAGTGGTACAGCATCACCAGGCCGGAGCCGGGCGAGCGGGGCCCCAACTTCGAGCCGATGATGCCCGACGACGCCAGCAGCGCCTTGAGGATGTCGGCCTCGAAGTGGTCGTCGAGGATGTCGGCGGCGCTCCCGGTGAGGAACCGGGCCAGCGCATGCAGGGTGCCGGCGTCGAGGCTGCGGAGGTGCGCGCCGAGCTCGGCGAGGCGGGCCAGCTCGTCGGGGTCCTTGCTGGCGAGGTTGGGGGGCACCGAGTCGACCAGCGGCTTGATCGCATGGCTCACCGTCGCCACGAGGTGGTCGTAGGCGGCGAGCGCGTCGGCGTCGTGCGCCGAGTGGCGGGCGATCTCGTGATGGTTCTGCTCGTCGTCGGCGCCGAGCAGGAGGTAGTCGCCGTTCTCCATCGGCGCGAAGTTGGCGGGCATCGGCAGCGTCATGAACCCGAACTTCGGCAGCTCCAGCTCGTGGATGATCTGCGGCCGCAGCAGGCTGAGCGCGTAGGAGAACGTCGTGAAGTGGAAGCCGGGGATCACCTCCTCGGTGATCGCCGCGCCGCCCACCACGTCTCGCCGCTCCAGGATCAGCGTCGACAGGCCGGCCTTGGCGAGGTAGGCCCCGTTGACGAGGCCGTTGTGGCCTCCCCCGATGACGATGGCGTCGTAGCGGCGCTTCATGCAGTCCGGCGCTCCGGGTCGAAGAACGGCAGCCTGGTCACGGTAGCTGCGACGGCGACCGGCAGGTGGTCGACGAGGATCTCCAGGCCGACCGGAGTGCCTACCTTGGCGAGGTGGACGGGAACGC
>JBFKDA010000212.1:0-5273 GCA_041619955.1 Acidimicrobiia bacterium | reverse complement strand
GTGCAGGTCTTGATGGGCGAGTCCCAGTTCTTCTTCACGATCGTCGTGTCCGGCAGCCAGTTCTTCGTCTCGACGAGGCGGTAGCCCCACTTCTGCGCCGTGTTCGTGCACGTGGTCGTGACCTTGCCGTACATGTCGTACGGGCGGTTGTCCGACACCGTGAAGTCGCTCAGGCGGGTCGTGCCGGCGTTCACCGTCTTCGTCTGCGACCAGATCTGCTGGCCGGCGAAGTAGGCGATCGCGGGCGATGCGGACAGGAGGACTGCCCCGGCGAGGAGCAGCGGCGCGATCAGCCTGCGCCGCGGGCGACGGGCCACCGACTCGGCCTCACGGCCTTTACGAGCCGACATCTCAAGACCCAATTTCGGCACTCCTTGTGCTCGAGCCGCCCGGCGCACCGGTGCGGCTAGGTTGTCTCGCTGGCGTTTCGCTGGCGAGTAGTTCGACAGCAAGATACCTGAACGCTAGATACCGTGTCAAGCAGAAGGTGGCGTTTGATGGAAGTTGGCCGAATCGGACAGCTCGCCGAAGGAGCCGGTCGCCTCAGCGGTCGTCGAGGTTGCGCAGGATGCGGTGCAGCAGCTCGCCGAGCTGGGCGATCTCGGCCCGCTTGAGCCCATCGAGCATCAACGCCTGCTCGGTCGCGCTCACCGCGAACAGGTCGTCGACGAGGCGTCGCCCGGCGTCGGTGAGGGCCACGTTGACCGAACGGCGATCTGCCGTGTCGGCGGTGCGCACGACGTAGCCGTTGGCCTCGAGGCGATCGAGCCGGCTGGTCATTCCCGCGCTCGACACCTGCGTCTCGGCGGCGAGCTGGTGGGGCGTCAGCGAGGCGGGCTCTGCCCGCCGCAGCGCGCCGAGGGTCTCGTAGTCCCCCCGCACCCGCAACCCCTGCACGGCGACCAACTCCTCCAGCCGACGCTCGGCGCGCCGCCCGCCCCGGATCAGGCGCTGCACGACGGCCAGCGCCCGCGCATCCACGTCGGGACGGGTGCGCTGCCAACCGGCCAGCATGCGGTCGATGGAGTCCTGGTCGTTCACACGACCCAGGTTATCTCGCTGGCGAGCTACTAGCTAGAGGGAAAGTATGCCACTGGTCGGGCGAGGTCGCCCGTCAGGTTCGATAGTGCAAGCTGCTCGGTGCCCCGCCCGGCTCGCTCCAGGGGCGGTGTGGCGCCTCGCCACTACCTCCCGCCGACGCGTACGATGTGACGATGGCCCGCAGGCCCCTCCACCGCACCCGCAAGCTCGTCGTCGGCATCGTCGGCGGGCTGGTGGTGGTGCTCGGCGTGATCCTCATCCCGCTGCCGGGCCCGGGCTCGCTGGTGATCGTCGGAGGTCTGGCGATCCTCGCCACCGAGTTCCCCGTAGCGGAACGCGCCATGAAACGCGTGAAGGAGTCGGCACGGCGGGCGTTCCCCAAGCGGCCGCCGGACCCTGCCGAAGAGCCGGCAGTCGACTGACGGCGGACCGGCCCCCACCCTCGGCTGGCCGGTTCCAGCCGCTCGGCGTCACCGACGTCTCCCGCGCCACGACCGTCGGGTAGCGTTCCCGGCTGTGACCGTCCTCGCCACCACCGGACTCACCTTCGCGTACGGCGACGTACTCGCTCTCGACGGGATCGACCTCGACGTCCCCGCCGGGCGGATCGGGCTGGTGGGCGCCAACGGCGCCGGCAAGACCACCCTCCTCAAGCTGATGCTGGGCATCCTCGACCCTCAGGCCGGCGGCGTGCGGGTGCTCGAACACGACGTCGGCCAGGACCCGCTGGCGGTGCGTTCCCGGGTCGGGTACATGCCGGAAGCGGCAACGCTGCCGCCCGACCAGACCGCCGCCGACTTCGTCGGCTACTCCGCCGAGCTGGCCGGGCTGCCACCCAAGGCGTCCCGGCAGCGGGCCTCCGACGTGCTGGCGCTGGTCGGGCTCCAGGAGGAGCGGTTCCGCCCCATCGGCGGCTTCAGCACGGGCATGACCCAGCGCACCAAGCTCGCCCAGGCGCTCGTCCACGACCCCGACCTGGTGCTGCTGGACGAGCCGACCGCCGGCCTCGACCCGGAGGGCCGCGACGAGATGCTCGACCTGATCGAGCGGCTGGGCGGCTTCGGGATCGACGTCGTCGTCTCCTCCCACGTGCTCGGCGACATTGAGCGCACCTGCGACTGGGTGGTGATGCTGGACGGCGGCAAGGTGCTCCGCTCCGGGCCGCTGGCCGGCCTCGAAGCCACCGGCACGGTGCTGCTGGAGGTGCTCGACAGCCCCGCGGTGCTCGTCGCCGCGCTGGAGCGCCGGGGCGCGGCGGTGGAACACGAGGGCACCCGCATGCAGGTGCGGGTGGAGGACGGCGACCCGTTCACGGTGGTTCGCGACGCGCTGGCCGAGACCGGCGCCGGCCTGCGCCGCCTCTCCTCCGGCACGACCACACTCGAGGACGTGTTCCTGCGGGCGGGGGACACGCTGTGACCGACCCCACCGGCGTCGTCTACGACCTCGGCTACCAGCGCTACGACGGGGAGCGGCTGGGCCGGCGCGGCGCGCTGGTGGCGATCTTCAAGGACGGGATGCGACGGGTGCTGGGGCTGCGCCGCCGGGCGCGCAACAAGATCATGCCCTGGTCGCTGATCGTGCTGGCCCTGATGCCGGCCGGCTTCTTCCTGGCCTTCAGCGTGATCACCGGTGAGCTGCTGATCGACGGCGCCACCAACGAGCCGGTCGAGCTGTTCGGCGCCGCCGAGTACTCGTCGTTCAGTGCCACGGTCACGCTGCTGTTCGTCGCGCTGGCCGCCACCGAGCTGCTGATCCCCGACCGGGTCCACGGCACGCTGGAGGTATATGCGTCTCGCCCGCTGCGCCGCACCGACTACCTGGGGGCTCGCACCGCGGCCCTCGCCGCGCTGACGCTGGCGTTCCTGGTCGTGCCCCAGACGCTCTTGCTGATCGGCAACGCGTTCGTGTCCCCGGACGGGTTCCTGTCGAGCCTCGTCGGCGACCTCGACGTGCTCGCCCGCGCCATCGCGGCGACCGCGGTCTACTTCGCGGCCTTCGCGCCGCTGGCGGCGGTCGTGGCGGCCTACTCCAACCGCACCGCGGTGGGTGCCGGCGTCTATCTGGCGATCGTCTTCGCGGTCAACGGCGTCAGCGACGCGCTGGTCACCAACGACTTCGACGTCGCCGGGCTGTTCGCCCTCAACCACCATCCCCGTTACGTGTCCGACTGGATCTTCGACGACAGCACGTTGCAATGGATCCCGGAGCGCGCCGGCTTCGACCCGTGGGTGTCGCTGGCGGTGGTCGCCGCCATCGCGGTGGGATCGGGGTTCCTGGTGCTGCGGCGCTACCGGCGGTGGCTGTGACCGACCCGGCGCTCGCCCCCGACGCCACGGTGGAGGTGGCCGCCGCCTCGAAGTGGTTCGGCCAGAAGGTGGCGGTGTCGCGGGTCACCTGCTCCTTCGGCCCGGGCGTCACCGGCCTGCTGGGCCCCAACGGCGCGGGCAAGACCACGCTGCTGCGGATGATCACCGGCCTGGCCTCCCCGTCGGAGGGCACGGTCACCGTGCTCGGCCAGGACCCCCGCCGCCACCCCGACGTGTACCGCCAGGTCGGCCTGGTACCCGAGGAGGACGCGGTGTACCCGTCGCTCACGGGGCGCCAGTACGTGGAGTACTCGGCCCGCCTCAGCGGGGTGGCCGATCCGCAGGCGGCGGCCGCCGCCTCGCTCGACCAGGTGGCGATGACCGCCGAGTCGGGGCGGCGCCTCGAGGGCTACTCGAAGGGGATGCGGCAGCGCACCAAGGTTGCCGCCGCACTCGTCCACGACCCCCAGATCCTGGTGCTCGACGAGCCGCTCAACGGCACCGACCCGGTCCAGCGGGCGCGCATGATCGCCGCCTTCCACCAGTTGGCTGCCGAAGGCCGCACCGTGATCGTGTCGTCGCACGTGCTGGCCGAGGTGGAGCGCATGGCCGACCGGGTGCTGGCGATGGTCGACGGCAAGCTGGCCGCCGCCGGCGACGTGGCCGCCATCCGGGGGGCGATGTCGGACATCCCGTTCCGGGTGAAGGTCGGCGTCGAGGCGCCGCGCCGGGTCGCCGCGGCGCTGGTCGAGGAGGGCCACGTCGACAGCGTCAGCATCGAGGGCGGCGACCTGCACGTCGCGACCACCGACCTCCCGGGGCTGGGGCGCCGCCTCCCCCGGCTCGCGCGCGACCTCGACCTGCGGCTCACCAGCATGGAGCCGGAGGACGAGTCGCTGGAGAGCGTGTTCCGCTACCTGGTGCGGCGCCGATGACCGCCGCCACCGCCATCGCCCGGGTCTCTACCAGCCAGCTGCTTCGCGTGCGGCGCACCTGGGGCATGCTGGCGCTCGCCCTGCTGCCCACGCTGATCTTCGGTATCGGGCAGAGCGGGATGAGCGAGCGCAGCGCCCTCCAGTTCTTCCACGACGCACCGCTCGCGACCCTGTTCGCGATCGTCACGCCGGTGATCTCGCTGGTGGCGGCCGCCGCCGCGCTCGGGGAGGAACGCGCCCAGCACACGCTGTCGTTCCTCACGGTGCGGCCGCTGGCCCGCTGGCAGATCGCGCTCGCCAAGATGGCGGCCGCCTGGGCTGCGGCGTTCGCGGTGGCGGGCACCGGCGCGCTGGTGCTCGGCATCACGTTCTGGCTCACCCAGGGCGGGGCCGAGCCGCTGGTGCCGTTGCTGGTGGCGATCGCCCTCAACGTCGCCGTCTACGCCGCGCTGTTCGTCCCACTCGGAATGCTGCTGCGGCGGGCGGTGCTGGCGGGGCTGATCTTCGTGTTCGTGTGGGAGGCCGGGCTCAGCCTGGCCATCGGGGCGCTGGCGACGTACTCCGTCACCCGCATCGGGCTCAGCGCCTACGCCGGACTGGTCGACGGGGCCCCGGTGCTGCTCGACGAGGCGCTGGGCGTCGTCACCCCCGGTGCCGGCGGTGCGGCCGCCAAAACGCTGGTGCTGCTGCTCGCCGGCGTGTACGCCACGTCGGCCCTCCTCCAGCGCCGCAACCTCGCCTGACCCCCCTTCCTCCTCTCCCCCCGCTCGGCGGGGGGAGTCCCGCCGAAGGCGGGGAGGGGGAGCGGATGTTCGGGGCGCCAGGCTCGCACCCCCATCCCCCGCTCCGTGCGAGCTGCGGCTGGCGCTACGGCCGATACCCCACGCGTCAGAGGGGCTGAGGGGTAACTTGCGGCGGTGACCGAAGCAAAGGCCCGACCTCCCGTCCACCGGCGGATGGGGCGGGCGGCGCTCATCGTGGCGGGAGG
>JBFKDA010000211.1:0-5293 GCA_041619955.1 Acidimicrobiia bacterium | reverse complement strand
GCCGTGGCCTCGGTGATGTTCTTCTCGGTCGTCGTGCCGGCGTTGGTGCACACCACGGCGCCCTCGAGGTCCGCCAGGCCGGACGACGTCTGGAAGCCGTCGGCCTCGCGGGCCATGACCTGCTGGCCGTCGTAGTAGGTCGTCGGCGCGAAGTCCATGCCCACGTCCGTGTCCCGGCTCTGCGTCCACGTCGTGTTGCGGATCAGCACGTCGACCGCGCCGGTCTGCACGGCCGTGAACCGCTCGGCCGCGGTCAGGGCCGTGAACTCCACGGCTGCGGCATCGCCGAGCACCGCCGCCGCGATGTACCGGCAGTAGTCGGCGTCGAAGCCGGTCACGCTGCCGTCGGGCTGCTGCTCGGAGAAGGCCGTCGCCGCGCCGGACACACCGCACTTGAGCGTGCCGCGGTCCTGCACGGTCTGGAGGATGCCCTGACCGGCCTGGCCGCCGTCGCCTTCCGTGGGCTCGGTGGTCTCACCTGCCGTCGTATCGGTCGTCTCGCCTGCCGTCGTCTGGGTCGTCTCGGCGTCTGTCGTAGTGGTGCCATCGCCCCCGGAGTCGCCGCATGCGGCGGCGATCAGCCCGAGCGCGAATATCAGCACCAGGAGTCGTTTCATCATTCGTAAGCCTCCCAAAGTCCGCTCCGATCCGGCCGACAAGCGGGCTGCCTGCCGGTCGGTTGCGGCCAAGCTAGTCGTGCACGCGCTCTGCGTTCAAGCCTATGCCAGAAATTGGGAAGACTGCAGGTAGCGGTCAGACGCCCTGGACGTGGAAGATCACCCGGCGGTCTCGCGCCTGGTCGAGCTCTGCGAACAGGATTCGCTGCCATTGCCCCAGCACGACCTCCCCCTCGACCACCGGGATAGTGACCGACGGCGAGCCCACGAGCATCTGCCGGCAGTGCGCGTGGCCGTTGAGGAACTCGTCCTCCTGGAGGTTCTCCGTGCGCAGCTCGTGGTCGTCGTGCTCGTAGTAGCGATCGACCGGGATGGCCTGGTCGAGCAGGCGCCGCAGGTCGTTGAGGAACCCGGTCTCGGACTCGTTCACCGCGATCGAGGTGGTGGTATGCGGGCTGTAGACGGTCACCTGGCCGTGCCGCACGCCGGAGCGGGCGGTGGCCTCCCGGGTCAACTCGGTGAGGTCCCAGAACTCGGCGCCGTCGGTCGTCGTGAAGTGCAGCACCTCGGTGAGGATCGGCGGCGCTTCGGAGCGCGCCAGCACCGTGAGCTGCCCGGCGGGGCGGCGCGTGGCTCGGCGGATGGAAACGTGTTCGTCCACGAGAAGAGGTCTCCCGGATGAGGCGGCCAGTACGTTAGTGGGAGCGCGTTGCTTTGCAGGTCGGAGGTATTGCTTGCAGGTCGGACGAGCTGTCGGGTTGCGGTGGCGAGTATTCGGGCTCGCCGACCTGCGGGCTGCCGCTGTCGTGTTGCACGGACGTCGTGGCCGCCGCGAGCTGTGTTGCTTTGCAGGTCGGACGAGCGTCGGGTTGCGGTGGCGGGTATTGGGGCTCGCCGACCTGCGGGCTGCCGCGCTCGTGTTGCACGGACGTCGTGGCCGCCGCGAGCGGCGGCCTGGTGCCAAGCCCGTACCGCGTTGATGCGGGTCGCGCGGCGTTCTTCTCTCCCCCCGCTTTGCGGGGGGAGTCCCGCCGAAGGCGGGGAGGGGGGAGCGGATGTTCGGGGCGTCAGCCCGCACCCTTCCACCGCCGGTTCAGCCGCGCTGGGTGAAGTCGATCAGCAGCCAGCCGAGCGTCGTGCCGCCGGCGTAGACGACGTGGTGCCACATGTCGGAGAGGTTGTACTTCCAGACGTACCGCCCGCCGGGGTTCGTCCCCCACCGCCATGACCATGGCACGCCGATCCCGAGCAACGGCAGGTAGACCTGCTCGGCGCCCCACACGATGAAGAAGTAGAGGATGCCGGTCAGCCCGAGGTTGAGGCCGGCGACATCGAGGAGCAGCCAGAACACCACGCCCCACGAGGTGCCGAGCGCCCAGTGGGCGTAGTCGGAGAGGATGTGGAGCAGCCTGCCCTCGATTTTCGGGACCCCGAACGGGCTGAGCACCTTGTTGACGGCCTGGCCGGGGACGACGCTCGCCGGGCGGCCCTCCCAGAACATCTCGGTGAAGCTGGAGCGGCTCATGAGCGCGGTGCCGAACACCGCGGCGAGGATGGCGTGGAGCAGTTCCATGTGGGGGGCCTCCATTCGAGGGGTCCGGGACGGTCAACGCTCGACCGGGGTCGAGCCGGGCGAAGATGGTCGGAGGGACGACAGTTCTGCCGCGAGCTGGGCGGCCGCGGCCGCCCGGCCGCGTTCGAAGACGGCGCGCGCCCGGCCCGGCGCGACGTCGAAGTCGAGATCCCTGTCGACCGGTACCTCCACCGTGAGCGTCGCGTCGCCGGCCGGCTGTGGCAGCGCGTACCTGGCGCGAATGCCGGCGAGGGCGACCGCCCGGGCGAGCGACGCCGGGCCGCGCACGGGAAGGTGCGGGTGAGCTGCGCGCTCATCGCGCAGCCGGAAGCCCACGACGGGCCGGTCGCGGGGCACGGCTCGGATCGGGTAGTTGGTCGCCATCGCGCCGTCTGCGAGCAGCACGCGCTCCCCGGTGACCCGGTCGGCGAGCTCGACGGGCTGGAAGATGAACGGCACCGCGGCCGAGATGCGAGCCGCACGCGCCACGGGGAACTGCCCAGGGTCGTGGCCGAGTCCCCGCAGCGCATCAGGCAGCAACACCCCAACTTGGTGGCTGAGATCCGTGGCGACCACCCGCAGCTTGCCGGCCGGCAGGTCGTCGAACGTGCGGACTCCCTTGCGGGCGAGCAGCCTCGCCCACGTCGCCTCCAATGCGTCGCCCCGGTAGAGCCCGTTGTGGAGCAGGAGCGCCAGGTGGGGACCGACGAACGGGAGCCGGCGACCGGGCACCGGATCGAGCAGACCGGGCCAGTCGATCTGGCAAACCTGGTCGCCCAGCTCGCCCGGGCCGTACCCGGCCGCGACGAGCGCCGCCACCAGTGCGCCGGCCGACGTCCCTGCCAGCCGGTCGAACGCGAGCCCGTGCTCGAGGGCCGCGGCAGCCGCCCCGGCCAGCGCGATGCCCCGCACCCCACCGCCTTCGAACACGCCGTGAACGAGCATCTCGACATGGCGAACCGCCGGCGAGCAGCTCGTGGCGGCAGCAATGTCGCCTACCCGACGATATTGAGCCCAGGGCGCGGCTCTGCCAGCCCGCGTGCCGCACGCCCGCAGGGTTGCACCCACTTCCCCCCGGGGCTGCGCCTCGGGGTATTTCCCCCGCTCCGCGGGGAAGAGGAAGAGACGGGGGAAGAGAGAGACTGAGGAGCGAGGCTCGCTACTCGTTCGTCACGACTGCTTGGCCGTCCATGTAGACCGCGCGGATCCGCTCTCGGTAGCCGTGCAGATCGAGGGGGTCGCCGTCGACGATCACCAGGTCGGCGCGCTTGCCGGGCTCGATCGTGCCGCGGTCGGCGACGACGCCCAGCAGGTCGGCGGCGCCGCCGGTGGCGCTGACGAGCACCTCGGCCGGGCTCATGCCGCCGGCCTCCATCAGCGGCAGCTCGGCGAGGTTGCGGCCGTGCGGCGTCACCGCGCTGTCGGTGCCGAGCGCGACCTTGACGCCGGCCGCCACCGCCTTGCGGAACGACTCGACGTGCACCTCGACCACCTCGCGCGCCTTGCGGAGCGCCGCTTCGGTGATGCTGGCGCCCGTCTCGGCGGCCTCGATGACGCCCATCGGCGCGACGAGGGTCGGGACGAGGTAGGTGCCGTGCTCGACCATCAACTCGATGGCCTCGTCGTCGAGGTAGATGCCGTGCTCGATCGAGCGGATCCCGGCCCGGACCGCGTTCTTGATCCCCTGCTCCGCCTGAGCGTGCGCCATGACGAACACCTCGGCGGCGGTCGCCTCCTCCACCAGCACCTCGAGCTCGCGCAGCCGGAAGTGCGCGTGGTGCGGGTGGTCGCGCGGCGACATGACCCCGCCCGACGTGGCCACCTTGATCACGTCCGCCCCCGCCCGGACCAGCTCGCGCACTTTGCGGCGCATCTCCTGCTCGCCGTCCACCACCCCGCTGGGCCGCCCGGGGTGGGGGTCGAGCAGCCTGACGTGCTGGCCCGACGCCATCCAGCCGTCGCCGTGCCCGCCGGTCTGGCTGATCATCGTGATGCTGATCTGCATGCGAGGCCCGCGCACGAGGCCGTCGTCGACGGCCTGCTTCACCCCGAGGTCGGCGCCACCGGCGTCCCTGACGGTGGTGATGCCCGTCTGCAGCGTGGCCTCGAGGTTGCGGGCAGCGATGTAGAACTGATACGAGAACGGCGTCTGCAGGAGGCGCCAGATGTCGAGGCCGCCGAACATCACGTGGACGTGGCAGTCGATGAACCCCGGCAGCAGCGTCCCGCCGGCGAGGTCGACGGACCGATCGCCGTCCAGGTCGGTACCGACCTCGACGATGCGCCCGTCGACCACGGTCACGTCGGCGTCCGCCGGTGCTGCGCCGGTGCCGTCGAAGACCTGCCCGCCGGTGAAGAGGAGGCGCTCGCCCACTAGCGGCGGTCAGTCGGCGCTGAGGCCGTGGAGCAGCACCGACAGCAGTGCGTCGCCCATCTCGTGCATCCGTTGTTTGGGCTCGTCGTCGCGCAGCAGGGTGCGCGCCGCGCACATCGTCATCGCGCTGGCGATCTGGCCGGCCATCTCGGGGTCGACGTCGCGGAACTGGCCGGTCTCGATGGCCCGCCGGCACACGTCGACGATCTCGTCCTCGATCCGCGCGTGCGCCCGGCGCACCTTGCGCTGGGCCTCCGGCGACAGCTTGGGCACCTCCCGCATGATCAGCGTCCCGAGGTTGCGATCGTCGGAGACGAACCGCAGGCTCGCCAGCAGCAGCTCTCCCAGACGCTGCTGGCAGTTGAGGTCGTCGGGGATCGCCGAGATCATGTCGTCGAGCAGCTCGGGGATCGTCTCCTCGACGAGGCTGACGAGAATCTCCTCCTTGTCCCGGAAGTACTCGTAGAGCGTCGTTCGCCCGATCCCGATGACGGCGGCGATGTCACCCAGCCCGGTGTCCCCGTACCCGTGCGCGACGAACAGCTCCGCCGCCGTATCGAGGATCTGACGGCGCGTCAGCTCCTTGTGCGCGGCGATCGACTCGGCCCGTATACGCGGCATTGCAGTGCTCCCATTGATTCCGCGGCCCGGTTGCGATGCTACCGATGGATGGTCGCGAATGCGGAGGTGGGCCGGCCTACCATGCCGCCGCCGGCGGCCCGGGACGGG
>JBFKDA010000210.1:0-5311 GCA_041619955.1 Acidimicrobiia bacterium | reverse complement strand
TCGCCGCCACGGCCTACGGCGACTTCGCCGCCCGGGGCTCGGACGAGCCGCTGCCGTGGCGGGTCGACGACGAGCACGCCACGATCTCGATCAACTACACCTCCGGGACGACCGGAAGCCCCAAGGGCGTGATGTACACGCACCGGGGCGCCTACCTCAACGCCCTCGGCGAGCTGATCCACAGCGGCCATTCGCAGGAGACGGTGTACCTGTGGACGCTGCCCATGTTCCACTGCAACGGCTGGTGCACCACGTGGGCGGTGACGGCGATCGGCGGCCGGCACGTGTGCCTGCGGGCGGTGGACCCCGCCCGAGTCTGGGAGCTGGTCGACACCGAGGGCATCACCCACCTCAACGCCGCTCCCACCGTGCTGATCTCGCTGGCCAACGCGCCCGAGGCGCAGCCGTTCCCGCAGCCGGTGACGGTCACCACTGCGGGTGCGCCGCCCAGCCCCACGATCATCGCCGCCATGGAGGAGCTGGGGGCCCGCATCGTGCACGTCTACGGGCTCACCGAGACGTACGGCCCGCACACGGTGTGCGAGTACCAGGAGTCGCTCGACGGGGAGCCGGCCGGCGCCCGGGCCCGATTCCTCGCTCGCCAGGGTGTCGCCTACGTCGTCGCCGATCCGATCCGCGTGGTGGACGAGGCCATGCGAGACGTCCCCCGGGACGGCGCCACGATGGGCGAGGTCGTGATGCGAGGCAACAACGTGATGGCCGGTTACTTCGCCGACCCCGACGCCACCGCCGAGGCGTTCCGGGGCGGCTGGTTCCACTCCGGCGACGTGGCGGTGTGGCATCCCGACGGGTACATCGAGCTGCGGGACCGGGCGAAGGACATCATCATCTCCGGCGGCGAGAACATCTCGACGATCGAGGTCGAGCAGGCGATCGCCAGCCACCCGGCGGTGCTGGAGTGCGCAGTGGTCGCCGTGCCGCACGACAAGTGGGGCGAGCGTCCGAAGGCGTTCGTGGTGTTGAAGGACGGCGCCACCGCCACGGAGGACGCGGTGATCGCGCACGTCCAGGAGCGCATCGCCCGGTACAAGGCACCCGACCGCGTCGACTTCGTGGCGGAGCTGCCGAAGACGTCCACCGGCAAGATCCAGAAGTTCGTGCTGCGCGACAAGGAATGGACCGGCTACGAGAGCCGGGTCCACGGCGGCCGGGCGGACTGACGGGGCGGGTGACGTCCTGGGTTCAGTTGGAGCGGCGGGCGCCTGCGCGCTTGCCGGACTTCCCGCCGTTCGCCTTGCGGCTGGCGGGCCGGATCGCGCGTGCGTTCTTGCGGCCCAAAGGCGCCGTCCTTTCGGATCGAGGTCGCGCGCAATGTGCGCCATCCGGTGGCCACTGTCAAGGCCCGATTCTCCCGTCGCCGCCCCACCCCGTTCGCTAGGGTCGCCGGGCGTGGGCTCGCCCCAGTGGGCCGAGGAGCCATTTCACCCAGCCGACGCCGGAGGCCTTCGAGCTGAAGCTGGAGTGGCGCCGGGGTCGATCTACGGCACGACGGCAGCCGCGGTCGCGGTGCCGCAGCGGCCGCTGGGGGAGTGGAACGAGTTCACGATCCGGGTGGTGCACCAGTCGTACGCGGTGGCGCTGAACGGGTACGACGTGGCGACCTACGAGAACCGCGACCCGGGCCGCGGCGCTCCGGCGCCGGCGTTCGTGGGGCTGCAGTCGTATCCCGGCTCGCGGGTGGGCTTCCGCAAGATCCGGATCAAGCCGCTCCGTCAGCCGTGCCGGCCGACCGAACTAGCGGCGCGGCGGCGGCCAGGCCGGGCGGCGGGGCACCCGGGCGATCACCAGCTCCGGCTGGGGCGGGAGCAGCCCCAACTTGCGGAGGATCCGCTCGATCGCCTGGCGGGCGCCGTCGGCGGGAGGTGGTGTGGTGGGGCGGGGCATCGTGAACATTCCCTTCGTGTCTCCCTGCCATTGTCGGGCCCGCCCGCCCTTCGCGACAGACACATTCCGGGCGATGTTCGGATGACTAGTGCGCGGGTCGGCGATAATGGGCGGATGGGACGCGTGTTGGCGAGCACCGCGTTGGCGGGGGTGGCGGCGACGGCCGTCCAGTTCGTGCGGGCGCGCAACGGCTACCCGTGGTTCGGCGACCTCGACCCGACCGGTTCCTTCGGCGCGCAGAGCCTGCCGCGAGTCGACCTGCTGCTCGTCGGCGACAGCACCTGCACCGGCAGCGGGCTGTCCGATCCCGACGAGGTGTGGATCCGCCAGCTCATGCCGCGACTGAACGAGCGGTACCACGTGCGGCTTTCGTCCACCGCGGTGGGCGGCGCCCGGGTCCGGGACGTGATCGCCCACCAGCTTCCGCAGCTCGACGGCGGCCGCTGGGACGTCGCGTTCGTGTCGGTGGGGGCCAACGACGCGCTGCGGGGGCTGCCGATGCCGGTGTTGGAGCGCCGCGTCGGCCAGATCGTCGACCGGGTCGCCGGGCACGCCCGGGTCGTGCTGGTGGCGGGCATGGGCGACCTGGGCAGCCCGCCGCGGATGCTGGTGCCGTTCAACTGGCTGCTGCGGTGGCGGTCGTGGCAGGGGGACCGGGCGCAGCGGCGGGTGGTGGCCGCCCGGCCCGGCGTGCGCAAGGTGGTGATGCGCGCCAACGACGATCGCTGGCGGGCGAGCGCCGAGCTGTGGTCGGACGACGGCTTCCATCCCAACCGCTCCGGGCATGCGCTGTGGGCGGAGACGATCTTCCCGGCCCTCGAGGCGGCGATCGAGGCCGCGGTGGCGGGCCGCTGACGTGACCGGCTGCTGCGGCCCGGCCGACTACGCCGGGGTCTTCAGCGCCCGCCGCGCCCGGCGGGACGCCCGGGCCTATCGGCGCCACGGCCTGCGCGGGAGCGCCGCCACCCTGGCCGGCTGGCTGCGGCCGCACGCCGGCAGCGCCGCGGTGCTGGAGGTGGGGGGCGGCGTCGGCGCCCTGCAACTCGAGCTGCTCGCCGCGGGCGCGGCACGCGCCACCAACGTCGAGCTGTCCCCCGAGTACGAGGAGGCTGCCCAGGAGCTGGCCGGCGCCGACGGGCGCATCGAGCGTCGCATCGGCGACTTCGTGACCTCGACCGACGTCGCACCGGCCGACCTGGTGGTGCTCCACCGGGTCGTCTGCTGCTACCCGGATGGCCGAGCAATGGTCGAGAAGGCCGCCGCGACCACGACGCACGCCCTCGCCATGACCTATCCCCGTAACACGTGGTGGAACCGCGCCCTATTCAAAGCCGGCAACGCGCTCCTCAGCCTCACCCGCTCCAGCTTCCGCGCCTACGTCCACGACCCGCACGAGATGCTGGAGACCGCCGCGCAACACGACCTCTCGCCGGACCAGCACGACCAGGGCCCGTTCTGGGAGAGCGTCTTGCTCCGCCGCCGGTCCTGACCGGCGGCGGCTGGCCTACCAGTACTCCTCGTAGTGGACGTTGCCGGCGACGCCGCGATGGTCGATCGTGAAGCCGCGCTCGGAGAGGATCTCGGCGACGCCCCGGGTCTCGGGGAAGCTCGGCGTGTCGCCGTCCCACTCGGGCAGGCCGATCATCGCCGGGTTGCCGCACAGGAACACGTGGGTGCGGGCCGGGTCGAGCCCCCAGCCGAGGTCGGCCTCCATGGCGCCCGAGTCGATCCAGTCCTGGATGTAGACCTTGCGCCCTTCGTTCTCCGGCTCGCGGGTCGTCATCGGGAAGTAGCGGTAGTTCGGGTAGCGGCGCTCCAGCTCGGCGTGCACGTCGACGTAGGCGAGGTCGCGCCGGAAGCGGGCGGTGCAGGCGGCGGCGATCCGCCCCCTGTGCCCGTCGCGCAGCAGGTCGAGCAGCATGCAGTTGTGCGGCGCCTCGCCGGTGCCGGTGGCGAGCATGACGATGTCGGCGTCCGGGTCGCCCACCCGATCGAGCCGGTAGCGGCCGGCGATCTTGCGGCCCATGTAGAGGCGATCGCCCACGTCCTTGAGGAAGAGGCGGGGGGTGAGCACGGCCGGCGTCCCCTGCCAGTCGGTCTCCACCAGCACGACGTAGAACTCCAGGGCCGGCTCGGGACCTGGCGGCAGCAGCTCGCCGTCGTCGCCGAGGATCGGGCTACTGATCGAGTACGAGCGACGGGCCATCTTCGCGAGCTGCGCGCGGTCGAGGTCCTCTGCCAGCTCGTCGATCCTGGGCTCCCAGTAGCCGAGGCCGAGCGTCGCGTACTGGCCGGCGTCGTACTCGGGCACGCCGGCGTCTGGCACGACCCCGAAGATCCACAGGTTGTCGTGGGCCCTCCGCAGGTACGAGATCGTGGCGTTGTAGTTGGCGACCCGCAGCGCCTCGATCTCGGCCTCGGGCAGCGCGGCCGTGGCCGGCTTGGGGCGAACGGTGAGGCCGCGGCCGACGCCGCCGACCGGTGCGCCCTCCTCCTCGTCGGCGGGATCGTGGCCTCCCGTGTAGTAGACGAAGAACTCGGCGACCACCTGCGCGGCGGCACCCGCCTGCCCGTCGGGCCAGCCGTCGGGGCGGCGCATCACGACCGCGTTGGAGTGGACGAACACGTGGTCGAGGCCGGGGTCGGCGGCGAACAGCCGGGCGGCCAGCGCGGCCGGCAAGCCGGCGCCGTCGGCCGCGGCCGCCGCCCCCGCGAACGCGGCGCCGTCCTGGCCCGTCAGGGAGCGGTTCCCGCTGACGACTGCGACGTCGCCGACCACCGTCGTCGCCACGCTGATCTGCTGGCCCACCGTCAGGCCTCGGTGTCCGCGTGCTCGTCCTCGGCCACCACGTGGAGCACGGGGAGGTCGGTCACCCGCTCCAGGCGGCTCACAACGTCCATCCGCAGCCATCGCGAGATGCCCGCCGGGAAGGTCGAGACCACCACGGCGTCGTAGTCGGGATGCTCGGAGAGCTCGGCGGTGGCGGCGACCACCGGGTTGGGATCGCGCACCCGCACCGCGGCCGGCTCGACGCCCTGGGCCCGCAGCAGGGTCGCCGCCCGGTCGGCGGCGTCCCGCGCCAGCTCGTACGACTCCCCGGCGCTCGCCAGCCGCAGATGCTGCGCCGCGGTGGCGGGCACCAGCAGCACGAACTCGGCGGCTCGGTCGTCGGCCGCCAGTCGCCGTAGCTCCCGGACCAATGCCGGGTGCTCGGCGGTCTGGTATGCGATGACGAGATATCGAGCCAGCGCCGGCCTCCCGGCGGGAACGCTACTCGCCGCGCCGGCGTCGCGCCGCCCGCAGCTCGGCCGCCGTGATGCCCTCCCGGCGGACCTTGCGCCGGACCCACCACAGCTCGTCGTAGGGCTCGGCGAGGATGGCGAGCGGCTCGCCCGACCCGGGGAG
>JBFKDA010000209.1:0-5347 GCA_041619955.1 Acidimicrobiia bacterium | reverse complement strand
CAGTGGGTCGGGCGGCCGAACGCCAGCCACATCCCCACCATCCACACCAGCAGCGATCCCGCCAGGGCGGCGAGGCCGGTGAGCCGCTGGCCGGGCGTGCCCAACGACAGGAAGATCGCACCGTAGACGACACCGCCGGTGGCGGCGAGGAACGCGATCGGGAGCAGGATCATCTTCGCCCAGAACTCCACTGCGTCCCAGTTCATGAACCCCAGCGTACCGCTCAGCGCTTGCGGCGGTACGACGGCGGCCGATCGGGCGACACCCACCGCTTGGGACGCCCGGTGGCCAGCCAGAACGTCAGCGACCACAGACCCACCCCGGCCGAGAGCATGGCGAGGCCGGCGAGCTTCTCCCAGCCCTGGCCGAACAGCAGCAGCACCAGTCCCCAGCCGAGCAGCATCACCGAGGTCAGGCCGAGCAGCGCGAGGGCGGCGACCTTGACCCCGATGCCGAACCGCTCGTCGGGCGGCCGGTCGTCCTTGCTCATCCCGCCTCGGCAGTCGCCGCCAGCCGGGGCAGGTAGAGACGCCAGCCGTCACGATGGCCGGCCAGCTCGTCGTCGGGCAGACCTCGGTGCGTCAGCCGGAGCAGCGTCGCCTCCCCGTCGGGCTCCAGCTCGATCTCGACGGTCGTCGAGCCGGGGGGGACGCGCGGATGGCCCTCCCAACCCCACGTCAGCACGACGCGCCGGCCCGGGTCGAGCGCCACGAACTCGCCGGCCGCCGTGGGCCCCTCCGCGACGTGCATCCGGAACGCGCCGCCGGGGCGGGCGTCGACGGGGGCGGCCTCGCCCTGCCACTGCGACCACAGCGCGCCCTCGGTGAGATACGCGTACACGCGGTCGGTGGGCGCCGCGATGCGCCGCTCGACGACGATGTCGGTCATGCCTCGCGCTCCACGGCGTCGGCGAGGTCGTCGAGCGCGGCCGCCCACATCGATTCGAGGACGCCGGCCAGCGGGCCGAGCCCACGGCGGTCGGCCCGGTACAGGCGGCGGGTGCCGTCCTTACGGGTCGTGACGTACCCGGCCTCGCGCAGCAACGCGAGGTGCTGAGACACTGCGCCGAACGTCACGTCGAAGTGCCGGGCGATCTCGCCGGCCGGCAGCTCGTCGGTCCAGATGAGCTGCAGGATCCGCCGCCGGTTGGGCTCGGTGACGATCTGGAAGGGGTCCATCGGGAAACTATTTTAGTCAACCTTGAAATACGGCCGTCAACCTTGCTATAGTCACGACTGAAATACTTGGTCGGGAAGCGACCCACCTCACGAGGAGAGAAACCGTGAAGACCATCCACCACGTCGTCGACGTCCACGCCGCCCCGTCCGAGGTCTACGCCGCGCTGACCACGCAGGACGGGCTCAGCAAGTGGTGGACGACCAAGGTCGACACCTCCGGGGCGCTCGGAAGCGTGATCGACTTCACGTTCGTGGGCCCGTTCAACCCCGACATGGAGATCACCCGCCTCGACCAGGACGCCCGGGTGGAATGGAGGTGCGTCGGCGGGCACGAGCCGTGGAAGGACAACACGTTCGTCTTCGAGATCGAGCCTGGCGACGAGCACACCCGGCTGCGGTTCTGGCAGCACTACGCCGTCGAGCTCGACGACGACAGCTACGGCGTCTACAACTTCAACTGGGCGTACTACCTGGAGAGCCTGCGGCTGTTGGTGGTCGAGGGCCAGGGAAAGCCCTACGAACCGTCCTGAGCCGCGGCGGGGGGGATCACCGCCACCGGGAAGCGGCCGGCCTGGGTGAGCTCGCGCGAGGTGCTCCCCAGCAGCATCGCCTTGATCGGCCCGAGGCCGCGAGCCCCGACCACGACGAGGTCGGCGCCCCGGTCGGCGGCGACGTCCGACAGCACGCCGGCCGGGTGGCCTTCGGCGAGCACCGAGTCCACCTCCGCCCCGGCCTCCTCGAAGGGGCGGCACCACTCCTCGGCCAGCCGGCGGCGGGCTTCCTCTCGAGCCGCCTCCAGGTCGATCGGCGGCGCGTCGCCGAGATGCGCCAGCGGCTCGAACACGTGCACGGCCACCACCCGCGCCCCGGCGGCACCCGCCAGCCGCGCGGCCCAGTCGACGGCCCGATCACCGTTCTCCGAGCCGTCCACGCCCACGACGATCGGCCCGAACGTCATTCGCCGGTCCGCAATGCAGGCTCGGCCTCGGCGTTCCTCGTCGCCCGCAGCGACGCCACCACGGTGACCGTGAGCACCGCGCCGATGATGAACAGGGACAACAAGGTGCTCAGGTGGTACCACCGCGACGCGATCATCTTGATCCCGACGAAACCGAGGATCACGCCGAGCCCGACGTTCAGGTACACCAGCCGGTTCTGCGCGCCGGCCAGCAGGAAGTACAGGGCGCGCAGGCCGAGGATCGCCATTGCGTTCGAGCTGAACACGACGAACGGGTCGCGGCTCACGGCGAGGATTGCGGGCACCGAGTCGACCGCGAACACGACGTCGGTGGCCTCGATGAGCACCAGCACCGCCAGCAGCGGCGTGGCGAGGCGCCGGCCGTCGACCTTGGTGAGCAGCCGCTGGCCGTCGTACGTGGCGGTCATCGGCACGAAGCGCCTGACCAGCTTCAGCACCGGGTTCCGCTCGGGGTGGATCTCACCGGCGCGATGGGTGGCGACCCGCCATGCGGTGACGATCAGCAGCCCGCCGAAGACGAACAGCAGCCATTCGAGGCGCTCGAGCAGGGCGACGCCGGCGAAGATGAAGATCGCCCGCAGCACCAGCGCGCCGAAGATGCCCCAGAACAGGACGCGGTGCTGGAAGCGGTTCGGCACCGAGAAGTAGCTGAAGATCACCGCCCACACGAAGACGTTGTCGACCGACAGCGACTTCTCGATCACGTAGCCGGTGAGGTACTGCGTGGCGGCGGTGCCGCCGAGGCTCCACCACACCACGAACACGAACGCCACCCCCAACGCGATCCACGCGGCCGACGAGATCGACGCCTCCCGCAGTGATATCTCGTGCGCCTCGCGGTGCAGGACGAGCAGGTCGATCAGCAGCAGCACCACCAGGAACGCCGTGAAGCCGGGCCACAGCCACCCGGGCACGTCGAACTGGCGCAGCGCCTCGCTGGCTTCGGATGCGGCGATGATCACAGGCACGGTCGTCTCACAGTGTCCGCTCGTGGGGTCGGCGCGAAGTACCCGGCCGGAACAGGATAGAAACGGATCACATCGCCGCCGTCCCTGCCGACCAGTCGGCGTAGAGCGCCGCGTACACGCCGCCGGCCGCCACCAGATCGGCGTGCCCGCCGCGCTCCACCAGCCTCCCGCGGTCGAACACGAGCACTTCGTCGGCAGCTTCGGCCGTGGCCAGCCGGTGCGCGATCGTCACCGACGTGCGCCCCGCGGTGAGCCGGTCGATGGCGCGGCGCAGCGCGACGTCGAGGGCAGGGTCGACCGCCGAGGTCGCCTCGTCCAACACCAAGAGGTCGGGCGTCGAGATCCACGCCCGTACTAGCGCGACGATCTGGCGCTCGCCGGCACTGAGCCCTGCGCCGCGCTCGCCCACCGGAGCTGCCAACCCTCCGTCGAGCTGGGCCAGCCAGCGGTCGAGGCCCAGCTCGAGGAACGCCGTCTCCAGCTCCCGGTCCGATGCCTCCGGCTCGCCGTAGCGCACGTTGGCGGCGACGGTGCCGGTGAAGAGGAAGCCCTCCTGGGGCACGAACGCCACCCGGTGGCGAAGCGACGCGAACTCCACGTCGCGCACGTCGATGCCGCCGATCCTGACCACCCCGCTCGTCGGGTCCAGGAGCCGGACCAGCAGCTTGGCGAAGGTCGTCTTGCCCGAGCCGGTCTCCCCGACGACGGCGACCCGCCGGCCGGCCGCCACCGCCACGTCGACGCCGCTCAGCACCTCGGTGCCGGTGGGGTAGCGGAACCCGACGCCGTCGAACTCGACGTCCAGCGGGCCGGGCGGCAGCGGCACCGGGGACACCGCCTCGGCCACCTCCACCGGCGCGTCGAACGCCTCGACCACCCGCCGTAGCCCGGAGGCGGCGTTCTGGGCGAAGTCCAGGATCTCGACCATCGACTGCACCGGCTCCACGAGCAGGTTCACGAGGAAGAGGAACGCGAGCAGCACCCCGGCGGTGACCCCTTGCTCCGGCCCGAGCAACAGCCCTGCCGCGATCACCGCGGCCGTCAGCGCGGCCGCGAACAACTCCGACGTGGCGAACAGCACGTTGCCGAAGCGCGCGGTCCGGTACTCGGTCGTGAACCGCTCGTCGAGCGCCGCGTGGACCTTGCCGAGCGTCGCCGCCTCGGCGCCGTATGCCCGCACCTCGGGCAGCGCCGTGACCGCCTCGCTCATCACGGCCAGGCTGTCGGCGACTCGGGCGCGTACCGCGTCGTACTTGCGCTGCAGCACCCGCTGGAACCACACCAGGCTGGCGGCGTAGACCACGATGCCGCCGAGGACGAGCAGCGCCAGCCTCCAGTCGTAGACCAGCATCGCCGCTAGGGCGCCGATCACCTGGGTGCCGTTGACCATGAAGCTGACGCCGCCCCACTCCATGAACTCCTGGAGCGTGGCGATGTCGGAGGTGACCCGGCTGACGAGCGCCCCCCGCCGCTCGGTCTGGACGTGCAGCACCGAGCGGCGCATCAGGACCCCGAACACCCCCACCCGCAGGTCGGAGAGCCCCGCCGAGGAGTTCCTGACGAGCATCACCAGCCCGGCGCGGGTCATGACGCCGCCCACGACGACGATCGCCATGCCGATCGCCACCGCGGTCAGCACCCCGGCCACGTCCACCGAGCCACCCGACGAGACGAACCGGTCGACCGTCTGCTGGATGATCACCGGGATCGCGATCCGCACGACGGTGCCGCCGAGGTTGAGCAGCACCGTGAGCCACAAGCGGCGTCCCAGCACCGGGGCGACGGTGAACGCCCGCCGGATGGCGGCCGGCGTGGAGATGGCGGTCACCGCCGCTCTCCGGATCTGGTGGCCGCATCCTCCTCGTAGGCCTGCACCAGCCGCGCGTACCCGGGCTGGCGGGCCAACAGGTCGGCGTGGCTGCCCTGGTCGACCACGCGGCCGTCCTCGACGAAGATCACCTCGTCCGCCAGCCTGATGGACGACGGCCGGTAGGCCACCACGACGATCGTGGACGGCAGGTCGGCCGACCGCAGGCGGCGGAGGATCTCGGTCTCCACGGACGGGTCGACGGCCGACGTCGCGTCGTCGAGGATCAGCAGCCGGGGCCGCCGGGCGAGCGCCCGGGCCAGCGCGATGCGCTGCCGCTGGCCCCCGGACAGCGTGGCGCCCCGCTCCCCGAGGCGCGTCTCGTAGCCGTCGGGCAGCTCGGTGACGAAGTCGT
>JBFKDA010000208.1:0-5370 GCA_041619955.1 Acidimicrobiia bacterium | reverse complement strand
TGGCGTCGGCCAGCGCCGCCGTGCTGATGGTGGTCGGGTACCTGGCGGTGGGCATCCTGCCGCTGGTCGCGAGCCTGGCCGACGGAGCCCGGGCGTTCCCGTGGTACTACCTCAACGGCAGCTCCCCGCTGGTCAACGGCGTCCACTGGGGGCACCTGGCGCTGCTGCTGGGCGGGTCCGCCGCGTTCGCCGCGGCGGCCGCCGCCGGGCTGGCGCAGCGCGACCTGCGGGAGCGGAGCGAGCCGGTCACGCTGCTCGACCGGTTGCGCGGCAACCCGATGACCCGCGGGATGGCCGAGCGGGTCGCCGGGTCGGCCCGCGTGTCGCGCATCTGGGCGAAGACGGTCTCCGAGCACCAGGGGCTGGTGGCCTTGACCGTGCTGGTGCTGCTGGCGCTGGGGGCGATGCTCGGGCCGATGTACACGGTGATCGACGAGGACCTCCGGACGTTCGCCGACCAGCTCCCCGACGCGCTGCTGGCGATGATCGGCTTCGCCGACCTCGGGACTCCCGAGGGCTGGTACCAGACCGAGCACTTCAGCGTGATGGGCCCGATCGCCGCGATCACGGTGGCGGTGCTGGTCGGCGGCCGGGCACTGGCCGGCGAGGAACGCGACCGCACGATGGGGCTGCTGCTGGCGAACCCGATCACGCGGCGCCGGGTGGTGCTGGAGAAGGCGGCGGCGATGGCTACGCACGTAACCGCGGTGGGCGCGGTGATGTGGCTGAGCACGCTGGCCGGGTCCGTGCTGGGCGGGCTGGGCATGCGCGTCGCCAACGTGGCCGCCGCCTCGCTGCTGCTGACGCTCGTCGGGCTGGTGTTCGGCGGGGTGGCGCTGGCGTTGGGCGCGGCCACCGGCCGCGTGAAGGTCGCCGTGTTCGGGACCACCGGCTTGGCGGTGGCGCTGTTCCTGGTCAACTCGCTGCTCCAGCTCAACGCCGAGCTGGCCGGCTGGGCGCGCTGGTCGCCGTTCTGGTACTACCTGACGAGCGACCCGCTCTCGGCCGGGCTGCGCTGGGGGCACGCCGCGGTGCTGGCCGCGCTCGCCGGGGCGCTGCTGGTCGCCGCAGTGGCGCTCTTCGACCGGCGGGACCTGCGCCAGGCGGGCTGACCGGCGGCTCGGCCGGGGCGGCCTGCGAACCGGATCGCGAGTTCGTGCGTACTGCCCTCTGACGACCACCTGGAGGGAAGATGCGCGTGTGGAGGATGCTGGGAACGCTGGCTGCGGCGGTGGCCCTGGTCGGGACGGTGGCGGTGGCGGCCTCGGCGACCCACGCCGACGTGATCCCCGCGCCGATCGGCGTGAGCGACGTTGCCGTCGAGCTGGAGACCGTCGCCGACGGCTTCACGACGCCGCTGTGGGCGATCAACGCCCCGCAGGACAACCACCGGCTCTTCGTGGTCGACCAGGTCGGCAAGGTGTGGGCGATCAAGATCAAGCCCGGCAAGAACGCCACGGTGCCCGACCGGCTGCTGTTCCTCGACGTCGGCGCCGACGGGCTCGGCCTGCTGGTGCCGCTGGGCGCCTTCGGGCCCGGCAGCTTCGACGAGCGCGGCCTGCTGGGCCTCGCGTTCCACCCCGACTACCGCAAGAACGGCCTCGTCTACACGTACACCTCGGAGCCAGTGGCGGGACCGGCCGACTTCTCGACGATGCCTCCGGCCACCACGGCCAACCACCAGTCGGTGATCCGGGAGTGGAGGGTTCCGCAGCCCAAGCGGGCGACGTCGACGGTCGACCCGGCGAGCACCCGGGTGCTGTTGACCGTCGACGAACCGCAGTTCAACCACAACGCCGGGGCGCTCGCCTTCGGACCGGACGGGATGCTCTACATCGCGGTGGGCGACGGCGGCGCGGCCGACGACCAGGGCGTCGGCCACGCGCCGGGCGGCAACGGCCAGGACCTCGGTGCCGGCAACGTGCTGGGCAAGATCCTGCGCATCGACCCGCTCGGGTCGAACTCGGCCAACGGCGCCTACGGCATCCCCACCGACAACCCGTTCGTCGGCGCGCCGGGGGCGGACGAGATCTTCGCCTACGGGTTCCGCAACCCGTTCCGCATGTCGTTCGACGGCGGCACGCTCGTCGCCGCCGACGTCGGCCAGAACGACATCGAGGAGATCGACGTCGTCGTGAGCGGCGGCAACTACGGCTGGCCCGTCAAGGAGGGCTCGTTCCTGTTCGACATGAACGGCGCCGGGCCGGGCTTCACCACCGTCGACTCGCCTGGCGTGCCGGCCGGGATGATCGACCCGGTCGCCCAGTACGACCACGACGAGGGCATCTCGGTGGCGGGTGGCTTCGTGGCGGAGCGGATCGACGGGCTCGACGGCCAGTACGTGTTCGGCGACTTCTCCCGCCAGTTCGTGCCCGGCGACGGGCGGCTGTTCCACACCGACCTCGGCGGCGGCGGCGAGATCCTCGAGCTGTTGCCGGGCGGCGACCCGCTCGGGCGCTACCTCATGGCGTTCGGGCAGGATCGCAAGGGGCACGTCTACGTGCTGACGAGCGAGAACTTCGCGCCGGTCGGGACCACGGGGCTGGTGCAACGGCTGATAGGCGGCTGAGCCGGCTCAGCCGCCGAGGCGGATGGCGAGGCCGCCGCGCGGGGCCATCGTCAGGCCGTCGGCGCCGTCGGTGATCACCAGGTCGCCGGCGCCGGGCCGGAGCTCGGGCGGCAGGTCCACCCGCCGCGCGGCGTCGGCGCCGTTGATGGCGCCCACCCACCACGTGTCGCGGTGGCGGCGGGCGACCACCACGTACTCGCCGGGATGGCCGGCGAGGAAGCGGGTCTCGTCCCATGAGGCAGGCACGGTGCGCAGGAACTCCCGCACGTCGTCGGGCTGCGCCCGGTACGAGGCGGCCGAGTCGGCGAAGTGCTGGAGGCCCGACTCGAACACCACCGCCAGCGCCAGCTCGTGGGCGTCGGTGGTGCGGTGCGGGAATTGCTGGTCGCCGAAGGTGACCGGCGTGTAGTCCATCGGGCCGACGACGTTGCGGGTGAACGCCAGCACGGTGTTGTGCCAGGCCGCGGCCTCGGGGTAGTCGGACCGGAACGCATACTGCTCGGCCCCGGCCACGCCTTCCATCGTCATGACGTTGGGCCAGGTGCGGGGCCAGCCGCGGGGCACGGTGCTGCCGTGGAAGTTGACCATGAGTCGCCGGGCCGCGGCGTCGCGGGCGATGTCGAGGTAGAGGCCGATGCCGGCCTGCTTGTCGCTGTGGAAGAAGTCGACCTTGATGCCGGCGACGCCCCACGCGGCCAGCTTGTCGAGCTCGGCGGCCCGGGTGGCGGGGTCGTGCATCCGGTCGCGGGGCTGCTCGGTGACCGTGTTGTGCGGGCCGCCGGAGTTGTACCAGAGGAACACGCCGACGCCCCGCTCGGCGGCGGAGCCGACGAGGGCCCGGACGTCGCGCTCGTCGTGGACGTCCCAGTTGGCGTCGACCAGGGTGTGCTCCCAGCCGAGCTCGGCGGCGAGGTCGACGGAGTCGCGCAGCCGGTCGAGCTGCCGCGGGCTGTCGTGCTCCGACCACCAGCTCCACGACACCCGGCCCGGGCGGATCCACGCGAAGTCGGCTTGCGGCGGGCGGGCAAGGGCATGGACGAGGTTGGACTCGGCCACGGCCGTGGCGGTGTCGCCGAGCACGATCACCCGCCACGGCAGCGTCCACGGCAGGGTGCTGGTCGGCTCCCGGGCGCCGACGCCGTTGCCCTCGGCCGCTTGCGGCAGGGTGTAGCGGTACGTGCGGCCTCCCGAGGTGTCGAGGTGGCCGCCGACGTACCCCTCGTCGAGGTCGGACTCCGCCACCAGCGCCCACACGGGGCCGGTCTGGAAGAGCGCAGGCATGTTCCAGCTCGGCACGGGGGCCGCATGGCCGATGGGGACGCCGTTCGCGTAGAGGTTCTCGTAGGCGGGTTGGTGCGTCCCGGCCACCTGGGTGGGCTGGATCCACGCCTGGCCGTCGGCGGCGAAGGCGAACTCGGTGACCTCCCGGGTGAGGGTCGCGCGACCCTCGCCGGGCAGGTGGTAGCGGTAGGCCACGCCGTCGTCGGCGGCCAGGAGCTCGAGATCGATGGCCTGCCCGTCAGGGTTGCGGAACGTCAGGGTCCGCCGGTTGGCGTGCAGGCGGCCCTGGCGCTGCTTGCCGTGCAGCATCTCGTAGCTCGCGTCCACGGTCTCGACGTCGGTGGACTCCTGGAAGTCGAGCGAGTCGGCCAGGTCGGCGCCGGCGAGCTGGACGCCCAGCCGTGAGGCAGCGAGCACCTGCTGGCCGAACGCAGCGACGGCATAGGTGAGGCGGCCGCCGACGAGGCGCACTTCGGCCGCGGTGTCACCGCTCGGCGAGGTCACCGCCCAGTCAGCCACGCCGGGCCCTCCGGTGCACGCGGCGGCGACGGGCGCCCAGAGAGCGAGGCGGCGCATCAGGCGTGTTCATTGGCGGGCGACGATAGGGCAGCGTCGCCGGAGTCGGCCACCGCGCGAGGCTCTGCCGGCGGCAACCCGTCGCCGGCCTCGGTAGCTGGCAGCGCTCGGGGGAGTCCACGCCCCCGGTGCAGCCGCCGACCCAAGCGGCATACTGGGAGCGTCCAGCGGTGGAGAGCCGATCGCCGGCCGATGAAGGAGCGAGATGACCTGCGCATTTGACCCGTGCACGTGCACCGTCGACGGCACCGATGCCCATTGCGCGCCGTCGTGCCGGATGGGGCTCGGAGAGAAGGGCGAGCCGTGCAAATGCGGCCACGACGCCTGCTCGGCAACGGTCGGCGAGGCGACCGGTCCCGGCATGGCGCCGGGGTGAGCGGCACCGTCGCGCCCGACCGCCACGGCCCGACGTGCCCGCGGGCACGAGCTCATCGCTCGGTCGACGAGGACCCGGTGCCGACCTCGGGCGCGAGTGCCGGGCGGCTGGATCGTCAGAGGTCGGTGCAGGGGCGGCCGGTGGTCGCCGGGTCGACGTCGACGATGAGCAGGTCGAGCTCCTCGATGCGGCGACGCAACGATTGCTCGAAGCCGTCGTCGGCGTCGTAGCCGTTGCCGGCGATCCGGCCGAGTAGGTCGCGGGTGTCACGGCAGGCCTCGACGTAGTCGGCGCGCGCCTCGGGGCGCCGCTGGAGGTCGAAGAAGAGGTTGGCGCGGTCGAGGTACGCGTCGGCCCGCAGGGAGGGGCGACGGGTGGTTTCGATGCCGGTGGTCAGCAGCGCCTCGTGCAGCGCCGCCAGGTCGGAGGCGTCGCCGATGCTCGTGGCGAGCAGGTGCTCGGCGAGGGCAGGCTCGTTGCGGGCGGCGAAGGCCACGATGCCGAGCGTGCGGGCGGCCAGCACCACCGCCTCGTTCAGCTCGTCGGGCGGGTCCCGGGTGCCGACGAT
>JBFKDA010000207.1:0-5410 GCA_041619955.1 Acidimicrobiia bacterium | reverse complement strand
GGTTCGCCCAGGGGCCGACCGTGGCGCTGGGCGCCGCCAAGCAGGCGATGAACGAGGGGTGGGGCCCTCCAATCGACGACGCCATGGCCGCCGAGGCCGAGGCCTTCGCCACCTGCTTCGCCACCGACGACGCCAAGGAGGGCGTCGCCGCCTTCCTCGCCAAGCGGGAGGCGGACTTCAGCGGCCGGTAGCGAACCGGTCCCGGAAGCGCCGCAGGTTGCGGCGCCACACCCAACCGAACACCGGCTTGGCGGCCCACGCCCCCAGCGGGCCGCCGAAGAACCAGGGGAAGTCGATGCGCTCCCGCCAGGTCATCGTGGTGGCGTCCGGCCCCGCCGCAGTGAACTCGAAGGCGCCGGCGCCCGTGAACAGGCCGTGGTGGCGCACCGCCATGCGGTGAGGGGGCTCCCAGGCCGTGAACTCCATGACGTCGGTGGTGCGCAGCGGCCCGAAGCGGGTCTCCACCTCGATGCGGGTGCCCACCCCGGTGGTCTGCTCGGAGAGGAAGTCGAGCCGGTGGGCGTCGGCCATCCACTCCACGTGGCCGCCGCCGTCGGCGGCCTCTTCCCACACGCGTTCGATCGGCGCCGGGATCTCGATGCTGACTTCGACCTCGGGTCGCATGGCGCGCAGGCTAAACCGCGAACCGGCCGCCCGGTTCCATATGATCGGGCCTGCAACAACGGGGTAACCGGGTGGCCATCAACGAGCGGTACTGGGAGAGCCTTCTCAAGCGCATCGACGCGGGCAAGTGTACGCCCTTCCTCGGCGCCGGCGCCGCCCGGGGTGCGGCGCCGCTGGCGGCCGACGTGGCTGTGGCGTGGGCCGCCGACTACGGGTATCCGCTGGCCGACGCGCACGATCTGGCCCGGGTCGCCCAGTTCGTCGCCATCGAGCAGGACCGGCTGACGCCCAAGGAGGAGCTTCAACGCTGGTTCGAGCCGTTGGAGCCGCCACCCTTCGACGAGCCGGACGAACCGCACGGCACCCTGGCCGAACTCGAGCTGCCGGTGTACGTCACGACCAACTACGACGACTTCATGGTCCAGGCGCTGGACCGCAAAGGGCGGACCGCCGAGATCGATATGCCGACCTGGAACGACTACATCAAGTTCGACCACCAGTCGGTGCTCGACAATGGCTTCACGCCGACGGTCGACCGCCCGCTGGTGTTCCATCTTCACGGCACGCTCGGCATCCCGGAGTCGATGGTCCTCACCGAGGACGACTATCTCGACTTTCTCATACGCATGTCGAGCCCGGAGGACGACATCCTGCCGGCGGTGATCAAGCGCCATTTCGCGGCCACGTCGCTGTTGTTCATCGGCTACAGCCTGAGCGACTGGACGTTCCAGGTGCTGATGCGCGGTGTGAAAAGCTCCATCGGCAGCGCGACCGGCGCCGCCAGCGTCGCCGTACAGCTCCCACCCGACGACGTGACAGACCCCGAACGGGCCCAGCACTATCTGGAGCGTTACTTCGAGAAGATCCAACTGGTCAAGGTCCGCATCTACTGGGGGACGGCCCGCGAGTTCTGTGCCGAGCTGCGAGCCCGCCACGAAGAGTTCGACGCTCGTGCCTGACTCGTCCGAAAACCCGTACGTCGGACCGCGCCCGTTCGAGCCCGGGGAGGGCGAGCGCTTTTTCGGGCGCAAGCGCGAGGCAAGTGAGATCGTCGCGATGGTGCTGGGTCACCAGATGAGCGTGGTGTACGCCCAGTCCGGCGCCGGCAAGACGTCGCTCTTCAACGCCAAGGTGCTGCCGGACCTCGCGCAGGAGGAGGGCTGCGTCATCCTGCCCCTGCTGCGAGTAGGGGGTGTTCTGCCCGAGGGAGTCGCTCTCGATGACGTGGCGAACATCTACGTATACCGGTCTCTCCTGCAGCTCGCGCCCGAGGAGGACCCGGAAGCACTCGCCGTCCCCCTCGCCGCCCGCTTGGCGGAGGTCGACCGTCCCCAACAGATCGAAGGCCAGCCGGCACTGCTGGTTGTGGTGTTCGACCAGTTCGAGGAGCTGTTCACGACGGGTAGCCCGGGAGGCTGGGCTGACAAGGAGAACTTCTTCGACCAGCTCCGTGAAGCCCTCGCCGACGACCCTTACCTCCGCGTAGTGCTCGTGCTGCGCGAGGACTTCCTGGCGCAACTCGATCCGCTGGCTGCCCGTATGCCGGAACGACTGCGAGTACGTTTCCGCCTGGAACGCCTCGGCCGCAAAGCGGCCGTCGCCGCCGTCGAGGAGCCGGCGCGGGTTGCCGGCCGGCCATTCGCTACGGGTGCTGCCGATCTCCTGGTCGACGCGTTGCGCCGCACGCGGGAGGTGATCGAGCCCGGCAAGATACTCTCGGTGGGCGGCGAATACGTGGAACCAGTGCAGCTTCAAGTCGTCTGTTTCAGCCTGTGGGGGCACCTACCACCCGGCGACGAGGGGATCACGGCCGCCCAGGCGGAGGCGTTCGGCGATGTCGAGCGGGCGCTGACCGACTTTTACGAAGAATCGGTGAGGGAGCTAGCCGAGGCCGCTGAAATGAGCGAGGCCAGGCTGCGCCGCTGGTTCGGCGATGAGCTGATCACCTCGACTCGCACCCGCGCAGCGGTCATCGAGGAAGGGGACGTCGTCGGCGGCATCCCTATCAGCGTTGCGCGTCACTGCGAGTCGCTGCACCTGATCCGAGCCGAGCGCCGAGCTGGTGCTCGCTGGTACGAACTCATCCACGACAGCTTCATCGAGCCCATCCTCGCCAGCAACCAGCGCTGGCAACACGGAGCAGGGCTCAGCGAGACGCAGCGCGATCTCGCGGCCCGGCTCGAGGCCGCCAAGAAAGCTGTCGCAGCAATGGAGGCTGAGCTCGAGAGAGCTGTCAAGACCACCCAGGAGCAATACCGGGACTCTGCGAGGAGCAGCCCCTCCGGCAGGAGTACGTCGGAGTTGCGCAAACTCTGGTCGCCGCCGTGCGCAGTGGAGCACTACGTCGAACTGGAGCTGCATTCAGGGGCGGTGATCACCGTCCATCGTCTCACCGCCGACGTGTTTCTTGCGGTCGACGCCGTGATGGAGCGGTTTGGCTACGCCCCGCGCCCCCGTGACACGGGCGCCTACAACTGTCGGAAGATCGTGGGCGGTACGAACTACAGTCTGCACGCCTACGGAATCGCCGTGGACTACAACTGGAGCACCAATCCGTACGGCCGGAAGCTAGTCACCGACATGTCCCCGGAGCTGATCGACGCGATCCTTGCCATCAGGACCGTCGGGGACCGGCCCGCACTCCGTTGGGGGGGCCACTACTCGAGGAACAAGGACGCAGGGCACTTCGAGATCATCGCCTCGCCCGAGGAGCTCGCCGCCGGGATCGACCCGGCCACCATCACCGGGCCGTAGTCGCCACCGCTAAACCGCCGACCGGCCCTACCATCCATTGCTCTCTCCCGGAAGCTGTCGGCCGTGGTGAAGCGCGTCTCGGGTCTCGTCCTGCGGGTGGCCATCGTGGCCGCCCTCGTCGGCGCGGCCTGGTGGTACTCCAGCTCCGCCTGGGACGTGGCCGACGAGCTGCGCGCCAACGTGCTCTCGTTCCGGTACCGGGCGCCGGAGGCCGCCGACGACGTGCTGGCGGTCAGCTCCGAGACGATCACCCTGGCCCGCTCGCCGCGCACGCAGCTCGGCGGGGTGCTCGCCATCGAGACGTCGGGCGGCCGGGGTCTGGTGGGCGACGTGCGGGCGGTCGACGCCGATGCGGTGGTGCGCGACTTCAACCTCATCGCCGGGGAGGTCGTCGTGGGCGACCAGGCGGTGCTCGGCGCCCAGGTGCGGCCCGGCGACCCGTTCAGCGCGCTGGGCATCCAGTTCACCGAGGCTGCGATCGACGGACCGCTCGGCGCCTATCCCGCCTGGTTCGTGGAGGGCGAGCGGCCGACCTGGGTGGTCTACGTGCACGGCTGGGGGAGCGCCGACCGCTCCGGGGTGAACAACCTGCTGCCGCTGTTCGTGGACCTCGGCTACCCGGTGCTGGCGGTCAGCTACCGCGACGACCCCACCGCCCCGCCGGCCGACGACGAGGTGTTCCGCTGGGGTCTCGACGAGTGGGAGGACGTCGAGGCGGCGGCGCAGTGGGCCCGCCAGCAAGGGGCGGACAACGTCGTGATGTACGCCCACGACCAGGGGGCTTCCCTGGTGTCGATGTTCCTCCTCGAGTCGCCGCTGCGCACCCGCACGCTGGCAGTGATCTACGACTCGCCGGTGCTGGCGGTGGACGACATGGCAGACGCCTACACCGAGACGGAGGAGCTGCCGCCCTACCTGGCGTCGCCCGGCAAGGCACTGGCGGCGTTCCGCTTCCACGTCCGCTGGTCCCGCCTCGACCAGGTGGGCCGGGCCGACGAGTGGGAGACGCCCGTGTTGCTCATCCACGGCACCGCCGACGAGCAGGTCCCGGTGGAGACCAGCGACCGCTTCGCCGACGCCCGCCCCGACCTGGTGACCTACGAGCGGTTCGACGGCGTCGGTCACCTGCTCGCCTGGAACGCCGATCGCACCCGCTACGAGCTCGCCGTCCGCCGCCTCTTCACCCAGGTCGAGGCTCTGCTGGCGGAGTCGTGACCGCGGTGCTCCCGGAGGGCAGGCCACCAGCGGCCGGGCCGCCCGGCGGCTGCCACTGGCGGGCGCGCGAACCTGCGACAATCCCACCCCGATGATCTACCTCGACCATGCCGCCACGACGCCGCTGCGGCCGGAGGCCCGGGAGGCGATGGCCCCGTTCCACGGAGAGCGCTTCGGCAACCCCTCCGGCACCCACGCCGTGGCGCGGCGCGCCAAGAACGCCGTGGAGGCCGCCCGGGAGGAGGCCGCCGAGCTGATCGGCGCCGACCATCCGCTCGACGTCGTCTTCACCTCCGGCGCCACGGAGGCGGACAACCTGGCGGTGCTCGGGGCGGCGCTGGCGAAGGGACGGCGGGGCGGGATCGTCACCACCGCCGTGGAGCACGAGGCGGTGCTGGAGGCGGCGGCGTTCGCCGGGGGGCTGGGCTGCCCCGTCGATGTCGTCGGGGTCGATGGGCGCGGCGTCGTCGACCCGGCCGCGGTGGCGGCTGCGGCCGGGCCCGGCACCGCGGTCGTCTCGGTGATGGCCGCCAACAACGAGACCGGCGCCCGCCAGCCGGTCGCCAAGGTGGCGCACGCGGTTCGGGCGCACGCCCCGCAGGCGCTGGTCCACTGCGACGCGGTGCAGGCGTTCGTCTCCGAGGACGTCTCCGTCGCCGGGCTCGACGCCGACCTGGTGGCGCTGTCGGCGCACAAGCTGGGCGGGCCGCAGGGCACCGGGCTCCTCTTCGTGCGGTCGGGCGTCGAGCTGGAGCCCGTGCTGCACGGCGGCGGCCAGGAGCTGGGCAGGCGGTCCGGAACCCACAACGTCGCCGGG
>JBFKDA010000206.1:0-5437 GCA_041619955.1 Acidimicrobiia bacterium | reverse complement strand
TGCGTGGCCGGCGCCCTCCCCGGGCGCGACTGCCACCACCGACCACTCGGGACGCGTGCGCTCCGGCTGGATGGCGGCCACGAGGGCGGCCTCGTCGCCGCGGCCGAAGGCCAGGCGGTGGACGCGGGCGATCGCGGCGGCGTCGTCGGGCAGCGCGGTGCGAAGCTCCACGCCGCGGAGCCTACGCCGGCGTGCTTACGTCCCGGGACGTCCGGGTAGGCCTGCCGGCAGTCCCCAGGAGGTCCGTCTCGTGCCGCTCGCCGGAACCAGCGCCAGAGGAGCCATCGCCGGCGCCGAGCCGTTCGCCAGGCGGGAACACTCACCGGCGCTCGCCGCCGTGCGCAGGTCGGCCCCATGAGCGGAGCGGACCGGGAATCGCCGCACGCAGCGGGCCACGTGCCGCGCTGGTTGGAGACGCTGGCGGCGTGGAGCTGGCGGATCCTGCTGGTCGCCGGCCTGGTCTGGGTGCTCAGTTGGGTCGGAATCCGCCTGTCGGTGCTGCTGATCCCGATGGTGATCGCCGTGTTCGTCGCCGCCGTGCTCACCCCTCCCGTCGACTGGCTCCGCAAGCGCGGCTTCCCCGACCTCGCTGCGATCTGGACCGTGCTGTTGGGTGTGGCCGCCGTGATCGCGGTGGTGACGCTGGCGCTGTTCCCGGTGGTGAGGGACGAGGTGGCCGGGCTCGACGACGAGCTGGGCACCGGCATCGAGGACGTGAAGTCGTGGCTCAGCGACGGGCCGCTCGGGCTCGACCGGGGGCAGGTCGACCGCTTCTTCGACGACGCCGGCGAGCAGGTCCGGGACCGCTTCCTGAGCTCCGGGGGAGCCCGGCGGGTGGTCGAGGCCCTCGGCGGCGTGTTTTTCGGCCTCGTCGTGACGTTCTTCCTCACCAAGGACCGCGAGGTGATCGTGGGCTGGCTGGTCCGCACGGTGTGGCCGGACGACCAGGACCGGGCCCGGGCCGCGATCGATCGCGGCTGGTCGACGCTGCGCACCTACATGGGCGGCGTGGCGCTGGTGGCGTTGGCAGACGCAGTGCTCATCGGCATCGGGCTGATCGTCGTCGGGGTGCCGCTCGCCGTGCCCCTCATGATCGTGACCTTCGTCGGCGCTTTCATCCCGCTCATCGGCGGTTTCGTGGCCGGCGTGCTGGCCGCCCTGGTCGCGCTGGCGGCGAAGGGCGTCACCGCCGCGCTGATCGTCACTGCGATCACGGTCGGCGTCCAGCAGGTGGAGGGCGACGTGCTCGCCCCCGCGCTGCTCGGCCGGGCGATGGCGCTGCATCCGCTGGTCATCCTGGTCGGCGTGTTCGCCGGGGCGATCGTCGCCGGCATCTTCGGCGCGTTCGTCACCGTGCCGCTGATCGCGACGTACCTGGCTGTCCGGGACGAGCTCACCTCGGAGCCGGCCGCCGCCTGACCTGCGCCGGACGAGCGGGGCGCTAGGTGTGCTCGAAGGTCACGAGCGGCACGTATACCCACGCCCAGGCGACGAGCGCAGCCACGAGGGCGGTGAGGACCGCCGCGGCGACGTTGGCCACGATCAGTGCGGTGACCAGGTACACCGAGGCGCCGATGGCGACGGCGGCGACGATCGAGCCGGCGATGGTCATCCGCACCGTGAACACGAGGTGCCGGCGGGATCGCCGCCGCACCCCGGACTTGGGCGCCCGGAGCCGCTGGTGCACGCTGGGGGCGATGAGCAGCACGGTCGCGACCGCGGAGGCGAAGAACGCCACGTAGTAGGCCGCCTTCTCGTTGACGGCGAGGTCGGCGAAGCCGGGGCTGAGCGGGGCCGTGAGCAGGAAGGCGAACAGGACCTCGACCGCGGGCAGTGTCGTCCGCAGCCCGTCCATGATCGCGCGGAAGGCGTCGTCGACCTCGGAGTCGTCGAGGTCGCGTGCTTCCTGGGCGACGTGCTGGCTCACGCGCCACCTCCTTGTCGTTTGGGGGCTTGTTGATTGGGGTCGTTTGGGGCCCGGGCCGTTGCCAACTTTCCTACCCCGGCGACTGGAAGGCTGAACGTTTACGGCTCCGGCGGGGCCGGGTACTCACCCGGTGTGAGCGTGGCGTGGCTTTCCGCCCCGATCGTCGCGCGGGGAAGTCTCGATCCCCGCGGACCGGTCGCCGGCGAGATCGCCGACCTGTGGTGGTGGATGCTCGCCGTGGCGGCGGTGGTGTTCCTGGCAGTCCTGGTGCTGCTCGGAGTCTCGTTGCGAAGCCGGCGCACCGGCGAGCGAGTCGCCCGGCGGCTGGTCGTCGCCGGGGGCGTCGTGATGCCCGCCGTCGTGCTCACCGCGGTACTCGTGGTGTCGGTGGCGACCACCAACGCCATCCCGTTCGCCGCCGGTCCCGGCGCCCTGCGGGTGGAGGTGACGGGCCACCAGTGGTGGTGGGAGGTGCGCTATCCGGACCACGGGTTCGCGACCGCCAACGAGATCCACCTCCCCGTCGGGCGTCAGGTGGAGTTCACGCTGCGCTCCGCCGACGTGATCCACAGCTTCTGGGTCCCGCAGCTCGGCGGCAAGATCGACGCACTGCCCGACCACCCCAACACGCTGGTGCTGCAGGCCGACGAGCCAGGGGAGTACCGGGGCGTGTGCGCCGAGTTCTGCGGCATCCAGCACGCCAAGATGGGGCTGCTGGTCGTGGCGCAGCCGCGGGACGAGTTCGCCGCATGGCTGGACGCCCAGGCACGACCCGCACCGCCACCCGAGGGCCGGCTCCCCCGGCGGGGCGCCGTCGTGTTCGGAGCGGCGGGTTGCGGCATGTGCCACTCGGTGCGCGGCACCGATGCGGCCGGGGCGCGCGCTCCCGACCTCACCCATTTCGGCAGCCGCCGGACCCTCGCCGCCGCCGCGCTCCCTGCCACCGGCGAGCACATCCGCGACTGGGTGGCCGATCCCCAGTCGATCAAGGAAGGCGCCCTGATGGAGGGGGCCGACCTCGGCGCGAGCGACCTGGCGGCGCTCGTCGCCTACCTGGAAGGCCTCGAATGACCGACGTCCGGGAGGCGCCGCCCCCGTTCGACACCCCGCGTCTGCGGGAGGTCGACACCGACGAGCAGCTCCACGAGCTGTGGGACGACCCGCCGGGTCTCTGGGGCAAGCTCCGCGCCGTCCAGAACGACGCCATCGGCGTCCGCCTGCTGCTGACGGGCTTCTTCTTCTTGATCCTCGGCGGCACGGTGGACTCGGTGGTCATGCGCCTCCAGCTCGCCGTTCCCGACAACGAGCTCGTCAGCCCGCAGCTCTACAGCGAGCTGTTCACCAACCACGGCTCGGTCACGATGTTCCTCGTGATCCTGCCCATCTTCGAGGGCTTCGCGATCCTCGTCCTGCCGCTGCTGCTCGGCACCCGGGAGATGCCGTTCCCGCGGCTGGGCGCGTTCGCCTACTACACGTTCCTGCTGGGCGGGCTCCTCTACTACTCGAGCACGCTGTTCATGCTCGTCCCCGATACCGGCTGGTTCGCCTACACCCCGCTGAGCGGGCCGGAGTTCTCCCCGGACAAGGCGATGGACTTCTGGGTGCTCGGGCTGGGCGTCGCCGAGATCGGGGCGATCGCGGCCGCCATCGAGATCATCATCTCGGTGCTGAAGACGCGCGCGCCCGGGATGACGCTGGCCCGGGTGCCGCTGTTCGCCTGGGCGCTGCTGGTGACCGCGTTCATGATCCTCTTCGCCTTCACGCCGGTCATCGTCGGGAGCCTCCTGCTGGAGCTCGACCGGGGGTTCGGGATGCAGTTCTTCGACCCCGAGCGAGGCGGCTCGTCGCTGCTGTGGCAGCACCTCTTCTGGATATTCGGGCACCCCGAGGTGTACATCCAGTTCCTGCCGGCCGTCGGGATCGTGTCGATGATCGTCCCGGTGTTCGCCCGCCGGCGCATGGTCGCGTACCCGTGGCAGGTGGCGTCGCTGGTGGCGATCGGGTTCCTGTCGTTCGGGCTGTGGGCCCACCACATGTTCACCGTCGGGCTGACGCCGGTGGTGGGGAGCTTCTTCTCGGCGGCCAGCATCGTGATCGGAGTGCCGGCGGCCGTCCAGATCTTCGCCTGGATCGCGACCATCTGGGGAGGGCGGGTCCGGTGGAAGACGCCGTTCCTGTTCGTCGTCGGCTTCGTCGCACTCTTCGTGCTCGGTGGGATCACCGGCATCATGGTGGCGTCGGTGCCGTTCGACCTCCAGGTCCACGACTCGTACTTCGTCGTCGCCCACCTCCACTACGTCCTGATCGGCGGCGTGGCGTTCCCGATCTTCGCCGGCGTGTACTACTGGTTCCCGAAGTTCACCGGCAAGATGCTCGACGAGCGGCTGGGCCGGTGGAACTTCTGGCTGCTGTTCGTCGGCACCAACGTGGCCTTCTTCCCGATGCACATCGTCGGGCTCATGGGTATGCCGCGGCGGGTGTACACGTACCCGGCCGGGCTGGGGTGGGAGGTGTGGAACGTGATCTCGACGATCGGAGTGTTCATCATCGTCCCCGGCATCGGGGTGTTCGTGTGGAACGTCGTGCGGAGCTGGCGGCGCGGCGAGCCGGCCGGCCACAACCCGTGGGGCGCGGACACGCTGGAGTGGGCCACGCCGTCGCCGCCGGTGGCGCACGCGTTCTCGGTGCCGCCGGTGGTCGGCAGGCGCCACCCGCTGTGGGATCAGGACGACCTCCATGCGGGCAGCCCCGAGGTCTCGCAGTTCGTCACGGCGCTGTCGCAGTGGCCGCTGAAGTGGCGCGCGGTGCTGGTCACCCGCACCGGCGACGCCCAGCCCGAGGAGGTGTTCCGCGTCGCCGACCCGTCGATCTGGCCGCTCGTCGCGGCAATCGGCGCCGTGTCGATCTTCGTCGCCGAGCTGTTGAAGCTGCGACTCGGCGCGCTGGTGGGCCTGGCGATCGTGGTTGGTGCCGTGATCGCCTGGAACTGGCCGGAACGGGTCGAGGCCACCGAGGAGGAAGAGGAGGCGTTCGAGCGGGAGCACGGCATCCCGGTTCGGGTCGGCGGGAGCTGGGTCGTCGCCCGCTGGGCGATGGGCCTGGTGATCATGATCCTCGGCATCGCGTTCGGCGCGTTCCTCCTCGGCTACTTCTACCTCCAGACTGCCAACGAGTCGTGGCCGCCGCCCGGCATCGACCTGCCGCAGCCGTTCTGGCCGGCGGTGGCCGCCGTGCTCGTCGCGGGCGGCGGCCTGGCGATGCTCCACGCCCACCGCAGCATCCGGGCGGGCCGCCAGGCCGGCCTGCGCACAGGGCTGGCCGGCGCCTTGGCCGCTGGGATCGTCGCCCTGGTCGTTCAGGTGCTCGACCTCCAGGGCCTCGGCTTCGGCGCCACCGAGCACGCGTACGGGTCGATCTTCTACACGTTGGGCGGCTTCGCGCTGGCGGTCATGAGCGGCGGGCTGATCTTCGGCGGCCTCGCGGCGTACTGGTCGGTGCGCCCCGGCTTCA
>JBFKDA010000205.1:0-5448 GCA_041619955.1 Acidimicrobiia bacterium | reverse complement strand
CCGCATCGATCCGGCCGGGCGGTCGTACCTCCACTTCCTGGTCAACCGCCTCGACCGGATCCCCATCGCGATCGTGGCGACCGTTCATCCGGACGACGGGGATGCTGCCGGGTCGATGCTGCTGCTCGCCCACGACAACGAGCGGGCGACGCTCGTCCAGATCGGCGCACTCACTGAGGCCGACACGGCGGAATTGGTGGCCGCAGCCGGCTGCCCCCAGGTGAACCCCGAGGAGCTCTGGCGGACCACCGGAGGCGTCCCGCTGTTCGTCGCCGAGTACTTGAGGTCGGGGTGCTCGGAGGCACTGCCGGACGGCGCAGTGCCGGAGGCGTTGCTCTCGATCCTTGCGGCGAGGCTCGACGGCCTCGGAGCGGCCGCCAGTCAGACCTTCACCGCCCTCTCGGTGCTCGGAGAGCCCGCCGACGTCGACCTGGTGCGTCGGGTCGCCGGGCGATCGATCGACGAGGTCGCCGACGCCGTCGATGCCCTCACCGACGCCGGGATGCTCGTCCGGCACGACGCTGGGACCTACTCACCCGCGAATGCGCTGACGGCCCGCGTCGCCCACGACCGGATTGGCCTGGAACGCCGGCGCCTCCTGCATCGCCGGGCGGCCGAGGTCTTGGACGGCCAGCCGGGATGCGCCGCGGCCGCCGCCCGCCACTTCCGCGCTGCGGGCGATGGCGGGGCAGCGGCGCGCGCCTTCGCCGCGGCCGGCGACGAGGCGCGCCGCGTCTTCGCCAACGCCGCAGCGCGGGAGCACTATCAGGCCGCGCTGGACCTCGGCTCCGCCGAACCCGACCATCTACGTGAGGCGATCGCCGATCTGGACACCGTTGCCGGGCGATACGCCGAAGCCCGTCGCCAGTACGAGCTGGTGGCTGCCACGTGCGGCGGCTCCGACCTCGCGCGCGTCGAACAGAAGCTCGGGCAGTTGCGGCTACGCATCGGCGAACCGCAGATCGCGGTCAGTCACTTCCAGTCGGCGCTGGCCGAGATCGGCGAGGACGACGCAGGCGTCATGGCACGCCTCCTCGCCGACCTGGCCGCCGCTCATAGCTCGGCCGGCAACCTCGACGGAGCGGCCGAGAGACTCGACGCCGCGGCGCGCGCTGCGGAGCGGGTCCAGCGCCCCGCAGCGAGTGCAGCAGTCGAGAATGTCCGCGGGCGCATCGCGGGACTGGCCCGCGACGACGATGGCGCCCGGCAGGCGTTCGAGCTGAGCCTGCACCTCGCCGAGATCGACGGCGATTCGAGTGCCACGATCGCCGCATCGAACAATTTGGCCCTTGCGCTGACCCGAGCGGGCGAGCACCGTCGCGCCCGCGAGCTGTTCGAGTCGGCGCTCGCGCTCGCGATGCACACCGGCGAGGAGCATCGGGCGGCTGCCATCCACAGCAACCTGGCCGACCTGCACCAGGCCGCTGGCGATCCGGTCTCGTCCGCGGCCCACATTCGGCGCATGGCCGAGCTGATGGCCGAGATCGGCGCCCAGTTCGGCGACCCGACGCCGGGAGTGTGGATGCAGACGGCGTGGTAGCTGCCCACTCAGGGGACCACCCGCGCCTGCGGGACCCCCGTTGCGGGCGCGACCTTCCGCACGTCGTCCGGGCTCGTCTCCGTCTCGCGCCCTGAGGACGCGAGCGCGCCGACCTCGCGAACGCCTAGGCTCCTCGCCAGTCGTCCCCGGGGGTTTGTGATGGTGAGGGCCCTGTGGCGGGCATGCGTACTCGGAGTGGTGGGAGCGATGCTGGCGCTGGTCGGCCCGGCTGCGCTCGCTCAGGAGCGGCCGGAACCCGACCGCGCGGCGCGTCTCGAACGACCCGGTGAATCGCTCCCCGACGTCGACCAGGCGTCCCCGCGGTCGGCGCCGGCGGCCAGGGCCGCCACCGCCACCATCGCCGGGAAGGTCGTGGCCGCCGACACCGGCGATCCGCTGGAGGGCATCAGCGTCCGCGCGACGGTCGACGGCTTCGGCAGCCCGTTCATACTCGTGACGGCCACCACCGCCGCCGACGGGACCTACTCGATGGCGGTGGAGCCCGGGCAGTACCGGGTGGAGTTCTTCTCGGACGGCGCCTACCCGGGCGAATGGTTCGACGACCAGCCGACCTTCGACGCCGCCCACGCGGTGGCGGCCTTCGACGGCGCCACCGCCACGGTGGACGCCGCGCTCGCCATGGGGACCCCGGTGTCCGGCACCGTCGTCGACGGCTCCGGCGCGGGGGTGCCCGCCTCCGTGTCCGTCGCCCCGGTCGACCAGGGACGCACTCGCTTCACTGTGGCGGCGCCCGACGGCACGTTCTCGTTCGCCGGGCTCCTTCCCGGGACCTACGACTTCCGCTTCCGCTTCGGCGAGTTCGCCGGCACCACCGTCGAAGGCGTCGTCGTGGGGTCGAGTCCGGCGACCGTGTCGGCCGTCATGGCCGGCGGCGTGCTGGAGGGCACCGTCACCGGCCCAACGGGTGCGGCGGTGGAGGGGGCCCGGGTCACGGTCATGGACGGCCTGCGGGCGTTCGTGATCACCGTCAACACCAACGCAGCCGGCGCCTACCGCATCGCAGGGCTGGAGCCGGGCTCTTACTTCCTGCGGTTCGTCAAGGACAACCAGGAGGAGTGGCTGGGCTCGCGCACGTTCGCCTCGTCGGACCTGGCCATGGTGAGCGATGGCGCCGCCACGGTCGCCGACCACCGGTTCGGCGCCACCGGCGTCGTCGCAGGGCGGGTCACGTCCGCTGCCGACGGCAGCCCCGTTGCCGGCGTCGAGGTGGGGGTGGGCCGTCCCGACAGCTTCTGCTGCACGGCGACGGCGATCACGGGCGCCGACGGCACCTACACGATCGCCGGCCTCTCCCCCGGGGCCTACACCGCGGAGACCTTCGGCAAGGGCTTCTTCGTGGGCGCCGAGTTCGCCGACCTCGTCACGGTGACGGCGGGCGCCACCTCGACCGCGGACTTCGCCGTCGCGCCGGGCGGCTCGATCCGGGGCACGCTGGTCGACCGGGCCACCGGGGGGACCGTCTTCGCCTCGTTCGTCGAGGCCGAAGGGCCGCTCTTCAACGGCGTCGAGAGCGCGTTCGGCTTCGGCGGCGAGTACGTCCTCGAAGGCCTCCCGCCAGGCGCGTACCGCCTCCTGGACTTCTTCGCGGGCGGCGTGTTCCCGACGGTCTGGCACGACGCGAAGCGCGACTTCAACGAGGCCGACCTGGTGACCGTGACCGCGGGAACCGAGACTGCCCTCACCTCCACCGTCGACGTCGGCGACGCCGCGCTGACGGGCCGGGTCGTCGACGCCGCCACCGGGGAGGGCATACCCGGGGCGGCCGTGAGCGTCTTGAACGGCCCGTTCTTCTTGTGGAACGAGACTGCCCGCACGGCCGGCGACGGCACCTTCGCGCTGCGCGGGATACCGGCCGGCGAGCACCGCGTGCGCGCCAGCCACCCCGACTACGCCAGCCTCTTCCTCGGAACGGCGCCGACCACTGATGCGCAGCTCGCCGGCACGGTGACGTTCACGGCCGGCGCCGTGACGACCGTCGAAGCCGCGTTGACGCCGAATGCCCAGGTCTCTGGCGTCGTCACTCGCGCCGCCGACGGCAGCCGGGCGACCGAGGCCTGCGTGACGTTCGTCGATCAGCACGGCCGGGCGACGCAGTTCTTCAACCGTCGCAACTCGGGCGCCTTCGAGGCCTCGATCGCGCCGGGCGACTACAAGGTGCGGTTCGCCAACTGCTTCGACGATTTCGATTCGCTGGCGACGAGCTGGGTGGGCGGGAGCTCCGAAGCGACGGCCACGGTGCTGCGCCTCACGCCCGGCCAGCAGCTCGAGTTGAACGCGGCACTCGGCGCCGGGGGCTCGATCTCCGGCCGCGTGACCGACGCGGCGTCCGGCGCGCCGCTCGAGGGCATGTGCGTCAACGCGTTCGAGGTGGGGATCCGCACCGTCAACCCGCAGCGGACCGAGACCGACGAGGCAGGGAACTACCGCGTCTCGAACCTCGGGGCCGGCGAGTACCACGTCCGGGTGTTCGACTGCCGGGCCGAGCCGGGCTACATCGTGAGCTGGTTCGGCGGGTCGATGAGCCGGACCTCGGCGGCCTCCGTCGCGGTGCCGGCGGGCGGCACGGCCGCGCGCAAGGACGTCGCGATGCGCCGCGGCGACGTCACCATCCAGGTGCGCGGGCCCGGCCAGGCCATCAGCACCGGCACCGACACGACCGCCGCCGACCCGGTGGCGACCTCCTTCGTCAGCCCGAACCTCACGTTGTTCTCGCTCGGTGAGGGATCGTCGCCGGAGCCCATCGCCGGCTACGACCTGTTTGCGGCGCAGGTCGGCTCGAGCGAGAACTTGGTCCATCCGGAGCGGCCGTACGAGGTGACGGTGGAACTGGACGCCTCGCTGGTCGGCGCTGCGGCGCCCGGAAGGATCGTGGTGTTCCACGAGGGCATGCCGCTGGCTTCTTGCGGGGCGGCCCCGCCGTCGCCGGCGTGCGTCGTATCGGTCGCCGCGCAGCCGGACGGCGACGTTGTGGTGACGGCCCGGGCAACGTTCTTCGGCGACTGGCGCTTCGGCACGCCGTCACCCCAGGGAGTGGGCCTGTTCGACCCGGTCAGCGGCCGGTGGTACCTGCGGCCCGCGTCCGGCGGCCCGGCCGTCTCCTTCGTGTTCGGCAACCCGGGCGACGTGCCGCTGTTCGGCGACTGGGACTGCGACGGCGTCGCCACCGCCGGCGTGTACCGGACGGACACCGGCGAGGTGCACCTCCGCAACAGCAACAGCGGCGGCGTGGCCGACGCCTCGTACCCGCTGGGTAACCCGGGCGACGTGCCCCTGGCGGGCGACTTCGACGGCGACCGCTGCGACACGGTGTCGATCTACCGGCCTGCGACGCAGCAGGTCCACGTATTCGACGAGCTGAGCAACGGCAGCCCGGCGAAGGTCTTCGTGTTCGGCAACCCCGACGACGTGCCCTTCGTTGGCGACTTCGACGGCGACGGGATCGACACCGTGGGCCTGCACCGGCCGTCCGACGGGCGCGTCTACTTCCGCAACTCGCTGTCGGCAGGCAACGCCGATGCCGAGTTCCTGTACGGGAACCCGGGCGACCGGTTCGTGGCCGGCGACTGGAACGGCGACGGCGTCGACAGCCCCGGCGTCTTCCGACCCGCCGACGCGACGTTCTACCTGCGCAACGTGAACCAGGCGGGCATCGCCGACACGGCGTTCCCGTTCGGCGACCCGCCGTGGCTGCCGGTGGCGGGGTTCACGGGCCTGTAGGCGCGGGCCGGGCGGTCAGCTCCGGCGGCCGAAGAGCGCAAGCAGCTCGTCCTGTCGGCTGGCGCCGGGAGGGGGAGCGATCGTCTCCCCGAACAGGCCGCTGCCCTTCATCATCGACTCGTAGGGCTTGGCGGCCTCGTAGCAGTGCTCGACCAGATCCGCTGGGAGGT
>JBFKDA010000204.1:0-5455 GCA_041619955.1 Acidimicrobiia bacterium | reverse complement strand
GGGTCGGCGGTTGGGGGCCGGTTGGTGTTGGTGACGGTGAGGTCGAAGACGGCGTCGTCGGTGAGGGTCCCGTCGTCGGCGGTGATCGTGACGGTCGACACCCCGGCGTCGGTGTAGCCGGGGGTGCCCGTCAGGTCGGCGGTGCCGTCGCCGTTGTCGACGAAGCTCACCCAGCCCGGCAGGCCGACCGCGGTCAACGTGAGGGGGTCGGCGTCGGGGTCGGATGCGGTCACGGTCAGGGTGAAGGGGTCGCCTTCGGCCACCGACTGATCGGCGACCGGGGCCACGACCGGCGGATCGGGTGCATCGTTGACCGTCACCGTGACTGTGGCGGTGTCGGTCGCCAATCCATCGCTGATGGTGTAGTCGAACGTGTCCACCCCGCTGAAGTCGTCGTCCGGCGTGTATCGGACCGTGTCGTTCCCGAGATCGACGACCGTTCCGTTGGCGGGCTGCGTCACCGAGACGAGCGACAGCGGGTCGAGGTCGGCGTCGCTGTCGTTCACCAGCGGATCGATGACGACGCCCTGGTCTTCGCCCGTGCCGGCTGCATCGTCGTTCGCCACCGGGGGCGTGTTGCCGCCACCGGAGCCGGTGCACGCCATGGCCCGGTAGTTGCCGGAGTTGTCCAACGTCCGCGAAGAGCTCGGCGCCCCCGTCGCCACGTCGACGTGAGACAGCGTCCCGGCGGCGCTCACCATCCACGCCTGCCCGCCGTCGTCGAAGTCGAACGCCGTGATGCCCGAGCCGATGAGACCGATCTGGGTCGCTACGCCGGTGCCGGGGTCCAGCGAAGCCAAATCGGTGCCCCCGACGTGGTCCACGAGCCCATACCAAACGCCGGCGTGGATTGCGATCTCCCCCAACGTCTCCGCCGCGCCGTACGGTGCGTTCAGCGCGATGACGAGGTAGTCCTGGCCCGGCCCGAACGCGTTCGGAACCGCAGCCCCGCCGACGGGATCGACGCGGATCAGCAGCTCCGGCTCGCTCGAGACCACGATCGCGTACAGGTGGCCGGTCGCCGGGTCGAAAGCCAACCCGCGTGCGTCGGCGAACGCCCGCAGGCCAAGCGGCCCGCTCCCGGACCCGAACGTGCTGGGCGCCGGCGACCACGCGGCCGTCGCCGGGTCGATGGTGCCGATCTGGTCGTAGTCCACTCCGAACAACGTGCCCGTTCCCGGCTGCCGGGCGGTCGACTCGACGCTGAGCGTGCCGATCGTGCCGATGTCGGTCTCATTGGTGGCGGGATCGAGGTCGGCCGTGTTGGTGACGGACAGCTCGTCGAAGAATCCGGGCCGGCTGACGAGATCGCACGCGGCGGTGGCGGCCCTCGACAGCACCGGCGGCAGTGCCAGTACGAGCAGCGCAACCACCCCGGCGAGCCGGGCGACGCCCGCGCCGGCCCGGCTGGGCCCGGTCACCGGTCGGCGGCCGTGCCCGCCGGCACCGCCGCCGTCTCGCGGCCCTTCCCGCGCGGCAGGTCGACCACGAAACGCGTCCATCCCGCCTGGCGCTCGTACCGCAGCTCACCCCCCATCGATGCGGTGAGCGAGTGGGCGATGGCCAGGCCGAGGCCGACACTGCCGACCAGCAGCGACTCCCGGCCGTTGTGGACGAATCGCTGGAACAGCCGGCCCTCTAGGTCGGCGGGCACGCCGTCGCCGTCGTCTGCGACGATGCACAGCAGCCGGTCGCCTTCGACGGCCGCTGCCACCTGGACGGTCGGCCCGCCGTGCTTGAGCGCGTTGGAGACCAGGTTGCGCAGCACCTGATGGAACCGCACGCGGTCTGCCCACGCGTCCCCGCCGGCGTAGTCGACGGCGACCACTGCCCCAGCCCTTCGCAGCGGAGCAACCACGCACTCGATCTCGTCGGCCACAGCGAGCCGGGTCGGGTTGAACGAGAGCGCACCGGCGTCGATGCGCGCCGCGGTCAGCAGGTCCTCGACCATCCGGGACAGCTCGCACGACTGGATGTTGATCAGTGAGATCAGCTCCATGGCTGCGTCGGGGTCCACGACCCCGGTCTCCACGAGCACCTCCGAGAAGCCGTAGATGCTGGTCAGGGGGGTGCGGATCTCGTGGGAGATGCTGGCGATGAACTCGTCCTTGGCCCGGTGCAGCTCCTGCTCGGCTGCCAGAAGGGCTGCGGCGCGCTCGCGGTCGCGGTCGAGCTGGCGGCGGGCTATGGACCGATAGACCAATAACGCTCCGATCGGGATCGCCAGGGTCACCAGCAACCGGGTGATCGAGCCGATACGCCCGGCAGCGGCTTCGGTGCCTGCGATGCGGGCGGCGACCACGTCCTGGCGGGTCTCGAGCAACTCTCGCGACGCGGCGTGGGCGGCTTCGTAGTCCTCGGCGTTCACGGTGGCGGCCGTCTCGACGTCGCCAGCCTCCAGGAGGAGCAGCACCCGGCGACCTGCTTCGACCTCGGTGACCAGCGCGCCTGCCAGGCCGGGGTCGTCGTGGCCGACCTCGGAGCCGCGCATCCGCCACGCTTCGAGCTCGTCGAGCGTGAGCTGAGCTTCGGCGAGGGCCTCTTCGGCATGTGCCCGGCTGGTGGTTCCCAACTCGGCGTCGACGGCGAACACGAGCGCCTGGGAGTTGGCGGCGCGGGCGATGGCGGACGCTCCAAGGGCGGCGTTGGCCCAATGCAACGAGCGAGCGTTGTCGGCCACCTGGCGGGCGCCGAACGCATTGGTGAATACGAGTGCGATGGCGAGCAGCACGATGGCGCTGGTCGCTCCGACCCCAACCGACACGAGCCGCTTGTCCTTGAGATGCCGGTTGGCGCCGTCTTCCCTGACGACATTTTCCATAGGTCCCGGGTATCGGGCACTCTCCGTAGCCGGTTGAGGAAATAGCTTCCGCGCGTGGTCCCGCATGCCGCGCCGGCGCGGTCCGAACGCTCGCACCCCCTTCCCCCCGAGGCGGAGGCTCAGTCCTCCAGCAGCCTCCGTAGCGTGGGGCGGCGGACGTCCGGGAGGCTCATCCGTGGCGACGCCGCATGGCGGGCGCGGCCGGCGGTGCCGGCGGCGCGGGCCTCGGCCTCGCCGAGCAAGCGGCGCAACCGGCGCACCTGCCGCTGGAGGCGCTCCACCTCTTCCTGCAGGTCGAGCACCTGGCGCACTCCCTCGAGGTTCATGCCCTGGGCGGTGAGGTGCTGGATCGAGGCGAGCCGATCGAGGTCGCGCTGGCTGTACCGGCGGGTGCCGCCCGGCGTCCGGTACGGCTCGATGAGACCTCTCCGCTCGTAGATGCGGAGGGTCTGCGGGTGCACGCCGGTGATCTCTGCAGCCACCGAGATGACGAACACGGCGTCGGTGGCGCGGTCGGTCACGTCATACCCCCAGCCGGGCGCGCGGGCTGGTCCGGAGCTGTTCCTGCTCGCGGAGTCGTTCCAGCAGCTCCCGCTCGCCGTCGCCGAGCGCGTCGGGCACCGCAACCTGCACCGTAACCAGCAGATCGCCGCTGTTGCCGGTGCCCGGCCGCGGCACGCCCTTGTCCCGCACGCGGAAGGTCTGGCCGCTGGCGGTGCCGGGCGGGATTCGCAGCGTCACCTTGCCGTCGAGTGTCGGCACGTCGATCTTGGCGCCCAACGCCGCTTCGCTATACGTGATCGGCACCTCGACCTTGAGGTCGCTGCCGTTCCGCTTGAAGATCGGGTGGTCGGCGACGTGGACCCGGACGTAGAGGTCGCCCGGCGGGCCGCCGTTGCTGCCGGGTGCTCCCTTTCCGCGCACCCGGATGCGGGCCCCGTCGGCGACCCCGGCCGGGATGCGCACCCGGCTGCTCTGACCCTCGCGGGCGACGGTCTTGGTGACGCCGCTCAGGGCCTCGTGGAAGGTGAGGCTCAGGTGGGTCTCCACGTCCGGTCCTCGGCTGGGGCCGCGCCGGATGCGGCCGCCGAGGATGTCCCCGAGCCCGCCGAAGACGCTCCCGCTCCCGCCGCCCTCGCCGAACAGGTCGGAGAGGTCCTCGATGCGTATGTGGGTCGTGCCCCCGGGCCCACCTACGAACGGTCCCATCTCCCTCGTCTCGTCGTACTGGCGGCGGGTCTCCGGGTCGCCGAGCACCGAATGGGCCTCGTTGATCTCCTTGAAGCGCTCCTCCGCCTCCGTGTCGCCGGGGTTGTTGTCCGGGTGGTACTGCTGGGCCAGCTTGCGGTAGGCCTTCCGGATGTCGCGGTCGGACGCGTCCTTTGGCACGCCCAACGACGCGTAGTAGTCGCGCTCCAACCATTCCCTACGCATGGTCGACGGCCACGAGTGCAGGGCGGATCACCCTGCCCCGCAGCCGGTACCCCTTTCGCAACTCGTCGCTCACCACGAGGGAGCCGTCGCCGTCGGCGGCGCTCGTCACTGCCTCGTGGACTTCGGGGTCGAACGGCTCGCCGCGCGCCTCGATCGGTTCCAGGCCCTCCTTGCGGAGCACGTCGAGGAGCTGGTGGTAGGTGCTGCGCATCCCTGCGACCAGCTTCTCCTCGGTGGGCGTCTGCGGGTCGTGGGTGAACGCGGCGTCGAAGCTGTCGAGCACCGGCAGGATGCTCTCCACCACCCGCTGGGAGGCGCGGTCGACGACGTCGTGGCGGTCGCGTGCGATCCGCTTGCGGTAATTGTCGAACTCGGCCGCCACCCGGCGGAGGTCGTCCAGGTTGCTGGCTGCCTCGCGGCGAGCCGCCGCGACTTCCTCCAGCAGCATCCGCCGCGCCTCGTTCGAGTCGTCGGGCAGGTCGATGCCGAGGTCGGCGGGCTCGAGGGCGACCGCGTCGCCCTCGACGACCTCACCGACCACGACCCCCTCTTCCGCCGCCGGTTCAGCGGTGTCGAACTCGTGCTCGGTCACTCGTCCTCCCCGGCGTCGCCCTCGTCGACGATCTCAGCCTCGACGACGTCGTCGTCGCCGGCCGGTGCGTCGCCAGCCTCGCCGGCGGCCGCCTCCGACTGGGCCTGCTCGGCGGCCTGCTGGTAGATGCGAGTGCCGACCTCCTGCGATGCCGAGAGCACCGCGTCCTTGGCGGAGCGCAGCGCCTCGAGGGTGGCGTCCTCGTCGCCGAGCTGCTTGCGCAGGTCGGTCAGTGCCGCCTCGATGCGCTCCCGCTCGTCGTCGATCACCTGCTCGGCGTGCTCCGAGAGCAGCTTCTCGGTCTGGTAGGCGACGTTGTCGGCCTGGTTGCGCTCCTCGGCGAGCTCACGCCGCTCCTTGTCCTCGTTGGCGTGCGCTTCGGCGTCCTTGACCATGCGGCTGATCTCGTCCTTGTCGAGCGCGGTGCCGCCGGTGATCGTCATCGCCTGGCTCTTGCCGGTCCCGAGGTCCTTGGCGCTCACCGAGACGATGCCGTTGGCGTCGATGTCGAAGGTCACCTCGATCTGGGGGATGCCGCGGGGCGCCGGCGGGATGTCGGTGAGGTTGAACCGGCCGAGCGACTTGTTGTATGCGGCCATCTCCCGCTC
>JBFKDA010000203.1:0-5456 GCA_041619955.1 Acidimicrobiia bacterium | reverse complement strand
GCCCGACGCCCTGCTCGAGGAGTGCTGCCCCCCGCTGGTGGGCGCCGACCTCGACGCCGCCGAGGCCGAGCGCCTGGCCGCCCTGCTGAAGGTCGTCGCCGACCCGGCCCGCCTCCGCTTGCTCAACATGCTCGCCGCCACCGACGAAACGTGCGTGTGCGACCTGACGGAACCGCTCGGCCTGACCCAGCCGACGGTCAGCCACCACCTCAAAGTGCTGCACGAAGCCGGCTTCACCACGCGGGAGCGCCGCGGCAAGTGGGTGTACCACCGCCTGGTGCGCGACCGCCTGGACGAGCTGGCGGGCGCCCTCGCCGGCTGAGCCGGGCTCAGCTGCTCAGCTTCACAAGCCGCACCGCTGCCTTTCGCTCGACGACGCGGAACGCCAGCGCCTCCTCGACCACGAACTCGTGCTGCGGAGCGCTCCGAAGGTGGCGCACCCGCCAGCCGCCGCCGTAGTGGAACTCGTAGTTGCCGCTCGCTGTGCTGACGACGCAGCCGTGGTCGAGCCCCGGGAGACGGTGGATGCCCTTGGCTGCGATGTCCGTGATCGCTTTGACGTCAGTGGCAGCGGTGGGTGGGCTCCATTCGCCATCGGTCGGGAGCAGCACGGCGAACGGGCCGTCGATGCCGGCGTTGCCGATCGTTTGGACCGCCTTCTCGACAGCAGCTCTCAGATGCACGTCGACTGGATCGCCTACCGATTCGCCGACCGGCTGACTCGCGTGGTTGTCCGGGTGGCCGGATACGGGATTGCCGAGTATCCCGTCGATGCCGCCGAGGTTCGGTTCCAGCCCCTCGGTCGCCTGCTGATAGAAGATCGCCCGGACCTCCGCGGCGGCCGCGGCGTCGGCGATGGCCCTGCACCCGGTGTCCGGCCAGGGATCGTTGCCGTCGACGACACTGGCCGGAGCGACCTCGAACGTCTTGCGGAGCACCACGAACGGCTGGACCTTCCGCACCCGCAGCTTGATGCCGGGCGTGAAGTCCTGTTCCTCGCGCTCCTGGATGCCCCAGAAGTCGGCCGCCGCCTGCTCCCAAGGCTTGGGCTCCGCTCCGAGGAGCGTTCTATGCGCCAGCCGTTTGGACAGCTCGCCGGTGAGTTGTTTGGAGAGCGCCTCGATTCGCATGGTGGTGTGGTCGTTCGCCACTCACTTCTCCTCGTCGGTCGCCAACATGACCTCGGTCTTCCAGCGTTCGAACTCGGCGACGTCGCGAAGCGGCTCGAGGTCGGGGTCCTTGTCGATCCACACCGGCGGCTGGCGCAGCTCGCAGTGCGGGTCGTTGACCGCGAGGCGCAAGAGGCGTATGGCGGTTCGGACGTGCGCGCCTCGCTCGTGCTCGATCGTCGCCTGCTCGGGTGTCGCTAGCGCGATGACCTTCGTGTCGATCGCGACGAGGGTCGCGTAGAAGCAAGCTGCGTTGTAGCGGGCCACCCAGCCACTGTCGTCCCGTGTCACGAGCCTGTCCACGACGGGCGCTACGTCGACAGCGCGCCGCCGCTCCTCGACCGCCGCGTACGGGCTCGGCGCTCTGTCGACACGGGCGAGCGCGAGGCTCGCCTCGATCTTCTGCTGCGCCACCTCCACCCTGCCCACCTCGCGCAGCCGAGCCGCCCGGTCGCCGCGCAGCGGCTGCCAGTGGCTGCGCTCCGACTGGTTCAGGCTGTTCCACAGCAGCGTGGGGAGGTCGAGGTTGGACCGTACGTGGCGCAGTTCGAGTTTCGCGAGGTGCAGGAACGCGAAGCGAGCCAGGCGACGGTCGAGAGCCATCGGCTGGCCCCTGGAGACGCGCTCCCGTAGCTCCTCCACGGTCGTGACGTCGAGCACGTCGGCCTCGAAACCGGAGTCGGCGAGCAGGCGGTCGAGAGCGCCGCATGCGTGGAACTGGTCCACGAGGTCCTGGCGGCGCGTCGTCTTGACATTCGGTGAGAACCACACGGACTCGAGCTTGCCGGCGACGAAGTCCAGCGACACGGCGAGCCGGTAGCCGGCCAGCCATTGGTGGGGATGCCGAGCACGCACCGCCAGGTGCTCCTGCAGCGCGTCGAGCTTGCGGTCCTTGATGTCGTACCGGTGAGCCAGCTCGATCCTTACCAGCGCATTGCCGGGGCTGGCGGCCCGGGCGCGCTCGAGGCGCTCGATGTCGGCATCGACCTTCTCGAGACGCGCCTTCTCGCTGCGCCCGGCGACGGGCGCCCCGGCTCGGTGGAACTCGGCCAAGGCGCGCCCGTCCGCCGACTTCCAACGCGCCCAGGTGGGTTGCGTCTTGCTCTGGTCGAGCAGGACGCGGGCGACGAAGTACCCAGCGTTCTCGATCGACTCGTGCTCCGACTCGCCGGGGAGCGCCCCGACCGCGACCACCTGCCCCGTGCGCGCGTCGCTGAGCGTCACCGAGGTCAGGTGCTTCGGAGCTCCCGACCCGTCCTCGCCCGCCTTGCCCTTGTCGCCGGCGTCGATGGATTTGGTGCCGGCGTTCTTGGAACTGTCGCCGGCGTCCTTGGTCTTGGCGTCTGCATCCTTGGCCTTGTCGCCGTCTTGCTTGGCCGCCGGGCCGCGATGGAGCGCCTCTACGTTGTAGCCCCCGGCCGGGAAGGAGATCTTCTGGATCGCCGTCAAGATCGCCTGCACCGGCTTGCCTTTTTCCTCCCCGGCGAGGGTCGTGGCCACCGATCCGAGGTCGGTCGCCGACAGCGCTCCCGGCACCGTGGCGGGGTTGCGGATGTCGCGGGCGATCGTGTGGGCCAGCAGCGCCTGCGCCTTCTCCTTGCTCGCAGCCCCCTCGATGGCCTTCACCGTCACCGGACCCGCAAGCCTGCGACCGTTGACGATCTCCAATCTCCGGTAGCCGATCAGCGCCAGCAACGCGAGCACGATCCAGCCCACGACCCCGAGCGTCGTCGTCGACTCCGCCCCGGCGATCTCGGCCAACCCGCGGTCGACCAGTGTCCCGGCGCCGGACTCGACGCGCGCAGCGAGTTCGCTGGGACCGCCGCCGGCATCCGGCGCGGCGTCCTGCGGCAGTACCAGCGGCGTGCCTTCGCCAGGCACCACGACGACCTGCCCCTTGCTCGTGTCGATGGTTTCCGGGCCCGACACCTTCGGGTCGCCCTCCGGGGCGACCAGCACCACCGTCGTCGCCTCTTCCGGCTCTACCAGCTCGCCGATACCGACCACGACGGCGTCCATGGCAAGCAGCAACGGCTCCTGGTGCGGGCGGCGAAGCCGGTACACGTCGCCACCGCCGGTTGGCGTGCCGCTGAGCGTATCGCCGTCGCCCTCCACGGGGAGCGTGGCAGCGTCGGGCACCTTGTCGCACCTCAGCAGGGCGGCCTGCTGCACCCGGCGATCGATCGCAACGACGATCTGCTTCCCGCCCGTGCATGTTGTCGAGGCGGGCTCACCGTCGAACTCGAGATCGGCGAGCGAGCTTTGCTCGACCGACGGCGAGTCCCCGAACTGCACCGACCGCGAGTCGATGGCGAGCAGGGTCACGAGCTCGGCCTCGGCTCGTACGGCGTCGACGACCACTACTCGGTCGCCGTCCAGGTCGCCCAGGTCGTCCGGCAGCCCGGCCGCCGCCGCGCCGTCGTCGAGTCGCACCTCAGGCGTACGTTCCCCGCGCAGGTCCAGCGCCGCCAGGCCACCGGCGAGTGCCAAGGCGACCATGAGCGCCACCCAGCGCAGCGTGGTCCGCGAAAACGCGCGTGCGGCCACCAGCAGCGCCAGCAGCGCGAGGATGGCGACGCCCCACGGGGCGAGCGGCACTGCGTAGAGGAGTGCGGCGCCGATCAGCGCCGCAGCAGCCGTCGCCGCGCCGAGGCTCAGCGCCCAGAGCCAGCGGCGGGTCTCCGCCGATACGGCCGACGACACGAGCACCCCGGTGCCGATCACCACCGCCAGGAGCGCGCCACGCCAGTCGGCGATCATCCCCATCAGGACCGCAGCGGCTAAGAGCCCCGCCGTGAGCGTTCCGTAGAACCACGGCCCGCTGTGGTCGCTCGCAGGGATCTCGGCGCGGTTGCGGTGGCCCAACTCGACGGCGATGGCCACGGCGAGCACCACCACCCCGAGCCACGTCAGCCAGTCCAACCCCCACCGCAGGCCTGCGCCGACCGCCACGACGGAGAGCACCCCCGCCGCTTCGTTGACGACTCGAGCGCGCGCCGAGAGCTGCCGCACCCACTCCGGAGCCTCGAAATCGGCCCGCACCCCCGGCGACCCCCATACTCGCGTCCCAAGAAAACATACCGGACCGGCCAGCCCGGCGCAGGGCCGCTACGCCAGCGCCACCAGCTCCAGCATCGACTCGTCGAAGTAGGCGGTCTCGCCGTCGGGCATGAGGATCGCCCGGTCGGGGGCCAGCTCGGCCACGAAGTCGGTGTCGTGGCTCACCAGCACCAGCGTCCCCTCGTACAGGCGCAACGCCCCGAGCAGCGCCTCCTTGGCCTGCGGGTCGAGGTTGTTGGTGGGCTCGTCCAGCAGCAGCACGTTGCTGCGGCCGGCCACCACCTGGGCGAGCGCCAGCTTGGTCTTCTCACCACCCGACAGCGTCGCGGCGTCCTGGTCGACCTTGTCGGCCAGCAGGAAGTGGCCCAGCAGCGACCGCAGCGCCTGGTCGGGCTCCGGCGACACGGCCCGCAGATGGTCGAGCACGGTGCGCCCCGCCTCGATCTGCTCGTGCTCCTGGGCGTAGTAGCCGAGCGTGGCGTTGTGGCCCGGCTCCACCTCGCCCAGGTCGGGCTGCTCGACGCCGGCGAGGATCCGCAGCAGCGTGGTCTTGCCGGCGCCGTTGAGGCCCATGATCAGCAGCCGCTCGCCGCGGTCGACGTCGATGTCGACGTCCACGAACACGACGTTGTCGTCGAAGGCCTTCGCCAAACCGTGCGCCCGCAACGGGGTCCGGCCCGACGGCTCCGGCGGCGGGAAGCGCATGGCGACCCGCTTGCCGGCGGCGCCGACGTCGACCATGCCCTCCCGCATCCGCGCCACCCGGGTCTCCCAACTCCGCGCCCGGTTGGCAAGGCTGCGAGTGCGGCCCCGGAAGCGGCGGATGCCCTCCTCCAGCCGGGCGATCTCCTCCTCCTGATGGCGCCGCTCCCGGCGCCGCTGCTCCCGGCGGGTGTCCCGCTCGGCCACGTAGGCCGAATGGTTGCCCTTGTAGATGTCCAGCATCTGGTCGTCGAGGGCGAGCACCTCGGTGATCGCGTCGTCGAGGAGCGCCAGGTCGTGGCTCACCAGCAGCAACGCCCCGGGGTAGGCGGCCAGGAACGCCATCAGCCACGCCTTGGCGTCGAGGTCGAGGTGATTGGTGGGCTCGTCCAGCAGCAGCACGTCGGTCTCGGCGAACAGGATGCGAGCCAGCTCCACCCGCCGCCGCTGCCCGCCCGACATCGACCGGACCGGCTGGCCCAGCTCCTCGTTGCGGATGCCGACCGAGGCGGCGAAGCGCTTGGC
>JBFKDA010000202.1:0-5467 GCA_041619955.1 Acidimicrobiia bacterium | reverse complement strand
GAGCGCCGAGATCAGCGCGATCACGAAGCCTGCGCCGATCGTGCTCGACGCGATCCAACCCGCCGCCGGCTCGCCGATGCGCCGCCCGAACGTCACGAGCAGCAGGGCCCCGGCGAGGGGCAGTGCGATCGGCAGCCACATGAGCTCGGCCATCAGCCCCTCAGCGTCGCGAGCTCGTCGACGGACGCGGTGTTCCGCCGCCGGAACACCGCCACGATGATCGCCAGGCCCACCGTCACCTCGGCGGCGGCGACCACCATCACGAACAGCACGGCGACCTGGCCGGTGATCAGGCCCACCTCACGACCGGCTGCGACGAAGCTCAGGTTGACCGCGTTGAGCATCAGCTCGACGGACATGAACATCACCAACGCGTTGCGGCGCACGAGGATGCCGGCGGCGCCGATCGAGAACAGGATCGCCGCCAGCGCCATGTACCAGCCCGGGGTGACGATCACGCCTGCTCCTCGTCCCGCTGGCGGCTGCGGTACTGGGCGAGCACGATCGTGCCCGCCGCGGCCACGATGAACAGCAGGCCGGTGATCTCGAACGGCAGCACCCACGTCCCGAACAGCTCGTCGGAGACCGCCTCGATGGTGCCCTGGGGCTCCACCGGGTTGCGGGCGCCGGTCACCCAGGCCCCGCTGCCGGCCACGAGGATCGCCGCCGAGAGCAGCCCGGCCAGCAGCAGCGCCGCCTGCCGCTGGAAGGGGAGGCGCTCCGAGCGGTCCTCGGCCTCGTCGACGCCGATCAGCATCACGACGAAGAGGAACAGCGTGATCACCGCGCCGGCGTACACGATCACCTGCACCGCGGCGATGAAGTGGCCCGACCCCAGCACGTAGAACACCGCGATCGCGAACATCGTCGCCAGCAGCCCCAGCGCGCTGTGCACCGGGTTGGCCGCCCACACCATCGTCACGGCCCCGGCCAGGGCGATCGCCGCGAACAGCACGAACAGCACGGTCTCGACGACCTCGTAGCTCATGTTGATTGCACCTCGGACGAGCGTGGTCCTGACGTGGCGGATATTGCAGGCTCGCCGAGGTGCGGGCTGGCGCCCGCCCGGGGCGTGGTCCACCGCCGGCCGCGAGCGGCCGGCTGGAGCCAACCCCGTACCGCGTCGGCGCATCCAGTTCTTGTTTTCATCGAATCTCGTCCTCTGGCGCGGTGGGGGTGGGCGCGGCGGTAGGGGCGTCAGTGGGCGCGGTGGGGGCCGGCTTGGTGGTGCTTTGGCCCATTTCGGGGGGGCGGAGGCCTATGCCGGCGGTGGGGGTCCAGGCTTCCTTGCCCTCGTAGGCGGCGCGGCCGGCCGGGGCGGTGGCGCGCAGCCAGCCGTCGCCGCGGCGCAGGTCGACGTCCGTCCAGAGCGGTCCGGGCTCCTGGCGCTCCTTCGGGGTGCCGTCGGGCCCGATCAGCAGGTCGTCCTTGGTGTAGATCGCATCCTGGCGGTTGGTGATCGAGAACTCGAAGAGGTGGGTCATCGTGATCGCCTCGGTGGGGCAGGCCTCGACGCACAGCCCGCAGAAGATGCACCGCAGCATGTTGATGTCGTAGACGAACCCGTATCGCTCCCCGGGGCTGACCGGATCGTCGGGGGGGTTGTCGGCGCCGCGCACGTAGATGCAGCGGGCCGGGCACACGCCGGCGCACAGCTCGCACCCGATGCACTTCTCCATCCCGTCCGGGTAGCGGTTGAGCACGTGCCGGCCGTGGAAGCGCTGCGGCTTCTCCCGTTTGACGTGCGGGTATTCGCGGGTCACCCGCTTGCGGAACATCTGCCGGAAGGTCACCCCGAAGCCGGCGAGCGGCTTGAAGATGTCCGAGATCACACCCATGCGCAGCCTCCGCACTCGCAACGAACCTGGCCTGACCGCCATGGCCGGCCAACGCGCAGCACGGCAGCCGCAGCGCCGAGGGCTCCGAGGCCGCAACCCGACGCCGAGCGGGGGCGGCGCAGACAATTGAGTCTCAGCTCCATGGTGCCCCAAAGCGGCGCACCGCAGTAGCAAGCGTCGCCAGGACGAGCCACAGCAGCGAGGCCGGGATCAGCCGCTTCCAGCCGAACGCCATGAGCTGGTCGTAGCGCATCCGGGGCAGGGTCGCCCGCAGCCAGATGAAGATGAACAGCAGCGCCCACGTCTTCAGCAGGAACCAGAAGACCGGCAGTAGGCCGGCGACGAAGCCGGGGAGCACCGAGTCGAACGTCGGGCCGTTCCATCCGCCCAGGAACAGCGTCACCGCGATCGCCGAGACGTTGAACATGTTGATGTACTCGGCGAGGAAGAACAGGGCGAAGCGCACCGAGCTGTACTCGGTGTGGTACCCGCCGACGATCTCCGACTCGGCCTCGACGAGGTCGAACGGCGCCCGGTTGGTCTCGGCCACGCCGGCGATGAAGAAGATGATGAACGATGGCGGCAACGCGAACAGGTACCAGCGCGGCAGGATGCCGCCGAAGGTGCCGGACTGGACGTCGACGAACTCGGCGAGTGAGGTCGTCCCGGCGAACACCACGACCGGCACCAGCGCCAGCGCCATCGCGGTCTCGTAGCTGATCGCCTGCGCGGTGGCGCGCACCCCGCCCAGCAGCGGGTACTTCGAACCGGACGCCCACCCCGCCAGCACCACCGCATATACCGCGATCGACGAGATCGCGAGGAAGAACAGCACCCCCACGTTGAGGTCGGTGCCCTGGAGGGTGATCACCCGGTCGCCGAGCGTGAACGGCCGCCCGATCGGGATGACCAGGAAGATGAGCAATGCCGGCAGCAGCGCGGCAGCCGGGGCGGCCAGGTAGGTGCCCAGCTCCACCCGGCGCGGCGTCACGTTCTCCTTGAAGAACAGCTTCAGGCCGTCGGCCACGGTCTGCAGGATGCCGAACGGGCCCGCCCGGGCCGGGCCGACCCGGTTCTGCATGTCGGCGACGATCTTGCGCTCCGCCCACACCAGCAGCAGCGTGTTCAACAGCAAGAGGACGAAGGCGATGACGACCTTGATGATGGCCTCGATGAGCGTGTCCATCAGCCCGCCGCTTCCAGGGTGACCGCCAGGGCGTTGCCCAGCTCCGAGGTCTCGTCGAGGTTGAACGGTACGTACACGGTGCCCGGCGCGAGCGACTCGTCCAGCCCGAGCGGCAGGTCGATCTCGCCGCGGTCGCCGGCGACCGTCACCAGCGTCCCGGCGGTGAGGCCCAGGCGGGTGGCGTCGTTGGGGTGGACGTAGGCGGCGGCCACCGGCACGACCCGCGCCAGCGACGGGCCGAACCGCACGTGCACGCCGTCGTCGTACAGCACCCGCGCCAGGTGCAGCACGAGGTCGCGAGCCGACGGCTGCACGGCCGGATCGGCGGGCGCGTGCTGGAGGGGCTGGGTGGCCTCGGGGCCCGGGACCACCACTCCCTCGCGGCCGTCGCCGAAGTCGAGCAGGTCCCAGCTGATGCCGCCGTACGCCGGCGCCACCTCGGCGATCTCCTTCGAGAGCGCCTCGGCCGACACCGCCCCCAGCGATGCGCCGAGCCGGGCGGCGACGTCCTCCAGCACCGACCAGGCAGGGCGAGCCGCGCCCGGCGCCGGCACGAGCCGGTTGACCTTCTGCACCCGGCCCTCCACGTTGGTGACCGTCCCCTCGCTTTCGCCGAAGCCGCTGACCGGCAGCACGACGTCGGCCTGGCGGCTGCTGTCGGTGAGGAACAGATCGAACGCCACCACGAACGGGGTGCGGGCCAGCGCGGCGTCGGCGACGTTGCCCTGCGGGTAGTCGTCGGCGGGGTCGGCGCCCAACAGCAGCAGCACGTCGAGGTCGCCGGCCTCCGCGGCGGCGAGTATCCCGGCCGCGCCCAACCCGTCGCCCTCCGGCAGGTCGGCACCCCACGCCTCGGCGAGCGCGGCGCGACCGGCGGCGTCGTCGATCGCCACCCGCCCTGGCAGCAGCGACGGCGACAGCCCCATGTCGAGCGCGCCGACCACGTTGCCGCGCCGCTCCAGCGGCATGATCCCGGCATCCGGCAGGCCAGCTGCGAACGCGGCCACCGCCTCCGCCAGCCGCGGGTCCTCAGCCAGCCCCGGCCGCCCGACGAGCGCCACCACCGGCCCGTCGGCCAACGCCGCCCGGGCCTCGGCCAGCTCCCCTTCCCCAGCGGCGAGCCGCCGGAGGACGGCCGGCCCCTGGCCGGGCCGGTAGGTGATCTTGTGCGCCGCCACGTCGTCCAGCCCGGTGCGGCGCGGGTGCACGACGACGAGCTTGGCGCCCAGCTCCTGCGCGGCGCGCCGCACCCGCAGGTACAGCACCGGCAGCTCCTCCTTGAGGTCCGGGCCCCACAGCAGGATCGCCCGCGCCGTCTCGAGGTCGGGAATCGTGGCCCTGGGGGTCACCCCGACGACGAGCTGCGGGTCGAGGCCGTCGCCGAGCTGCGCGTCGAGATGCGGGCTGCCCACCACCGTGCGCATGAACTTCCCGAATGCGTACGCGTCCTCGTTGGTGCCGCGAGCTCCGCCCAGGGCGGCGACCCTCGTGTCGTCGGCGTCGCGCAGCCGGTCGGCCACAAGGCCGATCGCATCGCCCCAGGTTGCCTCGGCGAACTCGCCGTCGGCGCCTTTGACGAGCGGCGTCCCCACCCGGTGCGGCGACGACAGGTACTCGAAGCTGAACCGGCCCTTGTCGCAGAGCCAGCCGTGGTTGGTGGCGTCGTTGTCGACGGCGTTGAGCCGGACGATCGTGTTCTGGCTCGACTGCAGCGAGACCCGGCAGCCGACCGAGCACTGCTGGCAGGTGCTCTCGACCGCCTCGAGGTCCCACGGCCTCGCCCGGAACCGGTAGGGCGTCGCGGTGAGGGCGCCCACCGGGCAGATCTGCACCGTGTTGCCCGAGAAGTAGCTGGCGAACGGCTCGTCCGGGAACGTCAGCACCTGCGTGCCGTAGCCCCGGTCGACGAACTCGATGAGCGGGTCGCCGGAGATCTCGTCGGAGAAGCGGGTGCAGCGGGCGCACAGGATGCAGCGCTCTCGGTCGAGCTTGACCAGCTCGGAGATGTCGATGGGCTTCTCGAAGTGGCGCTTCTCCTCGACGAAGCGGCTCTCGCCGGGGCCGTAGGCCATCGTCTGGTCCTGCAGCGGGCACTCGCCGCCGCGGTCGCACACTGGGCAGTCGAGCGGGTGGTTGATGAGGAGGAACTCGAGGACGCCCTCCTGCGCCTTCTTGACCACGTCCGACTGCGTGTCGACCTGCATGCCGTCGTTCACCCGCATCGTGCAGGCGGTGGTGAGCAACATGCCGCGCGGCCCCTCGACCTCCACCAGGCACATGCGGCACATGCCGACCGGCTTCATGCGCTTGTGCCAGCAGAACCGGGGGATGTAGACGCCCTCGTCCTGGGCGGCTTCGATCAGCAGCGAGCCGGCCGGGACCGACATCTCCTTGCCGTCGACGGTGATCGTCACGCGCTCAGCCAAGCGGGCAGACCCCCTCT
>JBFKDA010000201.1:0-5475 GCA_041619955.1 Acidimicrobiia bacterium | reverse complement strand
ACCCCGGGGACACGATTCCCGGGGTGCAGCCGCCGCTCATCCGAGCGAGGAGGAGCTGGTCTACGGGCTCGAACGGGCCCGGGGCATCGGTGCCGCCGGGGCGGGCATCAGCCTCGTGCCCAACCGGAGCAGCCCGCTGGCCACGGCCCGGCGCACCCGATGGGGGCGCAGGCGGGCGGCGGCCATCGCCCGGGCCAGCTCCTCACGCCTGGCGACGTTCATCGCCGTCACCAGCTCGTTGGTTTGCGGGTACATGGTCGCTTCCTTTCGCTCGCGTGCCCGCGGTCGCAGGCACGATGTATTGGACGTCCGAGCCGGCGGTTTTGATACAGCTCATCCGACCGGGTCGACGTTGAGGAACGCCGCCAGCAGCTCGCCGGCCTGCGGGACGGCGTCGGTCCGGAGGCTGTACTCCCGATCGCTGCCGACGGTCACCCGCACCAAACCTGCCCGGCGCAACGCCGAGACGTGGTGGTGGGCGGTCGGCTTGGAGACGCCCGTGCGCTCGGCCAGCTCGCCGAGGCCCGCCGGCCCCTCCCGCAGGATGCGCAGCATGCGCAGCCGCCGCTCGTCGCCGAGCGCCTTGTAGAACCGGACCATCCAGTCCGGAGGCGCGTCCGGGTCGGCCTCGAGGCTCTCGTCGGCCACGGGGTAGGCGAAGATGTGCAGGGGCCCGTGCTCGGCGATCACGACCCAGGGCCGGGTGACGATCGCCGGGACCAGCACCACGCCGCGCACCTCCGGGCGGATCGCGAAGGTCACCCCGTTGGTGGCTGCCTCGACGAGGCGTTCCGGCGGCAGCGTGCCGGCGAGCGCCTCCTTCTCACGGGCGTCGTGCTCGAGGACCTTGCCGACCTGGTCCAGATCGGGCATCGCCTCCTCGGCGAACCGCCGGACCGTGCCGGCGACCGTGCCCCGTAGCCCGGCCGCATCGCCGGCCAGCAGGAAGTGCACCGCGTCCCGGTGCTTGCTGCCTGCCTTGCTGGTGAGCACCCGGCCCGTCGCGGCCTCGTCGCCGCCGGCCGCGAGCTCGATCTCGTCGGACGGCAGATCCTTGACGACGCTACGGAGCAGCCGCAGGCGCAGCTCGACCGGGTCGATGGTGTCCAGGCGCTTCAGCAGCGCCGGGATCGAGCGGTCGTCGCCGAGGTCGTAGACGACGCCGAGCATCCCGACCAGCGGCTCGCCGGCCGATCGGATGGCGTCCAGCCCCTCCCGCAGCTCGGGAGAGGCCTGCTCGTACTTGCCGGCGAACCAGTCGCCCCCGACCTCGTAGTCGTCCCGATCGACGCAGCCGTAGGCGAACAGCGACAGCACCAGCTCGTAGGCCAGCGACGCCTGGATCTCCACGGTCAGCTCGCGGTCGGCATCCGTGTAGTCGCGAACTCGCGGTCCCGCCTCGGTCATTTGGCTCCCGTCTCAGCGTTCGATGTTCGTCGAATCATATGAGCAAGGGTGGCAAGTGTCAAGGACCTGGTTAGAGATCAATCGAACGGGCAGAGATCAGTCGTCGTCTTCGAGCTCGTCGAGCGCCTGCTCGGCGACGCGCCGCAACAACGTCCGCAGCTCCTCGACCCGCCCGCGCAGCTCTGCCATCTCCCCGTCGAGGCGCTTGCGCTCGGCGCGCGCCTCGGCCACGACCTCGTCGGCCGCGCGAGCCGCGTCGGCACGCACCTGCTCGGCCTCCGCAGTCGCGGCCTCGACGGCTGCCTTGCGAGCCGTCTCGGCCTCCTCCGCGATGCGAGCGGCGGCGTCAGCGGCGTCTTTCTGGAGCGTGCGCGCCTCGGTGCGGGCGTTGGCGAGGTCACGGGCGGCCTCGCGTTCGGCGGCTTCGCGCACGTTCGCCGCCTCCTCCTCGGCGCCGGCGATCTGGGCTCGGGCCGTCGCCAGCAGCTGCTCGGCCTCGGTACGGAGCTCGGCGGCCTCGTCGATGGCCTGCTTGCGGGTTGCGGCGGCCTCGTCGATCGCTTGCTGGCGGGTTGCGGCGGCCTCGTCGATCGCCTGTTTGCGCGTGTCGGCGGCTTCGGCATCGGCCTCGCGACGCAGGTTGGCGACGATCGTCTCCGCCTCGGCGATGATCGTCTGCTTGGTTCGCTGGGCGGTGACATAGGTGAGGTGGATGACCTCGTCGTCGATCCCCGACTCGACGAGACGCTCCAGCTCAGCGATGCGGGATCGGTGCCCCGCGACCAACCGGTCGACGGCCGCCCGGTCGTAGCCGTCACCGTCGGCGGCAGGCGGGATGGCCGCGTCGGTGGGCTGCTCGGTCGACGGGGCGTCGGTCATGTGGGGACGAGGCTACCGGCGGTGATGCGGCGAGGCGTGGTTTGTCGTGGCGGCCAGCTTGTGTCCTTCGTCGCGATCGGCTATTTTCTCACTATGAAGCTCGAAGAAATGCTCAAAAAGAAGCAGCCAAAGCTCGAGGAAGCGATTCAAGAGGCCGAGGCCGAGCTTGCCGAGCTCCGCCGCCAGGCGGCCGAGCTCCAATCGTTGATCATCCGCGGCAGGGCGGCGCTGGGTCAGGACGGGCGGATTGCGCAAGCGGCCCCCGCAGGCTCCATGACGCTTCACGAAGCGATGTTGACTGCCCTGCTCGAGGCATACGGCGGCATGCCTGCCAAGGATCTTGCAGCGGTGATCAATGAGCGGCATCTTTACGAGATGCGGGACGGCAGAAATGTCGAGGCCGGACAGGTCCACGCCCGGGTGCGAAATTACGGGCATCTGTTCGTCAAGGACGGCTCACTCGTCAAGCCTCGTCACGAGCTGAAGACGGCGATGCTCCCGTCCACCGGAGCGTTCTGGGAGGCCGTGACCGAGGTGCGCGATCCAGACGGCGGGGTCATGCACGTCGGGGCGCGCGTCGCGTTTCAGAGCCCACTCGCGCTTCGTCCTGGCGAGAAACCAGAGGATTTCACCGCGAGAGCAGCGGAGCAGCGGGCGGTGTCGATACTCGCAAAGGGACGATTCGAAGACGGCGCAACCGACACAGCGCTGCTGTCGTCCTTCGGTTGGCGCCCGGTCTTCGATCTCGGTCCGACGGAGGGCGATGCGACGGCTGACGGGTGATCTTCGTCGACACGTCGGGATGGGTGGCCGCGATCGACAAACGGGACCTGCATCACGAGCAGGCAGCGGCGCTTCTCGACAGCGACCGGACGCTGCTGACGACCAATCACGTCCGGGCAGAGACGTGGACGAGACTGCGCACGTTGAAAGGCGTGCCGAGCAGTAGGCGCCACCAGGCGGCTCGGGCAGCGATGGAACTCATCGACGCTCGCAGCGAGGAGGTGTTCGTCACGCCGGAGCAAGAAGCTGCCGCGCTCGTTCGGTTCCTCGAGCCTCGGCAGGAGAACGAGTTCTCGTACGTCGACGCGATCAGCTTCGTGGTGATGCTCGAGTCCGGGATCTCGGAGCCCCTCACGGCCGACAGAGACTTCCTCGTAGCCGGCTTCGTCCCGCTCCTCGGCCCAGCCCTGCCGGGCGGCCGCCCTACCCGAACGCCGGGATGACGTCGCGGCCGTAGGCGTCGAGGGTGGCGTCCTCGTCGTCGTGCATCAGGTAGACGCCGAACTGGTCGACGCCGAGGTCCCGCAGCTCGCCGAGCTTGGCCCGGTGCTGCTCGGCGGTGCCGAGCACGCAGAAGCGGTCGACGATGTCGTCGGGCACGAAGTCGGTCGACGGGTTGCCGGCCTGGCCGTGGTGGTCGTAGTCGTAGCCCTCCCGGGCTTCGATGTAGTCGGTGAGCACCTTGGGCACCGCGGAGCCGTCGCCGCCGTAGCGCTTGACGAGGTCGTGGACGTGGTTGCCCACCATGCCGCCGAACCAGCGGAGCTGGTCGCGCTGGTGGCCGATGTCGTCGCCGACGTAGGCCGGCGCCACCACGCAGATCGAGACCGCCCCGGGGTCCCGGCCCGCCTCGGCCGCGGCCTTCCGTACCGCGCCCATCGTCCACTCCAGGATCTGCGGGTCGGCGAGCTGGAGGATGAAGCCGTCGGCATGGCGGCCGACGGTGGCCAAGGCCTTGGGGCCGTACCCGGCCGCCCACATCTGCAGGTCCCACCCCGCGCCGTCCTCTATCCAGGGGATGCGCAGCTCCTTGCCGTTGTACGTCACCGTGCGGCCGGCCACCAGATCCTTGATGACCTGCATCGAGTCGGCCATCTGCGACAGCGAGCGGGGCTTGTGGCCGATGTACCGCAGCGCCGAGTCGCCCCGGCCCATGCCGCAGATCGTCCGCCCCCCCGACATCTCGTTGAGCGTGGCGAACAACGACGCGAGCACCGTCCAGTCGCGGGTGCCCGGGTTGGTCACCATCGGCCCCACGACCATCCGCTCGGTCTCGGCGAGCATTCGCGCATACACCACGAACGGCTCCTGCCACAGCACGTGCGAGTCGAACGTCCAGCCGTAGCCGAAGCCGGCCGCCTCGGCGCGCCGGGTGAGGTCGAGCACCCGGCTCGACGGCGGGTTGGTCTGGAGGACGAGTCCGAAGTCCATGCGCTAGTCGTGCTGGGGGAAGCCGAGGTTCTTGCCCCGCGCCGACGGGTCGGGCCAGCGGCTCGTCACCACCTTGGTGCGGGTCCAGAAGCGCACCCCGTCCGTCCCGTACATCGCGACGTCGCCGAACAGCGACGCCTTCCAGCCGCCGAACGAGTAGTACGCAGTGGGCACCGGGATCGGGACGTTGACGCCCACCATCCCCACCGGCACCTCGTTCTGGAACTTGCGGGCCGCCCCGCCGTCGTTGGTGAAGATCGCCACGCCGTTGGCGTACGGGTTGTCCTCGATGAGCTTCATCGCCTCCTCGTAGTCGTTCACCCGCACGGTCGACAGCACCGGCCCGAAGATCTCGTCCGTGTAGATCGACATGTTGGGCGTGACCTTGTCGAAGAGCGTCGGCCCGAGGAAGAAGCCGTCCTCCTCCTCGGCCAGCGGGCGCCCGTCGGTCACGAGGTCGGCGCCCTGCTCCAGGCCCTTGTCGATGTAGCCGCGCACCCGGTCGCGGTGGGCGGAGGTCACCAGCGGGCCCATGTCGGCGTCCTCGTGCTCGCCGGACTTCACGTTGATGTGGCCGATGCGCTCCTGGATCTTCGGCAGCAGCGCGTCGGCCGCCTCGCCGACGGTCACCAGCACCGAGATCGCCATGCAGCGCTCGCCGGCCGAGCCGTACGCGGCGTTGACGGCGGCGTCGGCCGCCAGGTCCATGTCGGCGTCCGGCAGCACCACCATGTGGTTCTTGGCGCCGCCGAGCGCCTGCACCCGCTTGCCGTTCCGGGTGCCGGTCTCGTAGATGTACCGGGCGATCGGCGTGGAGCCCACGAAGCTCACCGCGGCGACGTCCGGGTGCTCGAGGATGCGGTCGACCGCCACCTTGTCGCCGTGCACGACGTTGAACACGCCGGCCGGCAACCCGGCCTCGGCCAGTAGCTCGGCCGACAGGATCGACGCCGACGGGTCCTTCTCCGACGGCTT
>JBFKDA010000200.1:0-5478 GCA_041619955.1 Acidimicrobiia bacterium | reverse complement strand
GGCCGGCTCGCCGAGCAGGTTGGCTCCCCGGTCGTCGAGCTGAACCGGGCGGTGGCGGTGGCCATGGCGGACGGGCCGACTGCCGGCCTGCGGCTGATGGAGGATCTGGGCAAGGACCTGGACGGCTACGTCCACTTCCACTCGGCCCGCGCCGACCTGCTTCGCCGCGCCGGCGACCGGCAGGCGGCGGCCGACGCGTACCGCAGGGCGCTGGAGCTGGCCACCGCGCCGCCCGAGCGGGCATTCCTCGCCCGACGGGTCGCCGAGGTCACCTGAATCCCAACGGAACCACGCCGGGTTCCCGATCGTCTGCAGTCGGGTTGAACTGAGCGCGAGACGCCATCGCCCGCCCGCTGGCCCGCCCACTGGCTGGTCCGTAGGCTGGCGGGCCAACCGAGACGAGGAGCGAGCGTGCACATCGACCCGGCGGTGTTCGACCCGGCCAGCGTCGACCCCGCCACCCGCGCCTTCAACGACGACCTCGCCGAGAAGCTGGCGGCGGCGCCGCCGGCGACCGACTTCACGCCGCAGGAGGTGCGCCAGCTCCGCGAGGAGGGCAAGAGCGCGTTCGGGCCGATCATTCGCAGCGAGCGGGCGCGCAGCTTCACGATCCCGGGGCCGGCCGGGCCGCTCACGCTACGGGAGGTACTTCCCGGCGGCGACCCGCGGGGCGCGTACCTGCACATCCACGGCGGCGGTTGGGTGCTGGGCGCGGCCGACCAGTCGGACCCGCTCAACGTGGCGATGGCCGACGCCGCCGGGGTCGCCGTGGTCAGCGTGGAATATCGCCTCGCCCCGGAGCACCCGTACCCGGCCGCGCCCGACGACTGCGAGGCCGCGGCGGCCTGGCTGGTCGACAACTGTCTCGGGAGATACGGCACCGACCGGCTGGTCATCGGCGGCGAGTCGGCGGGCGGCCACCTGGCGGCGGTGACGCTGCTGCGGATGCGGGACCGCCACGGCTACGCGGGCTGGCGGGCCGCCAACCTGGTCTACGGGGCGTACGACCTGGCCATGACCCCCAGCCAGGCCAACTGGGGCGACCAGAACCTGATCCTGTCAACGCCGATCATCGAGTGGTTCGGCGACTTCTTCACGAAGCCGGAGCAGCGGCGCGACCCCGACGTCTCCCCGCTGTTCGCCGACCTGGCCGGCCTCCCGCCCGCGCTGTTCACGGTGGGCACGATGGACGCGCTGCTGGACGACACCCTGTTCATGGCGGCCCGCTGGGAAGCGGCCGGCAACCTCACCGAAGTGGCCGTGTATCCGGGCGGCGTCCACGCCTTCGACTACTTCCCGGAGCTGGAGCTGGGGCGGGCGGCCCGGGACCGGATGCACCGCTTCGTGGCGGCGCACGTCGCCTGATCTAACCTCACCGCCCCTGCCGTGGTACCGCAAGGAGGCGCCAGTCCGTGTCCGGCACCGACTACCTCGAACGATGGTCCGATGCGGCCCATCCTCCGAGCCCACCGTCTCGACGCCTGCGCCGCCTGGCGCGCCACGGGTTCCTCTCGCTCGCGAGCCTCGTCGACACCCGGCAGGAACGCACCTTCCTGCGCGCCCTGTACTGCCACTACGTGTTCGATGACCAGCGCGCGGCATTCAGGAGCCTGCTCGAGTCGTTGCTCGCCGTGGGGTCGTTCGTCGACACGGCCACGTGCATCGACATGCTGCGCGGCGACGTCCCGGTGGACGGGCGGTATTACCACTTGTCCTTCGACGACGGCTTCCGCAACGTGCTCACCAACGCCGCGCCGATCCTTGCGTCGTTGGGCGTCCCGGCACTGGCGTTCGTCGCCACCGCGTATATCGACGGCGATAGCGGTGCGGCCGCCGAATACTCCCGAAAGCTCAACTACCCAGGCACGCTCGAGCTGCTGACGCGCGACGAGCTGCGCTCCCTCACGGAGATGGGCGTCGAGGTCGGATCGCACACCCGCACCCACGCTCGCCTGTCCGCAGTGTCGCCGTCGCAGCAGGTCGAGGAGATAGCAGGGTCGAAGGCCGACCTCGAGCGGATGCTCGAGGCCCCTTGTGACTACATCTCGTGGCCATACGGCGCTCGCGGCGACATCGACCGGTCGGGGTACGACGCCATCAGGGACGCCGGCTACGCGGCCGCGTTCGGCGCCTACCGCGGCTCGGTCGTGCCGGGCGAGACGCCGGCGCTCTGCATCCCGCGCCACCACTTCGAACCACAGTGGCCGCAGTCCCACGTGCGCTGGTTCGCGCGGGGCAGGTTGGAGCGGGCCCACCGATGCGTGTGATGATCCTGACGACCGTGCGGCGTGGCGTGGCGGCACGGTCCCTCGCCACGCTGTGTGCGAGCGATCACGTCGAGGTCGTCGCCGTCGTCTTCCCGGCCGGCGTCACTGCGCCTCGGAGTCGGCGGCTACGACGACGGCTCGCGAAGGTCCGGCAGGTCGGCGTGCTCGGCGCCCTCAACGGCCTGCGGCTGCGCCGGTGGTTTCGCGATCCACTCGCCCCAGACGTGGTCGAGGAGGCCCGGCGGCTGGCCGTGCCCGTGATCGAGACGGCGAGCGTCAACGGGCGCCAGACGCGTGCGGCGCTGCGGCGACTCGATTGCGACCTCGGGCTCGTCCTGGGGTCGAGCTACGTGCATGAGCGGGTCTTCAGCCTGCCGAAGCACGGCATGGTGAACGTACACGCCGAGGTCCTGCCCCAGTTCCGCGGCGCCCAGGGCGTCATCTGGCCCGTGCACGAAGGGGTGGCCGAGACCGGGTTCACGGTCCATCAGGTCGACAGTGGGCTGGACACGGGGCCGATCCTCTATCGGCAGGTGCGGCCGATTCGCTTCGCGGCCAACCTGCGCACCACCGTCGAGCAGAACCTCGCCGACACGCGGGCTGCGATCCCGGCCGCGCTGCGCCACGTCTGCGAGCACTACGCCGAGCTGGCGGCGGCGGCGACCCCACAGGGAGCAGGCGCATCGTTCACGACGCCGACCCTGCGTCAGTTTCTCCGGATGGTCAGGCAGCATCGGCGGCTGCGCAGCGGCATAGCGGCCTCGCCGATCCGCGAGTCGTGATCAGCCAGGGAGCTGCGACTCCCACCACGCGATCGTGGCCTTGAGCCCTTCTTGCAGCGGCGTGCGAGCCTCGAACCCGAAGCGTTCGGCGGCTCGGCTCGTGTCGAGCTTGCGGCGCGGCTGGCCGTCCGGCCGCGTGGTGTCCCACCGCAGCTCGCCGGTGTAGCCGGTCAACTCCTTGATGAGCTCGGCCAGGTCTTTGATCGTGATCTCGTGAGCCGAGCCCAGGTTGACGGGGTCCGGGTCGTCGTACGACTCGGTGGCCATGGCGATGCCGCGAGCCGCGTCCTCCACGTATAGGAACTCCCGGCTCGCCGAGCCGGTGCCCCACACCTCGACCGTGGGGTCGCCGTTGGCGCGGGCGGAGACGAACTTGCGGATGAGCGCCGGGATGACGTGGCTGGACTCCAGGTCGAAGTTGTCGTGGGGCCCGTAGAGGTTGACGGGCAGCAAGTAGATGCCGTCGAAGCCGTATTGCTCTCGGTAGCCCTGGAGCATCACCAGCAGCGCCTTCTTGGCGACGCCGTACGGGGCGTTGGTCTCCTCCGGATAGCCCTCCCACAGGTCGTCCTCCCGGAAGGGCACCGGGCAGAACTTCGGGTATGCGCACACGGTGCCGAGCTGCACGAACTTGCCGACCCCCGCCAGCCGGCTGGCCTCGATGAGGTGCAGCCCCATGGCCATGTTGGCGTAGAAGTACCGCCCGGGGTTGGCGCGGTTGGCCCCGATCCCACCGACCTCGGCGGCCAGGTGGATGACGACGTCGGGCTGGGCGTCGGCCACGAGCTGGCGGGCGGCCTCCTGCTCGGTGAGGTCGTAGTCGGCCCGCCGGGGCACCACCACGTCGGCGGGGTCCCGCATCGCCAGCTCGGCCAGCAGGTGGCGGCCGAGGAAGCCGGCGCCGCCGGTCACCACGACGCGCTGGCCGGCGATCGACGTCATTCGGGCCTGCCGTTCGGCCATTCGAGCTTCTTGAGCCCGGCGTCGACGAGGGCGCGCTCGCGCTTCGCCCGTTCGAGGTCGGCGTCCACCATGACGTCGACGAGCTTCGCGAACGACGTCGTCGGCGTCCACCCCAGCAGGCGCTTGGCCTTCGAAGCGTCGCCCTGGAGGATGTCGACCTCGGCGGGGCGGTAGTAGCGGGGGTCGATCTCGACGTGGTCTTCCCAGTCGAGGTCGAGGCGGCCGAACACCTCGGAAGCGAACGAACGCACGGAATGGCGCTCCCCGGTGGCGATCACGAAGTCGTCAGGCTCCTCCTGCTGGAGCATGAGCCACATCGCCTCGACGTAGTCGCCCGCGAAGCCCCAGTCGCGCTCGGCGTCGAGGTTGCCGAGGTAGAGCGTCGTCTGCAGGCCGAGCTTGATGCGGGTGGCGGCGCGGGTGATCTTGCGGGTGACGAACGTCTCACCGCGCAGAGGCGACTCGTGGTTGAAGAGGATCCCGTTGGCGGCGAACATCCCGTAGGCCTCCCGGTAGTTCACCGTCTGCCAGTAGGCGTACACCTTGGCCACGCCGTACGGGCTCCGGGGATGGAACGGGGTGCTCTCGCTCTGGGGCACCTCTGCAACCTTGCCGTACATCTCCGACGAGGACGCCTGATAGAAGCGGATGGAGGGGTCGGTGTGGCGGATCGCTTCGAGCAGCCGCAGGGTGCCGAGGGCGTCGACGTCAGCCGTGTACAGGGGGTTCTGAAACGACACGCCCACGTGGCTCTGCGCGCCGAGGTTGTAGACCTCAGCAGGCCGGATGCTTGCGAGTAGCGCGGCAAGGCTGTTGCCGTCGGCGAGGTCCCCGTAGTGGAGGAACAGGCGGGCGGAACCAACGTGCGGGTCGAGGTACAGGTCGTCGATCCGCTCCGTGCCGAACGTCGACGACCTGCGGACCAGGCCGTGGACCTCGTACCCCTTGTCGACGAGAAGCCGGGCGAGGTATGCGCCGTCCTGGCCGGTGATGCCCGTGATCAGGGCGCGCCTCAGCACTGGATCGTCGGTTGCCATGGCGGGAGCGTACCGCGTCAGCGGGCGCTGGCAGCCGCCTCCTCCAAGACGTCGCAGAAGCGACGCGCGAGGACGGCCGCCGACAGCGGCCCGGCTGCGAGGCGCGCCGCCCGCTCGCCCATCGCGGCGAGTTCGTGCGGAGCGGCAACCGCGATCTCCTCGAGCACCTCGACCATCCGGTCCACGTCGTCGTGGCGCACCACCCAACCGATCCCGTGCTCGCGGACGAGCTCGGCCGCGTGGCACTCGGGGGGACCGAGCACCAGCAGGGGCCTGGCGAGCGCGATTGCGTTGTAGATCTTGCTCGGGTGGACGAGGCCCACCTGGTCGTCCCCCATCGCGACGACGTGGACGTCGGCCGCCGACAGGGAGGACGAGATCTCCGCTCGGGGCTGATACGGGAGCGATATCGCGTTGGTCAGGCGATGC
>JBFKDA010000199.1:0-5487 GCA_041619955.1 Acidimicrobiia bacterium | reverse complement strand
GACGCGAAGTTCGGGAAGGTGTTCCAGAAGAACCACGCCTCGTCGAAGTTGGGGCGTTCCCCACCGGAGCGCAGCTCGGTGAGGTTCTTCAGGTCGACGCCATCCGGCGTGAGGCTCAGCGGCCACCCCGGCCCCGGCCCGGACAGGTTCGCTTTGATCGCCGGCACCGTGGTGGTGACGTACGCGACCGGGTCGACGGGGAACGTGGACGAGCCGGTGCCGAGCTGCTGGGCGGCCACGTTGAAGTCGAGGAAGTAGTCGAACAGCTCGAAGTCGCCGAGCACGCCGCAGATGGGCATCGCCCCGTCGTAGGCGTTGGGGTACTGCTCGATCGACACGGCCGTGATGTGACCGCCCATGGAGGCGCCCGTGATGTACACCCGGTCGGGCTTGCCCACCAGGCCGTTGAAGCGCTGGGCGAGGGCGTGGGTGTCCTGCACGCCCGCCGCGATGTGGTAGTCGTTGCGGGTGTAGCTCGACGCCGCCCAGGCGAAGCCGTTGGGGATCAGCCACTCGCGGAGCGGGTGGTCGTCGACGGTGAGCTCCAGCCCGGTACCGCGAAAGCCGTGGGCCCACATCACCAGCGAGCCGTTCCAGTCGTCCGGCACCTCGATGCGGTAGCCGGCGCCCTTGTGGACGCCCCACAGCGCCTCCGCTCCCGGCAACGGCGTGAACGGCAGCTTCGACTCGTCGACGAAGTACTCGGGCTGGTTAGGTCCCTTGGCGGCCGTCGCAGCGGGCACCATCGCCAGTCCCACGAGCCCGATCACGCCAAGCAGAACCAAGATCTTGCGCACGCTGCGTTCCTCCCGTCGACGTTGCGTCGCCACCCTAGCCGCGCGCCACTCTGCGTGTCAGGGCGTCGGTCACTGAGCGTGGTCGGGGCGCTAGGGTGGCGGTTCGACCACGGGAGGACAACTCGATGCGAAGGCTCTGGATCGCGCTGCTCGCCGGCGCGCTGACGATGGCGCTGGCGCCGACGGCCCTGGCCGATGACGACGGCGGCGGCACCTACCTGGCGCTCGGCGACTCGGTCGCCGCCGGCACGCAGCAGCCTGCCCCCTTCACGGACAACGGCTACACGACCCTGCTGTCGGAGAAGCTGGAGAAGAAGTACGACCTCGACGAGTTCGTCAACCTCGCGTGCCCGGGCGACGACACCGCCGAGATGCTGGTCGCCGCCGGAAGCCCCACCTCCGACGGCTCGCTCTGCTACGGCGCCGGCGCACCGCTCCCGCCCGGGGGCACCTCCCAGCTCGACGCGGCGGTCGCATACCTGCTGGCCAACCCCGGCGAGGTGAAGCTCATCACGATCGCCATCGGCGCCAACGACGTGCTGGCGTGCGATCCCAACGACCCGCCGCCGGTGCTGAACGCCTGCGTCGCGGCGCAGCTCGGCCAGATCGGCGCCAACCTCCCGGTGATCATCGGCACCCTCCAGGCGGTGGCGCCCGGCGTGCCGATCGTGGCGATGAACTACTTCAACCCCAACCTGGCCTTCTGGGTCACCGGCCCCGCCGGCCAGGCGCTGGCCACCCAGTCGCTGGCGCTGACCACGGCGTTCAACGGCACCCTCCAGGCCGTCTACGACTTCTTCGGCGTGCCGGTGGTCGACGTGGCCGACACCTTCAAGACGTTCGAGACGGGCGGAGGCGACCCGCCGAAGAACGTCAAGGAAGTCTGCAAGCTGAGCCTGATGTGTGAGAAGTCGAGTGGCGACTACGTGCTGAGCGACTCGGACCCGGGCACGCCCGGCCCGCAGCCCGACATCCACCCCTCCGACAAGGGCTACGAGAGGATCGCCAAGGCGCACGAGAAGCTGATCGAGCAGCTCGACCTCCTCGACGACTGAGTGGACGCATGGCCGGCCGGGTAACCTCGGCCGGCCATGCCGATCCGCGTCCTCATCGCCAAACCGGGCCTCGACGGCCACGACCGCGGCGCCAAGGTCATCGCCCGGGCGCTCCGGGACGCCGGCGTCGAGGTCGTCTACAGCGGCCTCCACCAGACGCCTGCGCAGATCGTCGAGACCGCCATCCAGGAGGACGTCGGCGGCATCGGCATGTCGGTACTGTCGGGCGCCCACATGACGTTGTTCCCCAAGGTCGTCGAGCTGCTGGCGGACCGCGGCGTCGACGACATCGTCGTCTTCGGCGGCGGCATCATCCCCGACGAGGACATCGCGCCGCTGCGGGAGGCCGGGCTCGCGGAGATCTTCACGCCGGGCACCTCGCTCGAAGTCATCTCCAGCTGGGTGCTCGCCAACGTGCCGGAGCACTAGCCCGCGCACCCACCCACCACTCGGCAGACCACCAGGCCCCCATCAGACCACCAGGAAGGAAGACGTTGGACCTCTTCGAGTATCAAGGCAAGTCGCTGTTCGCCGCGATGGGGGTGCCCGTGCCCGCAGGCCGGGTCGCCACCACACCCGCCGAGGCGCGGGCTGCGGCCGAGGAGCTGGGCGGCACGGTGGTGGTCAAGGCGCAGGTCCAGGTGGGCGGGCGCGGCAAGGCCGGCGGCATCAAGCTGGCCGCTGGGCCCGACGAGGCGGAAGCCCACGCCGGCGACATCCTCGGCATGGACATCAAGGGCCACACGGTCCACCGCGTCTGGGTCGAGAAGGCGTCCGACATCGCCGCCGAGTACTACGCGTCCTTCACGCTCGACCGCAGCGCCAAGCAGCACCTGGCGATGGTCAGCGCCGAGGGCGGGGTCGACATCGAGACCGTCGCCGCCGAAACACCGGACAAGGTGGTGCGCATCCACATCGACCCGGTGGTCGGGCTCACCGAGTGGCAGGCTCGGGAGCTCGTCTATCGGGCGGACCTCGACCGGGGGGCCGCCCGCAAGCTCACTTCGATACTGCGCAAGCTGTACCAGGCGTTCGTGCAGCTCGACTGCGACCTCGTGGAGGTCAACCCGCTGATCGTCACGACGGACGGCGACGCGGTGGCGCTGGACGCCAAGGTCACCACCGACGACAACGCGCTGTTCCGCCACCCCGACTTCGCCGACTTCCGCGCCGCGTTCGTGCTCGACCCGATCTCGGAGATGGCGAAGGACCGGGGCCTCCAGTTCATCAAGCTCGACGGGTCGGTGGGGATCATGGCCAACGGGGCCGGGCTCGCCATGTCCACGCTCGACGTCGTCGACCTGGTCGGCGGCAGCCCGGCCAACTTCCTCGACGTCGGGGGCGGGGCACGCGCCGAGACCATCACCGACGCGCTCGAGGTGCTCACCAGGGACGACGCCGTGCGGGCGGTGCTGGTCAACATCTTCGGCGGCATCGTCCGCTGCGACCTCGTCGCCGAGGGCATCGTCGCCGCCCTCGACAAGCTGGAGCTGCCGTGGCCGCTGGTGGTGCGGCTCGACGGCACCAACGCCGAGGAGGGACGCCGGCTGCTCGACGAGCGGGCCGCCGGCAAGGTGATCCCGGCCGAGACCATGCGGGCGGGCGCGGAGAGAGCCGTCGAGCTCGCGGCAGGAGGTGGCAACTGATGGCGGTGTACGTTGATGAGAGCACCCGCCTGCTGGTCCAGGGCCTCACGGGGCGCGAAGGCACGTTCCACGGGCTGCGCAACCGCGACTACGGGACGAACCTCGTCGCCGGCGTCACGCCCGGCAAGGGCGGCACCGACGTCGACGGCGTGCCGGTGTTCGACACGGTCGCCGAGGCCGTCACCGAGACCGGTGCCAACACCGCGATGGTGTTCGTCCCGCCGGCGTTCGCAGCCGACGCGATCCTGGAGGCCGCCGGGGGCGGGATCGCCGTGATCGTGGCGATCACCGAGGGCATCCCGGCCCACGACGAGGCGCGGGTCTACAACTACCTCCGCCACACCGCGCCCGACGTGGCGCTCATCGGCCCCAACTGCCCGGGCGTGCTGTCACCGGGCAAGGCGAACGTCGGGATCATGCCCCCGCAGATCGCCCGGGAGGGACGGGTGGGGGTAGTGTCGCGATCGGGCACGCTGACCTACCAGGCCGTCCACGAGCTGTCGCTGCGGGACATCGGCCAGTCGTCCTGCGTCGGTATCGGCGGCGACCCGGTGCCCGGTTCGTCGTTCGTCGACGTGCTCGGCCGGTTCGAGGCCGACCCCGACACGGACGCGATGGTGATGATCGGCGAGATCGGCGGCAGCGCCGAGGAGGAGGCCGCCGAGTTCATCGCCGCCCACGTGACCAAGCCGGTCGTCGGGTACATCGCGGGCTTCACGGCGCCGCCCGGCAAGAAGATGGGCCACGCCGGTGCGATCATCTCCGGCTCACAGGGGACCGCCGGGGCCAAGAAAGACGCGCTCGAGGCAGCCGGGGTGCAGGTCGCGACCTACCCGAGCGACCTCGGGACGCTGGTGGAGGGGCTGCTCGGCTGACCGAGCTGCTGGCCGGCCTCACGATCGGGCTCGCCGCCGGAGTCAGCCCCGGACCGCTGCAGACGCTCGTGGTGGTGTCGACGCTGCAGCGCGGGTTCGGAGCCGGCTGGCGGGTGAGCCTCGCACCGCTGCTGGCCGACGTGCCGGTGGTGCTGGTCGGCGTGCTGGTGGCCAGCGCGCTGAGCACCGACCTGCTGAACGCGATGGCGATCGGCGGTGGCACCGTCGTCGCCGCGCTCGGCGCCTGGACGATCGCCACCGCCCGTCGCGTCGACGCCGATCCAGGGCCCGCCGGGCCCGCCGACCTCTGGAAGGGCGTCCTCGTCAACATCGCCAGCCCGCACCCGTGGCTGTTCTGGGTCGTTGTCGGCGGTCCGCTGGTCGTGGCCGGCTGGCGGGAGGCGCCGTGGCGGGGGGTGGCGTTCCTGGCCGGCTTCTACCTGCTGCTGGTGGGGAGCAAGGTGGTGCTCGCGTGGATCGTGGCACGCACCCGCCAGCACATGTCGGCGAGCTGGCGGCGTTCCCTGGTCGTGGCGGGCGGGGCGCTGCTGGTCGCCGCCGGGGTGGCGCTGGTGTGGCAGGGGAGTGCCGGTCGGATCGGCTGACGGAGCAGGGCGACGGCAGGTCGCGAAGGCTAGGCTTCCGGAGCGGGGACGAGCACCCTTTCGAGGAGGTCGCCGGCGGGTGGGACATCGACGCGGAACGCTGTGGCGCTTGTTGTTGCTGGTCGTCGCGGTCGGCCTGCTGTGGACGACCCTCGTTGCGGCGGGCGCCGAGGCACCCCCGGAGGGCGACGCGAGCGCCGCTCCGGAAGGAACCACCGAGCTCGAGGCGCCGGCCGCCGGCGGGGAGACCGACACGACCGACAAGGTCCGCGCTCGAGCTGAGGCGCCTTCGGCCCCGGCCGAGGACGAGCCGGTCGAGGAGTCACCGGTCCAGGTGCAGCCGGTCGAGGAAGCGCCGGACGCCCCGGCCACTCCCGCCGCCGACGATGCGCCGGCTCCGGCCGGCAAGGAGCGCGCCGTTGACCCAGGTGGGGAGGAGCCTGCTGCCGCGGCAGGAGCTGCCGCTGTCGACGAGGCACCCGCCGCTGCGGAGCAGGCGGTCGAGGAGG
>JBFKDA010000198.1:0-5507 GCA_041619955.1 Acidimicrobiia bacterium | reverse complement strand
GGGGCCGCCGGTGTGGCTGGTGGCGTCGGAGGACGCACTGTGGGTGTCGAGCGCCCGCGCATCGGTGGTGTGGCGGGTCGACCTGGCGTCGCTCGAGATCGTCGCCGAGCTGCCGATGGCGGCGGTGCCGCTCGACATGGTCTACGTCGCGGGCCATGTCTGGGTACCCAACCGCAGCGACGGCCTCGTCACCCGCATCGACCCGGCGACCGACGCCACCACGGAGATCGAGGTCACCGGCGGCATCTACGTGCTCGAGCAGGTGGGCGAGCGCATCTGGGTGCTGGACTTCGACGACGCCGAGGCCTATGTGATCGACCCCGCGCTCGTCGACCCATGATCTCCCCACCGCACGACGACGTCCCGCTCGAGCGCGGGCAGCGGCAACGCGGCAGCTTCGGCCTCGACCGCGTCGCGCGCCGTGCGGGAGAGGCGACCCCACCGCGAGACCGTCACCGTGCCCTGTGACCGCCGCCATGTCCCCACGATCTCTCCCTCCACGAGTACAGCACCCGGCCACACCCGCGGCGTCCACAGCTCCCGGCGCCGGTCGGCGCCGTCCACCAGCAACTCGCGGGCGGCACCCCATGCCAGGAAGTACGCGTCGCCGCTCGGCAGCAGCCGGGCAGGGGCGGCAGGTGGGGGCGCGGCCCGGAACGCCGGCTCGTCGCGGCGGAGGATCCAGGCGTCGCCGATGGGCGTCCGCACCGGGAGCAGCGACTTGCCGAGCGCCGTGAACGCCGCCTCGCCACGCCGCGGCTTCAGGCCGGCCCACTTGGCGAACGCGTCGGCGGTCGACGGGCCGAAGACATGGAGGAACCTCCTGGCCAGCTCGCGCTGCGCGTCGGCCGGCGTGGTGTCGGGCGCCGGCACGGTCCAGATGACCGGCTGTCGGGCCCCGTCCCACCGGAGCAACACCGTGCCGGTGGGCGCTGCGTACCGCAGCGCGTTGGGGTGCACGCCGAGGGCGCGGCCGACTTCTCCGTAGGCCATCGGGTCTCCGCCCAGCACTCCGCGCAGCCGGGCGGCGATGTCCTCGGCTCTCCCGCGCCCGGCCGCGTCGTCGGCCAGCCGGCCCAGCGTGAAGACTGCGAGGTCTGCGGCGGCGACCACGTAGACGCTGAACCGGGGCCCCCACACCTGCACGAGCGACGAGTCCTCCCATGTGTCCGGTGCGGCCGCCTCCACCCGGGCATGAATGGAGAGCAGGGCAGCCCGGGGCATGCTGTCCTGCAGCCCGGCCCATGCTGCGCGGCGCAGCGAGCGGCGTCCCGGTGGCAGCCGCTCGTCGAGCGCGCCCACCCGCCGGCGGAACGCGAGGATCTGGTTCCGGGTGAGGTCGAGCCGCGTCGCGGTCACGCCAGCGGGTCGGCCACCGGGCGGACCCCGCTCGCCACTTCGTCCACCGGTGCTGCCTCGACCGTGGGGACCCAGATCACGAAGCTCGACCCGGCGCCCTCCGCCGAGGTCAGCGTCACCGTGCCCCCGTGCGCCTCGGCAACCTGGCGCACGATCGCCAGCCCGAGGCCGGCGGTCCCCGGCTCGCCGCTCCCCCGCCAGGACCGGCGGAACACGGCCTCGTGGTACTCCGGGGCGATCCCCGGGCCCTCGTCCCGCACCCCGAGCCAGGCCCACTCCCCCACGGTCCCGCACCCGGCGACGACGGCCGAGCCGACCGGCGACAGCCGCACCGCGTTGTCGACGAGGTTCCCGAGCGCCGCCTTCAGCGAATCACGCCCGGCGGCGACCGTCGTCGCGGCCCCCATCTGCTCCAACGACAGCGAGCGGGCGGCGGCCGCCCCGGCGTACTCGTCGAGAACCTCCCCCACCAGCGCCCGCAGCTCGACCGGCGCCCGCTCCTCGGCGGGCACGTCCCGCCGGGCGTACATCACCAACTCGTCGACCCGCTGGGACGTGCGGTCGACGGTGCGCCGCACGACCTCGGCCGCCCGCCGCAGCGAACCGGCGTCCGCCTCCGGGTCGGCCAGCGCCACGTCCAGGTTCGTCGCCATCACGGCCAGCGGGTTGCGCAGCTCGTGCGAGGTGTCCTCGATGAACCGCCGCTGCTCCTCCACCCCGGCCTCGATCCGGTCGAGCATGTCGTCGAACGTGTCGGCGAGCGCGCGCAGCTCGTCGGCGGGCCCGTCCAGCTCGATGCGCCGCGAGAGGTCGGTCGCCTGGATCTCCCGGGCCACCGCGCCGATCCGGTCGATGGGTCGCAGCGCCCGGCCCGACACCACCCACCCGATCAGCAGGCTCAACGGGAACAACCCGGCCAGGGACCACAGCGACAGCGCCTGCAGCCGGTCCAGCGTCCGCTGGTTGACGAGCTGCTCCAGCGACACGAACTCGGTCATCAGCGTCCGCTGCTGCACGGACAGCCCGCGCTGGGTGGGCGTCAGCGACGTGATCACCAGCTCCCGGGTCACCGGCTCCCCTTCCACCGATCGCCGCACCCCCCAGTAGACGAGGCCGGTGATGAGGCCACCGGCGACGAACACCGCCACCGAGTACACCAGCGCCAGCCGGAAGCGCACCGAGCGGGTCCACCCGGGCACGGTCAGGACCCCTGCAGCCGGTAGCCGCTGCCCACCACGGTCTCGATCAGGTCGTCCCCGCCGGCCGCCGCCAACTTCGAGCGCAGGTTGCTGATCGTCACCCGCACGGTGTTCGTGAACGGATCGGCGAACTCGTCCCAGACGTGCTCGAGCAGCGTCTCGGCACTCAGCACCTCGCCGGGGTGGAGCATGAAGTAGCGCAGCAGCGCGAACTCCTTGGCGGTCAGCTCGACCGGCGCCTCGCCGAACCACACCTCGTGGGTCGCGGGGTCGAGGCGCAACCCCCCGGCCACCAGCACCGCGCCGTGGCGACTGCCGCCCCGCCGCAGCAGCGACCGGACGCGCGCGACCAGCTCGGGGAAGTCGAAGGGCTTGGTGAGATAGTCGTCGGCGCCCTCGTCCAGGCCGGCCACCCGGTCGTCGAGCCGGTCGCGGGCCGTCAGCATCAGCACCCGGGTCGGCTCACCGTCGGGGGTGGCCACCCGGCCGGCGGCGCGAATGCGCCGGCACACCTCGAGGCCGTCGAGGTCGGGGAGGTTGAGGTCGAGGCACACCAGGTCGTACGGCGTGTAGGCGAGCTTGTCGAGGGCCTCGGTGCCCGCCGCCGCAACGTCGACCGCGTAGCCCTCCCGGCGCAGGCCGGTGGCGACCGCCTCGGCCAGGTCGACCTCGTCCTCCACCACCAGTATCCGCATGAGCCGGACGGTACCGCCGTCACCAGAGAACGACGCTCGCCGCCCAGGTGTAGCCGGTGCCCGCAGCCAGCAGCAGGACCGGGTCGCCGGCCGCGAGGCGGTCGCGCCGCTGGTCGAGCCCGACCAGCGGGTCGACCCCCGACATGTGGCCGTGGCGGCGCAGGTAGGCGGCCCGCTGCTCCGGTACACCGAGCTCGGCGAGGATCCACTCGGAGAACGAGCGCTTGACGTGGATCGGCGCCAGCAGCGCCACCTCCGCCGTCGTCACCCCGGCCGCGGCGCACGCCCGACGGGCGACGGTGAGGAAGTTCGGCCCGGACACCGGCCCGAGCCGGTCGCGCATCGATTCGACGTCGCCGACGTCGAGGTGGTGCATGGCGGCCGTGGTGGCCGGGTCCCAGGCGGGGTGGCGGCTGCCGCCCCCGTAGACGGCGACGTCGTCGGCGAAGCTGCCGTCGGTGAGGATCGCGTGCCCCGCCAGCCGGTGCCCGGCGCCCCGGGCCAGCACCGCGGCCGCCGCCCCGTCGCCGAAGTTGAACATGAACCGGGACCGATGGTTGCGGTAGTCGAGCAGGTGGGACTCCCGGCAGGCCCCGACCACCACCGCGGTCTGCAGGTCGGGGTCGGCGGCCATCATGTCGCCGACGACCTTCAGCGCGACCGGGGTGCCGCAGGACACGTAGCTCAGCTCCAGCGCCCACGCCCGGTGTGCGCCCAGCAGGTGCTGGATCTTCGGGGCCGCCGACCACACGTCGTAGTCCTTCCACATCGACCCGAAGTACACGACGAGGTCGACCTCGCCGGCCGGGACGCCAGCCCGCGCCAGCGCCTGCGACGCGGCGGCCGCGCCCATCGTCGAGACGTGGTCGTCCGGCCCGGCGACGTGCTTGCCGTCCAGCCCGAAGCGCTCGACGATCACGTCCGCCGGGATACCGGACGCGGTCGCGATCTCCGCGGCGCTCATCCAGCGCTCCGGCATCCACACGCCCACGTCGACGAGTCCCACGCTCACGGTCGGCACCCTATTTCACCGAAACTGGGGATGACGTCGCGGCCTGCGGGCGGCACGCTGGCGGGAGCCGACAGGAGGAGAGGACCGATGCTGGAGGCCGCCGTCGTGAGCGCGCTGCTGTCGCTGGCGCTGCTGGTGCAGGTGCAGCGCCCGTTCTGACGGGCGCGGGCCGTTCAGCCGGCAAAGGAGTCAGCCGGCAACGGGAGTCACCCGGCAGCAGGAGTCAGCCGGCCCCGAGCCAGCGGCGGGCGTTGCCGCCCAGCACCGCCGCCTCCAGCTCGTCGCCGAGGTCGAGCGCCCGCACGTCGGCGAGCTGCACCGCCGGATCGATCATCGGGTAGTCCGACCCGAAGCAGATCTGGCGGCGCAGCCGGCCCTTCATGTCGCGGCGCACCGCCTCCGACAGGTACTTCACCCGCCAGCCCGAGAAGTCCGTGTAGACGTTGGTCTTGTGCAGCGCCATCGCCAGCGTCTCCGCTTCCCAGGGTGAACCGAGGTGCGACAGCATGATCGGCATCTCCGGGAACGCGGCCGCCACGCGGTCCATCCGGGACGGCTGGGCGAGGTCGATCCGCAGCCCCTGCCCGCCGGGGCGCTGCGCACCGAGGCCGCTGGTGCCGACGTGGGAGAGGATCCGCAGGCCCGCGCCGGCGGCGGCCTCGAAGAACGGCAGCACCGCGTCGGCGCTGGGGTCGAAGCCCTGCATCGTCGGGTGCAGCTTGAGTCCCGCGAGCCCGAGGCCGGCGACCTCCTCGACCCGATCGACGGCGTCAGGGCGCAGCGGGTCCACCGACCCGAATCCCACGAAGGTCTCCGGGTATCGGTCTGCGATCTCGGCGATCGCCCGGTTGGGGATCGCCGGGCAGCCGGTGTGGCGCTCGGCGTCCCAGCCCAGCAGCACCCCGGTGACGTCGAGCTCGTCGTAGCGGGCGGCGGTGGCCTCGACGCTCTCGGTGATCGGGTCGCCGAAGAACGCCGCGACGCTCTCGAGGTACGGCCCGATCGACCCCTCCAGCCAGTCCGGGGAGGCGAGGTGGACGTGGGTGTCGACGATGGCGCGCACCATGCGGCCACGTTAGGGCCCGGCGGCGAGCCTGCCGCCGGTGTGCCTGCCTGCGCCGGGCCCGCTACGTCCGGAGCACCAGCTTGCCGCGGGCGCGCCGCTCGGCGATCGCCCGGAAGGCGTCGAGGTAGTCGGCCAGCTCGTACGTCTCGGTCGCCTCGGGTGCGATCCGACCGTCC
>JBFKDA010000197.1:0-5520 GCA_041619955.1 Acidimicrobiia bacterium | reverse complement strand
GTGAAGCAGCGTCGAGAAGATCTCGCCCTCCCGGGCGCTCAGCAGGCCCTTGCGCTTCTTCTTCTTCGGCTTGGCAGGCTTCACGGCGTCCTTGATCTGCGGCCAGCCGTTGAACCACACGTCCTTGAACGTCACCGCCACCTCATTGGCGTTCACGTCCTTCAGGAACGGGATGGCGCCGGCGATGTGGTCAGCGTCGATGTGGGTGAGCACGAGCAGCTCGAATTCGGCCTTGGCGCCGACGCGCTCCTTGAGGGAGTCGCTCCAGGTGGGGGTCGGGCCGGCGTCGATGAGGATGCGGTAGGTCTTGCGGGTGGTGCCGTACTCGATCCAGATGCAGTCGCCGTGGCGGGCCGGGAGCATCTCGATGCGGAACACGCGGGTCAGCTCGGCTTCAGCATGCGCGTGAGCTCGCCGGCCACCTTCACGACAGCCGGCCAGGCCTCGCTGCGCCTTTCGCCGAGCAGCTCAGCGAACTCCTTCGACCCCCACCAGGCGTAGCGATCGAGCTGCTTCCAGGTCGCCCAGCGCTGGTGGTCGGTCTTGCTCGAGAAGTCGTCGAGCATCTGCCGAGCATGGAAACGGGCCCTTGCCGCGGGGTCGCCCTCATCGGCGTACGGGGCCTCGTCGAACATGCGGAGGAGCCACAGCTCGGCCAGGGTCCCGTGCGCCCACATCCGCTTGTCGAGGTCGTCGACGTTGGCATCGAGGTTCGCAGCGCGGTGCGCCGTCGACCATGCACCCTGCTCCGGCTGCAGCCCCAGCACACGCGCCAGCGCGATCGCCTGGGATTGCATCCAGTGCAGGCTCGTGTAAACCGACGCCACGTCGGCGGCGATCAGCCGGCGGGCCCCGTGGGCGTACACCCGGTAGGCGTCTTCGAGGAGGACCAGGACCCAGTCGCGCATCTCGAGCTTCCAGGCGTACTCCGCCATGCTCTTGGCGAAGCTGCCTCGCCGGTCGGCCACCGCCAGCTCGTAGTCGGGTGTGTCCGGCATGTACTCCAGCCAATGGTTGGCGTTGTCGTAGGCCCGCTGGACGCCTTCGTAGTCTTGGGCGTCGACGTCGTCGAGCTTCTCGAGCTCGGTCGAGACGGCGTGCGCCGCTCGCCGGAACCGGACCTCGCGAAGCTGGCGGCCGATGTCGTCGGGGAGGGCGTCGTACACGACGAGGCTCGCCCAGTCGTGGGCGAGGCTCAGCTCGGCGTGCATGCGCGCTCGGATCGCCGCGATCGCCGGCAGCGGGTTGTCGCCCCAGAAGAGGTGGCGGTAGAACATCTCGGCCAGCAACTTCGAGCCCTCGTGGGTGAGCGGGAACTGGGAGGCGATGATCAGCGGGACACCGGCGACGTGCAGCGCTCGCGCCAGGCTCCCGCCGGGCACCAGGACGTCGGCCTGGTAGGCGCTGTCGCAGCTCGCGATCACGAACGTGGTCGGCAGCTCCGTGCCGGTGGGCAGCGACTGGAGCACGCTCGCGAGCCGCTCGCCGGTCACGACGTCGGCGAACCCCTCGCCGCCCTTGCCGCTGAGCAGCAGCCCGAAGCGCTCGCCCTCGGTCGTCTCGGCCTCGGCGCCGTGCGCCAGCACGTGGACGAGCGTGATCCCCTGCGACAGCGCATCGACGATCTCGGGGATCGACGAGCCCCGATCCGCCGAGCCGCCGAGCTGGATCAACGGCTCCTGATCCCGCCACGGCGGCGGCTGCTTCTTGTGCCACGGTGCGATGGCTTCCTCGAGCGTCTGGCGGTGGGCCGCTTCCAACTCGGGGTCGATCTCCAAACCCACGATGAAGAGCACCTTCGGTGGCTGCACCGCCCATCTCCGGGTGCTCGGGACCACCGAGCGCTCCCGGCGGGTGATGCAGACGGGTGCCCCGGCGCGCATCGCCAACCATTCGTCGGAGGGGCGTCCGAGGCCGGATGGCGTCTTCGACAACTCGAACGGCAGCAGGGCCAGCTCCGAGGCCGAGGTCACGATCCGCAGGTTGGTCAGCGCCCGATCGCCGTGCTCCAACGTGAGCGAGCCGACGAGGCCGGGCACCTGCCCGAGCACGTCGCCCAGCTCGTTCCCGACCGCGCGCAACGTCTCCAACCGGCGGGTGTGGTCCTGTTCGTCGTCGTCCACGTACCGCAGGTCCCCCAGTCGCCTGTTGAACGCGGCCTGCTCGTACGGCATCGACACGGTGCCTGCGCCCGCGTCCCCGCAGACCGCCAGGTACTGCGTCAACGGCGACAGCAGCTGGTTGTGCGGCGGACCGGGCCGCAGGAACTCGACCCGCACCGTCCGGATTGCGTCGTCCACAGCCCCTCCCCCTGGTGAGAACCCGAATCTACCAACCTTTTCGCGTTCTTGCCGGGCCGCGCTGCTCCGTAGACTTCGGGCGGTGACCCCCGAGCCGCTCTTCACTCGCCCGTTCGCGCTCGCTTGGGTCGCATCGCTGTTCATGGGCCTCAGCTACATGCTGTTCCTCCACTACCCCGAGTTCCTCAGTGACCTCGGGGCCGACGAGGTGACGATCGGCGCGATCTTCGCCGCCACCGCAGTCACCGCGATCGCGGTGCGGCCGTTCGTCGGGCGGGCGATGGACGTCCGGGGGCGCCGCGTGCTGATCCTGCTGGGCAACGTCATCAACGTCGCCGCCGTCGCGCTCTACCTGACCGTGCAGCAGGTGGACGCGTGGACGTACGCGGTGCGCCTGCTGCACGGCATGGGCGGCGCGGTGCTGTTCACCGCGCTGTTCACATACGGCGCCGACGTGATCCCGGCGTCGCGCCGCGTCCAGGGTCTCGCGCTGTTCGGGGTGTCCGGCCTGCTGCCGATCGCGCTGGGCGGCCTGCTCGGCGACTTCATCCTGGCGAGGTCGGACTTCGACGCGCTGTTCCTCACCGCGTTGGGGTTCGCGGTGGCGGCGGCCGCCGCCTCCCTCGTGCTGCACGACCAGCCCGCCGAGACCGACGGGCAGGAGCGGCGCTCGTACTTCGCGTCGGTGGTGCAGCGCGACCTGGTACCGCTGTGGGTGATCACGCTGGTGTTCTCCGCCGCAGTGCAGGCCTACTTCGTCTTCATGAAGACGTTCACGATCGAGGAGGGCTTCGGGTCGGTCGGCCTGTTCTTCGCCTGCTACTCAGGGACGGCTATCGGGCTGCGGGTGTTCGCCGGGTGGCTACCCGACCGGGCCGGCCAGAAACGCGTGCTGTTCCCGGCGCTGGCGGTGCTCACCGCCGGGTTCGCCGTGCTCGCCGGCGCCCAGTCGGCCGTCGGCATCGCCGTCGCCGGGGTGATGTGCGGCGCCGGCCACGGCTACGCGTTCCCGATCACGTTCGGGATGGTGGTCAGCCGTGCCCGCCCCGCCGAGCGGGGCTCGGCACTGTCGGTGTACACCGCGCTGTTCGACGTGGCGCTGCTGGTGAGCGGCCCGGTGTTCGGCGCGGTGATCACGTTCGCCTCGTACCGCGTCATGTGGCTCACGGCCGGTGCGGTGATGGCAGTTGGCGTGGTGTGGTTCGGGTTGTGGGACCGGCGGTTCGAGGCCGCCCGGCCGGTGCCGGTGCGGGCTGCAGCCTCGTGATTACCGTTGCGTTCGAGCCGCAATGAGAACCCTGGTCGTGATACCGGCATTCGACGAGGAGGCGACGGTGGGCCGCGTCGTCTCGGCCGTGCGCGGCCTCGGCCTCGACGCGGTGGTCGTGGACGACGGGTCGTCGGACGGGACCTCCGCCGCCGCCCGCCGTGCCGGGGCGCAGGTCGTGCGGATGCCGATCAACGTCGGGGTGGGCGGCGCGCTGCGCACCGGGTTCGCCTTCGCGGTGCGGCGCGACTACGACCGGGTGGTGCAGGTGGACGCCGACCTCCAGCACGACCCGGCGGCCGTGCCGGCCCTGCTGGCGGCAGCCGACGAGCACGACGCCCAGCTCGTGGTGGGCTCGCGGTTCGCGGGCGGCTACCGGGCGTCGCCGGCGCGGCGGCTGCTGATGCGGATGCTGGCGCGCCTGGTGAGCCGGCGGGTGGGGACGCGCCTCGACGACGTCACCACGGGCTTCCGGGTGATCACCGAGCCGCTCCTCAGTCGCTTCGCCCGCGATTACCGGACCGAGTACCTCGGCGACACCGTCGAGGCCCTGCTCACCGCCCACGCCGCGGGCGCCCGCATCGTGCAGGTGCCGGTGCGGATGGGCCCCCGCGCCGGCGGGCTGGCCACCCCCCGGCTGCAGGCGGCCGGCCACCTGCTGCGGCTGCTGCTGGCGCTGGCGGTGCGGCCCCGGCCGCGGAGCCGCCCCGCATGAGCTTCCGCGCCCAGCTCTTCGTGCTCGGCATCGCGGTGCTGGCGTTCGGGGCGATCCTCTGGCTGGTGCGCCGCGGCAGCCTCAAGGAGCGCTTCGCGCTGCTGTGGCTGGGCATCGGCGGCGGCATCTTCGCCCTGGTGCTGGTCCGGCCGTGGCTCGACCGCCTGTCGGAGTCGCTGGGGATCCGCTCGGGCACCACGACCCTGTTCCTGGCGGCGATCCTGTTCCTGCTGGGGCTGATTCTCCATCTGTCGGTGATCATCTCGTCGCTGGAGGAGAAGGTGCGGGACCTGGCGGAAGCAGTGGCGTTGGCGGCCGCCGAGGCCGACCAGCGCCACGAGGAGACATAGCGCTGGCGGCCGCCGACCGGAGGGCGGAGGCCGACCAGCCGCTCAGGCGAGGCCGCGGCGCCGGTCGCCCCGGCGGATCAGCGGCAGGACGAGGCGGAGCCAGCCCGCCAGCACCCGATCGACGGCACCGCTGGAGCGCGGCGGGGCCGCTTCCGGGACCGGGATCGCGGCGAAGCGGGCGTCCATCCGTGCTAGGAGGGTCGCGTCGCCCACCGTGCGGCCCGCCTGCGCCCGCCGGCGCGCCTCGGCGACGCCGGGGAGCATGCGGAGCGCCTCCCACCACGCGCGCAGCTTGGCGCCGGCCCAGCCGTCCCGGGCGGCCACCACGAGGACGCCCAGCTCGACCACCAGCAACGCCGGCGCGAGCAGCACCAGCGTCGCCGCCCGGTAGTTGGCGAGCAGCATGAGCCAGCGGTTGCGCTCGAGGCGGCCGAGCTTCGCCGCATTGCGGGCGAACTCGTAGTGGTGCGCGACCCGGGCGCGCGGCGCCCGCACCGTCCTCAGCCCGCGCATCGCCAGCCGCCACCCCAGGTCGGTGTCCTCGTGGTAGATGTGGAAGTCGGTGCGCATCCCGCCGATCGCCGCCCACACGTCCCGCCGCATCGCGAACGCCGCCCCCGACGGGAACGGCACCCGCGGCAGGCCGGCCTCCCAGTCGGGGATCGGCTCGCCCAAGTCGCTGACCCAGGCCAGCCCCGCGAAGTGCAGCGCCCCGCCGGACGTGTTGAAGTGCCGGGGCCGCTCGGCCAGCTCCACGGTCGCCATCGCCGCGCCCACCCCGGGCTCCCGCACGGCGGCGGCGAGCGGCCCGAGCCAGCCCGGTTGCGGTACCGCATCCGGGTTGAGGAACGCGACGACTTCGGCCGAGGTCGCCGCCATCCCGGCCGC
>JBFKDA010000196.1:0-5539 GCA_041619955.1 Acidimicrobiia bacterium | reverse complement strand
GGCGAGCCGGTACGAGGTGGTGGTCGTCGACAACGGCTCCGCCGTCCCCCTCGGTGGCGAGGCGGTGGCGAGCCACGGCGACAACTTCCGCTACGAGTACATCGCGGATGCCTCCCGCTCGCCGGCGGCGGCGATGAACCGCGGCGCCTCGCTGGCGGCGGGTAGGTGGCTCGGGCTGATGATCGACGGCGCCCGGATCCTGACCCCTGGGGTGATCTCGGCCGCGCTGGCCGCGCTGGCCGCCCACCGTGACCCGGTCGTCGAGACGATCGGCTTCCACCTCGGCCCCGCCCTCCAGAACGTGTCCGTCCGGCAGGGCTACGACCACCAGGCCGAGGACGCACTCCTCGCCCGGATCGACTGGCCGGCGGACGGCTACCGGCTGTTCGAGATCGGCTCGCTCGCCGGGTCGAGCCGGCGGGGCTGGTATGGGCCGCTCGCCGAGAGCAACTGCCTGTTCCTGGCGGCCGACACCTTCGCCCGGCACGGTGGCTTCGACGAGCGCTTCGACGAGCCGGGCGGCGGGTACGTGAACCTGGACTTCTACCGGCGGCTGCTGGATGACCCGCACGTCACGCCGCTGCGCCTCGCGGGGGAGGCGAGCTTCCACCAGGTCCACGGCGGTGCGGCAACCGGCCTCCACCCGTGGTTGCTCGCCGTCAGGTCCATGCTGTGGCGGCGACGTTACCGGCGTTTGCGGGGCGCGCCCTACCGGGTTCCCACCCGCATCCCGGCGCTCGTCGGCGATGCCGGACCGCAGGCGGAGCCGTGGTTGCGGAAGTCCGCCGAGCTGTGGCCAGAATGACCCCGAGGGGCTCGGCTCGAGCCGAACGCCGATCCTGATGGACTACCTCGAAGCACTCGCACTTGCCCACCGGGTACTGCAACCTGGCCGGTACGTCGAGATCGGCTGTCGCACCGGGCGAAGCCTTGCGCTGGCGCGCTGTCCGTCGATCGCGGTCGACCCCGATTACGAGATCACCGCCGAACTCGTGGCGCCGACCCGCCTGTTCGCCCAGACGAGTGACAGCTTCTTCGCCCGGGAGGACTTCTGGGAGGTGCTGGAGGAGCGCCCGGACCTGTCGTTCATCGACGGGATGCACTTGGTCGACTATGCGCTTCGGGACTTCATCGGCCTGGAGCGCTGCTCGAAGCCTTCGTCGGTGATCCTCATCGACGACGTCCTGCCGGCGAGGACCCGCGGGATGTCCCGCGAGCGCAAGGGCAAGTACTGGACCGGCGACGTCTACCGGCTGGTCCCGATCCTGCGTGAGTACCGGCCCGACCTCGCCGTGGCCGTCTACGACGTGGACGCCAAGGGCCTGGCGGTCATCTCGAACCTCGACCCGACGAGCGAGGTGCTGGCCGACCGTGGGGACGAGATCCGGCGGCGGATCGTCGCCGGCGATTGGGTCGCCGGGAGCAAGCGGGAGGTCAGGCGATGGCTGCAACCCGTGCCGACCTCGCGCTTGGCCGACGATCTGCGCACGCTCGCCGAGCGGCAGGGCGCCGGCGACGACGGCGGTGTGCTCGGCGATCGCGTCGATACCCGGCGGCTCTACCTCGACCTCCTCAAGAAGTCGCTGCTCAACGAGATCTACCTCGACGACGAACTCCGGATTCGGTACCTGCACGAGTGCGTGCAGGGCTCGGCGGAATACTCGTACGAGCGGCTGCACGACGTCCGCCGCGAGCTCGCGAGCGACTACGCCGTGCTCGCGGCGGCCAGGGAGCAGGGCAGGTTCCCGCAGGGCGATATCACCACCCCCACGTTCAGCCACACGATGATCGGACGACGACGCCTGGACGCGCTGCAGGACGCGCTCGACGTGGTGCGGCTCGACGGGGTGCCGGGGGACTTGGTGGAGTGCGGAGTGTGGCGCGGTGGGGCGTGCATCTTCATGGCGGGCTATCTGCGCGCCTTCGGGATGACCGGCCGGCGCGTCGTGGTGGCCGACAGCTTCGAAGGCCTGCCCCTGCCGTCGCATCGCCGGGATCGGGGCGTCGACCTCAGCAAGGAGCGGTATCCCCAGCTCGCAGTTGATCTCGAGACCGTCCGCACCAACTTCGAGCTCTACGACCTGTTGGGCGACGAGGTGGTATTCCTGCCCGGCTGGTTCGCGGACACCCTGCCGGATGCGGACATCGATGAGATCGCCCTCTTGCGGCTGGACGGCGACCTGTACTCGTCGACGATGGATTGCCTACGCGCGCTCTACGACAAGGTGGTGGCGGGCGGCATCGTGGTGGTGGACGACTACGGCGCCTTGCGGCAGTGCCGCCGCGCCGTGCGGGACTTCTTCAAAGGGCGAGGGGAGCCAGTCCCGGACGTGGTCGAGATCGACTGGACCGGCGTCTACTGGATCAAGGGTTGATCGGCCGCCTCAGCGCCGCCGCAACCACGCGTTTGGGTTGTAGGTGGCGTTGCGGCCGTAGAGGTCGCAGAGCGAGGTGTCGATCTCGTAACGCCCCGGCCGGTCCCGCAGGAACGCGGCCACCGCCCGGTTGGGACCGTCCGCATACCGTTCGTACCGCCTGCCGGACAGCTGGGAGACGATGCCGTCCTCGACCACGATGTAGTCGCCCGGGTGGAGCCAGCGATCGAAGAACTCCAGGACGGCGCTGCAGGCGTCGAATTGGTGGCTGCTGTCCTCCACGACCAGGATCGGATGGTCGAGGGTGGCGAGCAGGTCGTCGGTCAACGCGCTGCCGAGGTCGAGCGCGTCCCCTTCGAGCACCTCGACCCGCGGGTCGTAGAACGCAGCCGGGGGGTCGATGTCGACGGTCAAGACCCGCCCGTCGATGCCGTCCGCCGCCAGCATGTCTGCGAAGAACAGGGCGCTGCCGCCGTGCTTGGTGCCGATCTCCAGGACGGAGCGCGGTCGCAGCCGCGCCAGCAGCTGGAGGTAGATCGCGAGGTCGAAGGGGCTCTTGTAGCACGGCACGCCCCGGTAGACCGTGTGCATCACACCCTGTTGGATGAGGTCCCACGAGAGTGGGGCCGCCGTGAACGGCCGGCCGTCCACCGGCGGGGGAGCGGCCCCGGATGGCCGCTCCCCCGCCTTACGCCTGGAGAAGCGCCTACGCGCAGCCAGCGGTGAATCCGCCGCCGAGGTCGACGACGGTCGTCGGGGAGACGTAGCAGAGGCTGCCGTCGACGTCGACGTAGATCGCCCCGGTGTTGCCGACCGCGGCCGGCGCAGTCGTGCGCTCGTTGAACCTGAGCGCCGCGCCGTTGCCTGCCGTGTCGTTCGTACCGGTCAGGCGGATCTCGGCGTTGTCACCGAACACGATCTGCGACTGCACCACGTCCGACCCGTTGGTGGCCAGGAAGCGGCGGTTGGCGCTGTCCGACCGCAGCCGGAACTGCACGGCGCCGTCGTTGGAGCTCTGCACGTAGCTGAGCACCGTGCCGGCCATCCTGACGTGCAGCGCACCCTCGGGGGCGGTGGTGCCGATGCCGATCCGCTCGTTGTTGTCGAGGTACAGCGTGTTGCTGGCCGTGCCGGGCTCGATCCGGAACGGCAGCGCCGAGCCGTTGGTGACGTCACGGATGAAGAAGTTGGATTCGTTGCCGGCCATGTCCCACGACTGCGGGGTGAAGCCGGACGAGTTGTCCTGTTCGAGGCGCAGGGTCGGCGTGTTGCCGCTCAACGCGTGCAGGTCGACCACCGGGTTAGCCGTGCCGAAGCCCACGTTGCCGCCCTGGTTGCCGCTGCTGTCCACGTGGATCGACTCGTTGTCGGCGCCGCCCTCGATGGTGAGCATCGGCGTGCCGCCGCAGGTCGAGTCGACGCTGCCGGCCGCTCCCCCGCTGCCGCAGTCGCGCACCATGAAGTAGTTGCCACCGCCGCTGGACGATGAGTTGAACTCGATCTGCCAGTCGGTGGTCGGGAAGCCCGACACCGTGCTCGAGTCGGCCGCGGCGATGCGCAGGTTGTTCTCCTCGATCTTGATCGTGGCGAACCCCATCGGCTCGTTGGCAGAACAGTCGAAGCCGACGCACAGGCCGCCCTGGATCGTGCTGTCGCCGCTGTGCACCAGGGTGCGTGGCGCCGGGCCGTCGCCGTCCCAGCCGTTGAACGTGCCGGAGGGCTCGGTCGCCCGGTTCTCCGGCGCCGGCGTGCCCGGTTTGGCTCCGGGATCGCGGCCCTCCTGGCCGCCGGCGGTCAGTGGGACGAGCACGAGCGCCAACCCCAGCATTACGGCGAGGGCGGTGATCAACCTGCGCGATGACATCGTCTGGCCTCCCCAGTCGGTTCCGAAGTGCTGTGCGGAACGCTACACACACGACTCGTGCGATGTGCGCTGATGGGCGCAGGAAAAGTGAGGGAGCGGCCCGCAGGCCGCTCCCTCGGGTCTCGTCGACAGTTGGTGTCAGCAGTCGCTGGCGACCGTGCCGCCACCGAGGTCGACCGCAGTGCCGCTGCCGCCGAGGAAGCAGAGGCTGCCGTCGTCGTCCACCCAGACGGCGCCGGCCTCGGTCGCCCCGACGAGGCTCGGGGCTGCTCGCGAGGTGAACAGCAGCGCGGCGCCGTTGCCCGCTCCGTCGCTGGCGCCGGTGAGGCGGATCTTGGCGCTGGCGCCGAACACGATCTGCGACTGCACTCCGTCCGCCGCGTTGGTGGCAAGGAAGCGGCGGTTGGTGCTGTCCGACCGCAGCCGGAGCTGGACTGCGTCGTTGTTGGCGCTCTGGACGTAGGTCAGGACAACGCCGTTGTCCCGGACGTGCAGGTTGCCCTCGGGGGAGGTGGTACCGATGCCGATGTCGCCAGTGGAGCCCTCGATGGTGAGTGCGTTGCTGGGCGCACCCGGGAAGATCCTCAACGGCAGCGTCGAACCGGAGCTCGCGTCCCTGATGAAGAAGTTCGCCTCGTTGCCGGCCAGATCCCAGGTCTGCGGGGTGAAGCCGCTGGTGCCGTCCTGCTCCAAGCGCAGCGTCGGCGTGTTGCCGGTCTTCACGTGCAGATTGACGGTCGGACTACTGGTCCCGATGCCGATGCGGCCGCCGTCGTCGACGTACAGCGCATTGGTGCGGGCGCCCGCCTCGATCGTGAACGGCGTCCTGCTGCCGGAGATGTCGTCGATCGAGAACTTCTCGGCGCCGCCGTTGGTCGACTCGTTGAACGTGATCTGCCAGTCGTTGGTGGGGAACGACGCCGAGTTCGAGGTGTCCTCCGCCTTGATTCGCAGGTTGTTCTCCTTCAAGCGCAGCGTGTCGAAGCCGAACGACTCGCCGTTGACGCAGTCCTGGCCGATGCAGGCGCTGCCGTCGACGATGAGGTCGTCGAGGATGACCTGGTCGCGCGGCGCGGGGCCGTCTCCGTCCCAGCCGTTGAACGAGTCGGCGGTGCCACCCTCGGCGGGGGCGGTGGCGGGGCCGGCTGTGGCGCCCGAACTGCGGCCCTCCTGGCTGCCGGCGGTGAGCGGTATGAAGATGAGCGCGGAGGCCACCGCCATGGCCAACGCGACGGTCACGAGTCGCTTCGACATTCCCCGACCCCTCCGTGGTAGACAGCGTCGTACCGACACCCTACTC
>JBFKDA010000195.1:0-5602 GCA_041619955.1 Acidimicrobiia bacterium | reverse complement strand
TCCCGTCGGTCGCGACCATCTGGAGAGTCCTACAACGACGAGGGTTCGTCACGCCACAGCCTCAGAAGCGGCCCAAGACCTCCTGGATCCGCTTCGAAGCCCGGCTGCCCAACGAGTGCTGGCAGGCCGACGTCACCCACTGGCGGCTCGCCGACGACACCGAGGTCGAGATCTGCGTCTTCTTGGACGACCACTCCCGCCTCGTCACCGGCACCGGCGTGTCCGCGGTCACCACCGCCGACAAGGTCGTAGCCATCTTCCGAGCCGCCGCCCAGACCTGGGGACTCCCGGCCTCAGTGCTCACCGATAATGGCTGCGTGTTCACTGCCTGGCACCGGGGCGGCGCCACCGTCTTCGAGACCGAGCTGTTGGCCCTCGGCATCGAGTTCAAGCACTCCCGCCCCTACCACCCCCAGACCTGCGGGAAAGTGGAACGCTTCCACCAGACCCTGAAACTCTTCCTCGCCAAACAACCCCCCGCCGCCACCATCGGCGAACTCCAAGCCCAGGTCGACGACTTCGTCACCTACTACAACCACGAACGGCCCCACCGAGCCAAGAACCGCATGCCACCCGTCGTCGCCTACACCGCCCGGGACACAGCACGCCCCACCGGTGCCCCGGCCACCACCACCGGCGTCCGGGTCCGCCAAGACCGAGTCGACAAAGCCGGCAGCGTCACGCTCCGCCACGCCGGCCGCCTCCACCACATCGGCGTCGGACGAGACCACCACCGCCAACGGGTGATCATGCTCATCAACGGACTCGACATCCGCATCATCACCCCCGACGGAGAACCCCTCCGCCACCTCACCCTCGACCCGACCCGGGACTACCAGCCCACCGGCCGGCCCCCAGGACCCCCCAAGGGCAGGCCACTCGGGCCACGCAAGAACAAACCCCCTACCCTGCCCCCAAACCGTCCACGATGACGCGACACATCTGTCCACGATGCCCCGCGACATCACACCGGTCGGGCTGGCCGGATTTGAACCGGCGACCTCTTGACCCCCAGTCAAGCGCGCTAACCAAGCTGCGCCACAGCCCGTCGTCACTCGCGAGTGTATCGCGGACCATAGGCCCTCCCACGTCGCCGACGGCGCGATACGTTTCGAGGTGACAACCGAGACAGGGGGTGTGCGATGGGCGGTGGCCGACCGGTACGGAGGTCGAAGCGTCTCGGCAGCGGTTGGACGCTGCTCGAGTGGGGCGTCAACCACGGGTTCACGATCAACATGCTCACCGGAGGCATGCGGCTGCGCCGGGTGACGACATGGGTGGGCCACGGGGAGACCAGCGCAGGCGCGGCGTGACCCATTGGGCGTTGTCGATCGTGCGTCCCCAGCCGGCGCAAGCGAAGCTGCCCGGCATCGACGGACCGCCCATCCGGCACCGGCGACTGCTCGGACTCCGGGTCGACGACCCCGCCGACTACGCCGCCGATCTCCTCGGCGCCACCGAGCCCCGACCCCTCGACGCGGCGGCGCTGATGGAGGCGGTGCGACCGGTGCCCGCTACAGCAGCCAGGCCAGGAGCCACCCGATCATCTGCACGAGGCGCACCACCAGGTACAGCACGGCGAGCCCGACGACGACGATGAACGCCAGCGGCGCCCGCTCCTCCCCCGCCGGCGCCGGGGTGCTCATACCGGGGGCACCCCGTGGCGGCGCTCGGAGAAGTCCCGCCGCTTCGCCCGGGCGTAGCGGAGCCGAGCGATCAGCTCGCCGCGGAGCTCCTCCGGCTGCACCACCGCATCCACGACCAGCTCCGAGGCCAGCCGCATGAGGTCGACGTCCTCCGAGTACTCCTGCCGCCGCGCCGCGACGAAGCCCTCCTGCTCGCCCTCCGGCAGCTCGGCGATCTTGTTCGCGTAGACGGCATTGACGGCCGCTTCCGGGCCCATCACCGCGATCTCCGCCGACGGCAGCGCCAGCGTTGCGTCCGGCGCCAGCCCGGGACCGGAGAACGCATACAGCCCGGCGCCGTACGCCTTGCGGACGATCACCGAGATGCGCGGCACGGTGGCCTCGGCGACCGCGGTGAGCATCTTGGCGCCGGCCCGGATGATGCCCTGCCGCTCGACCTTGGTACCGATCATGAACCCCGGCACGTCCGCGAAGAACAGCAGCGGCACGTTGAACGCGTCGCACAGCCACATGAACCGGGCGGCCTTGTCTGCGGAGTCGACGAACAGGACCCCGCCGAGGTGTTTGGGCTGCGACGCGACGATGCCCACCACCCCACCGTCGAGGTGGGCGAAGGCGGTCACCACCTCGCGGGCGAACAGCTCCTTGATCTCGAACAGCTCGCCCCCGTCGACGATGCCGGCGAGCAGCGCCCGCATGTCGTAGCCGCGGCGCGGGTCGTCGGGGATCACGGCCGCCAGGTCGTCCACCGGCGCGGGATTCCGGACGGCAGCCACCGGCGGCAGCGTCTCGAACGACGACGCCATGTAGGAGAAGTAGGCCTTCGCCCAGGCGATCGCCTCCTCGTCGCTCTGGACCAGCGCGTCGCCGCAGCCGCTGACGGTGCAGTGCATCCGGGCGCCACCCATCTCCTCCAGCGTCGTCTGCTCGCCGATGACCATCTCGGCCATCCGGGGCGACCCGAGGTACATCGACGCCCGCCCCTCGACCATCACGACGACGTCGCAGAACGAGGGGATGTACGCGCCGCCCGCCGCCGACGGGCCGAACAGGCAGCAGATCTGCGGTACCCGGCCCGACAGCCGAACCTGGTTCCAGAAGATCCTCCCGGCACCCCGCCTCCCGGGGAACAGGTCGACCTGGTCGGTGATCCGGGCGCCCGCCGAGTCGACGAGGTAGAACACCGGGAGCTGCTCGCCGTAGGCCGCTTCCAGCGCCCGGATGATCTTCTCGACGGTGCGGGCGCCCCACGACCCGGCCTTCACCGTCGGGTCGTTGGCGATCACCACCACCGGGCGGCCGCCGACGGTGCCCTTGCCCGTGACCACCGCGTCGGCGGCCAGGTCGCCGGCGATCGCGTTGGCGAGCAGCGCGTCCTCCACAAATGAGCCGTCGTCGACGAGCAGCGCGACCCGGTCGCGGACCGGGAGCTTGCCCTGGGCGGCCAGGCGCTCGCGGTGGCGCTCCGGCCCGCCGAGGCGGGCGGCCTCCGACGCCTTGGCGAACCGGTCCCGGTCAGACATGCGACGCTTCCCTGGGAGCCCGTCGCCGGGTGACCAGCTTGATCGGCGTGCCCACGAAGTCGTGCTCGCTGCGGAGCCGGCCCTCCAGGAACCGCAGGTAGTCCGGTCCGATCAGGCCACCCCGCACGAACAGCAGGATCGTCGGCGGGGAGGTTCCCACCTGCGTGGCGTAGATGATCCGGCCGCGCCGCCCCTTGCGGGTGGGAGCTGGGTGGGCCTGCTGCCAGGCCCGGATCTGGCGGTTCAGCTCCGGGGTTGGGATGCGCCGGCGCCGGTTCTCCAGCACCATGCGGGCGGCCGGGCCCAGCCGGTGCAGCCGGGCCCCGGTGCGCGCCGACAGCCGCAGCACCGGCGCCCACGACACGAACGCCAGCCGGTCGGCGACGCTGTCCTCGGTCCACTCCCGCTCTTCGGTGGTGATCGCATCCCATTTGTTCAACAGCACGACCAAGCCGGTGCCGCTCGACGCGATCTCCTCGGCGAGGCGCTGCTCCTGGTGGGTGGCGCCGTCGTGGCCGTCGACCATCAGCAGCGCCACGTCCGCCTCGTCGAGCGCCCGGCGGGCCCGCACCACCGAGTAGAACTCGGTGTCGTCCTTCACCTTGGGCGCCCGCCGGATGCCGGCGGTGTCGTAGATCCGGAACGGCTGACCGTCCAGCTCGATCACCGCGTCGATGGCGTCGCGGGTGGTACCCGGCTCCGGCGAGACGAGCACGCGATCGGAGCCGACCAGCTTGTTGAGCAGCGTCGACTTGCCGACGTTGGGACGGCCGAGGATCGCCAGCGTCGGCAGCGCGTCGCCGGGCGTAGGCACGTCGCCGCCGTCGGGCAGCATCGCCACGACCCGGTCGAGGAGGTCGCCGGTGCGGTAGCCGTTGAGCGCGCTCACCTCCAGCGGCTCGCCCAGCCCGAGCGACCACAGGTGGTCCCACTGAACTTTGGAATCCGGCCCGTCGACCTTGTTGGCCACGATCAGGTGGGGCACGCCCGCCCGCAGCACCGCCTTGGCGATGCCTTCGTCGTCGTCGGTGAGCGGGGTCCTGGCGTCGGTCACGAAGACCACCGCGTCGGCGCCCGCGAGCGCCACCTCCGACTGCTCCCGGATCCCCATCGTCAGCTCGCCGTCCGGCGACAGCTCCCAGCCGCCGGTGTCGACCACGACGAAGTGCCGCCCGGCCCACTCGGCGTCGAACTCCTTGCGGTCGCGGGTGACGCCGGGCTTCTCCTGGACCACCGCCGCCCGCCGGCGCAGGATGCGGTTGACCAGCGTCGATTTGCCGACGTTGGGCCGGCCCACCACGGCGACCACCGGGAGCCGGGTCACGATGCCCCCCTGCCGGCGACCGCCGGCTGCAGGGCTCCCGGACCCACTCCGTCCGGGCGGAGCGCTCCGACGAGGCCGGCCGCGCTCGCCGGCACCGCACGGATCGGGGCGCGCGCCCCGGCTGCGACGTCGGCCAGCGACGTATCGTCGAGGAACCGGTCCCCCGACAGCGCCACGTCGGGGACGAGGTAGACGCCGGCGTCGCCGGGGTCGGCGTCGACGGTTCGCCGGATGTCGGCGCCCACCATCAGCCCGGCGACCGCGACGTTGCCTCCGAAGAAGTGGTTCTTCACGGTGAGGAGCCGCAGCGGGCGGCCCGCCAGCGACGTCAAGGCCGGCAGCAGCGGCTCGAGCACGAGCGTGCCGTACTCCCCCGTCACCACGACGGCCGGGCCGTCGCCCGCCCCCCCGCCGGTGTGCGCCCGCTCCGCCCGGTAGCCCTCGGCGGGCGCCGCCGGCAGCGTCCGCCATTCTCCTGTCCGCAGGGGCGAGGCCGGGTCGGCGCCGCGCTGCATCAGCGCGACCTCGTCGGCCAAGGCGCGGGCCATGCCGATGCCGTTCTCGTGCTGGGGGAAGTCCTCGTAGTCCGCCGAGGGCGGCACCGGCCGGCGTGCGGTCAGGTACATCTCGTCGGAGGCGAAGAACATGCGGCGGCCGAGCCGCGCTCGGGCTTCCTCCTGCCACTGATGGATCACGTCGAGATCGGCGGCGGCCTCGGCCGGGGTGTGCGGCCGCAGCGCCTGCTCCTGGTTGTACTTCGACAGCCCGAGCGGGACGATCCCGACGCTGGCCAGGGTGCCGTAGCGGGCGACGATCTCGGCGCAGGTGCGGGCCAGCACGTCGCCGTCGTTGACGCCGGGACACAGGACGATCTGGCCGTGGACGATGACCCCGTGCTCCAGCAGCGCGCGGAGCCACCGCAGGCTGGTGCCGCCGCGCGGGTTGCGCAGCATCCGGGAGCGCACCTCGGGGTCGGTGGCGTGGATCGACACGTACAGCGGCCCCAGCCGCTCTTCGACGACGCGGGCGAGGTCGAGCTCGGTGAAGCGGGTGAGGGTGGTGAAGTTGCCGTACAGGAACGACAGCCGGTAGTCGTCGTCCTTGAGGTA
>JBFKDA010000194.1:0-5624 GCA_041619955.1 Acidimicrobiia bacterium | reverse complement strand
GCGGGGCTGCTGCTGGGGCTGGTGAACGCGCTCCTGATCCGCGGCCTGAAGATCCCCTCGATCATCGCCACCCTGGCGACGCTCAGCATCCTCGACGGGATCTCGCTGACGCTGCGGCCCACTGCGCAGGGCGTCATCAACGGCGGCCTGGCGTCGTTCCTCACCACCCGCTGGGGTCCGATCCCCGCGTTCTTCCTCGCCGTCCTGGCCGGGGCCGTGCTGCTCGACCTGTGGCTGCACGGCTCCGGGCCGGGCCTCCAGGTGCGGGCGGTGGGGTTCGACGAGCGCTCCGCGAAGCGGGGCGGCATCCGCACCAACTGGCTGCGGGTGCGAGCGCTGCTGATCGCCAGCCTGCTGGCGGCGGTGGCCTCCTTCTTCGTGATGGCCCGCTCCCCCATCGGCAACGCCGCAGTCGGCTCGACGTTCGCGCTCAACAGCATCACCGCCGCGGTGCTGGGCGGGGCGTCGCTGGCCGGGGGCAGGGCCACGTTCGTCGGCAGCACGGTCGCGGCGGTGCTGCTCGCGCTGATCATCACCGCGCTGCCGTTCCTGGGGCTCACCTCTGCCGACGGACTGATGATCATCGGGCTGCTGGTGCTCGCCGGGATCGTGCTGTTCCAGCTCGGCGACCTCAAGGAGCTGGTGAAGCGCAACTTCCGCCGGGTCCGCCGCCTGGTGCAGGGCGGCCGGGTCGCCGAGGCCGCAGAGCTGCCTGCCTTCTACCCCGCCAACGTCGATTTCCGGGTGGTGCCGACGGGACGCAAGCTGATCACCGGGGGGACGGTGCTGACGCTCGACTCGGCGATCGGGGACGTCGCCGGCGGCGACGTGCTGGTGGATGGCGACCGCATCCTGGAGGTCGGCCGGGGGCTGGACGCGGACGGCGCCGAAATCATCGACGCGACCGGGATGATCGTCGTGCCGGGCTTCGTCGACACCCACCGCCACATCTGGGAGGGCCTGTTGCGCAACATCGGCACCGACGTGCCGCTGGAGGGCCGCACCAGCTACATCTCGTTCGTGCTCCACAAGCTCGCTCCGGCGTTCCGGCCCGAGGACGCCTACGTCGGCAACCTGGTGTCGGCCCTGGGCGCCATCGACGCCGGCGTGACGACGCTGCTCGACTGGTCGCACATCCAGGGCTCGCCAGCCCACACCGACGCGGTGATCCACGCGCTGCGCGACTCGGGGATGCGGGCGGTGTTCGCCTACGGGTTCCCCTGGTGGGGCAAATGGGAGGAGCGCCAGCCGAGCTGGTTCGTACGGGCCGCGACCGAGCACTTCTCGAGCGACGACCAGCTGCTGACGCTGGCGCTGGCCGCGCCGGGGCCCGAGTTCACCGATTTCGAGGTGACGCGCGACCACTGGAAGCTTGCCCGGGAGGCCGGCGCCCGGATCTCCACCCACGTCGGCGTGGGGTCGTACGGCATGGACCGCAAGGTGCAGGAGTTCGGGGAGGCCGGGCTGCTCGGTCCGGACACGACGTACATCCACTGCACGACGCTCAGCGACACCGAGATCCAGATGATCGTCGACACCGGCGGCACGGTGTCGCTGGCTTCGCCGGTCGAGATGATGATGGGCCACGGCATGCCACCGATCCAGAAGTTCCTGGACCGCGGCCTGCACCCCAGCCTGTCCGTCGACGTGGAGACGAACGTCCCGAGCGACATGTTCAACCAGATGCGCTCGGTGCTGGCGTTGCAGCGCGCCATCGCAGCCGTCGAGGGCAAGCCGCCGATGTCCACCCGTGACGTGCTGCGATGCGCCACCGTCGAGGGGGCGCGGGCCAACGGTCTCGACGGCAAGGTCGGGACGCTGACGCCCGGCAAGCAAGCGGACATCGTGCTGTTGCGCACCGACCGCATGAACGTGGCCCCGCTCGGTGACCCGGTGACGGCCGTCGTGGCCGGTATGGACACGAGCAACGTCGACACCGTCCTCATCGCCGGCCACGTGATGAAACGGGGCGGCGAGCTGCAGCACGTCGACTGGCCGGCGGTACGACGCCAGGCCGACGCCGCCCGGGAACACGTGATCGCCAAGTCGGGGTTCAAGCTCCCCAAGCTCTGAAGCGGCGGTCCGTCTCGGCCGGCACACACTGGAAGACGATCGACCTTCCCGGCTAGGGTGTCTGGCGCCATGTGAGAGGAGGTGAAGCGGGAGTGGTGAAGCTCGTACGCAGCTACGCGAAGTTCGCATTGAGCCAGTTGTCGTCCATCGGGTTCGGCCTGAGCTGGCACTGACGTAACCCGCAGGGCGACCCGGGTGGTCGCCCTGCACCTTTCCTTCCCTCGGGTGTTCGACACCGCCCTCTCGCAACTCCGCTACGGGTTCGCCGTCACCTTCGGCAGGCGTCCCCGGCTCCGTGACGTCCAGTCCCTGGTGGAAGCAGCGGTCGCCACCCGCAACCGGCTGGGGTCGATCGGCGACCTCGATGCCTTCGCCCCCGACCTCGACGACGAGGCGACGCGCTCGCTCTTCGAGCGACGGCTGCTGCGCACCGTGCGGGAAGCCGCCGAGACTCGCTACTACGGCGAGCTGTTCCGCCGGGCCGGCATCACCCCGGAAAAAGTGGACGCAGCCGACTTCGGCGCCCTGCCGACCACCACCGCCGCCGACCACGCCACGGCACCGGCGGGCTTCGTGCACCCGGACGCACGGCCGGCAGTCGTCGGGACCACCACCGGCACCACCGGCGCTCCCAGGCAGATCTGGTTCAGCCAGTACGAGATCGAGCTCGCAGCAGCAGTCGGGGCACTGAATGCCGTAGTGGCCGGCACGCTGACACCGGGCGCGGTGGTGCAGTTCAATCTGTCGCTGCGTGCCGTCGTGCCGCTGCTGGCGGTGACGAGATCTTGTGCGCTGGTCGGCGCCTCGCTGGTGCCACTCGGCCTGGTGGATCCGGCCCAGGCGCTGGCCGGGCTGCGCGGTGGCGGCGGCAGCGCCGCCCCGGCGTCGGTATGGATGACCTATCCGAGCTATCTCGGCCAGGTCGTCACGCTGGCCGCCCGCGCGGGCATGGGACCCGGCGACTTCCGCCTGCAAGCGGTCATCTGCGGCGGCGAGTACCTGTCCGACGGCCTGCGCCAACGCGCGACAGAGGTCCTGGGCACGGCGCCGGTCGGCGGCTACGGGGCCACGGAGCTGTACCCGATGGCGGCGCGCGAGTGCTCCGAGCGGCACCTGCACTTCACGCCCGAGCAGGGCTTCGTCGAGGTCCTGCGCCTCGACGGCGACGACGCCCAGGCCGCCGGGGAACTGGGAGAGCTCGTCGTCACACCCTTCCCTCCGTACCGCGAGACGACCCGGCTGCTCCGCTACCGCACCGGCGACCTGGTGGTGGCGATCGACCGGGCCACAGTCGAATGCGAGCTCGCGGCGCTGCCGGCCACCTCCCAGATCATGGACCGGAAGGGTCGCCGCGGGCCGCGTCCCCCGCTGGCATCGCCGGTGGTGGAGGCCTTGGAGAGCGTGCCGGGGGCGCCCCTGCCGGTGCGGTGCGGTCCGGCCGTCAGGGACGGCGCGACGGTCGTGCAGGTGGTGGCCAACGGCTTCCGCGATTTCGGGCAGACGGCTGCGCACCTCGCCGACCTCGGCGTGGCGGGCGTCGAGGTCGTGACCAGCCCGAGCGAGTTGGCCTACCCGCTGCGGCGGCGCAGCGAGCTCCGTGAGACGGGCTACGAGCGAGCCCGGCTGTGAATTGGGCCCGGTTCGGCAATGCGCAGTTCGTCGTGGCCTTCATCCTGTTGGCGACGCTCGCCGCGCTGGCGTACCGGCGGCGATACCGCATCGAGCGGCCGCCGATCGGCGTGTTCTCCTGGGTCGACGCGTCGGCGATGCTCATCAGCGTGGCCGTGGTCACGTTCGGCTACTCCCGGCTTCCCCGGCTCGCCGCCGTGATCATCCTGGCGCTCGTCTACGTCGGCATCCTCCACTTCACGCTGCGGCCGATGCTGGCTTCTTGGGGCGCGGCTCGCCTGACGATGGCCGCGGTCCTCGCGCTGTTGGCCGCCGATCTCGCCCTGTGGGCGGTGCCCGGCCCGGCCGGCGGGCCCCATGCGGCGTTCTCGCTCTTCAACAACCTCCTGATGGTGCTCGCCATGGTGGGGGTCGTGAACATGTACGTGCAGACCGGCATCACCGCCCAGCACGTGGCGGCCCTGGCAGTCGCTCTGATCTTCGTCGACTACGCCCTCACCGAGGCATTGCCGCTCATGCGGGAGATGTTCGACCGGCTCAACGACGTGCCATTCATCCCGGCGCTGCAATGGGGCGGCGCCACCCGCGGCGCGGGGATACCGATCGGCGACGTGATCATCGTGGTGCTGTGGACGACCGTCGTGGCCCGCAGCTACGGCGCCCGCATGGGCCGCTGGGTGGCGGCCTCGATGGTGGCCGTGGTCATCGCCTCTTTCGCAGCCGTGTTCTCCGGGCTCATCACGAGGACGGTCCCGGTGATGGTGCCGATCGGCATCGTGATCGCCGCCGAGTACGTGTGGCTGCAGCGTCGACTCGGGCCTGAGCAGTTCGGCCCCGCGGACCCCAGCCCGCTTGCTGCGCCTGGCGACGTCGATCGGCGTGTCGCCGAGGCGCTCGACCGCCAGGCGCTGGCGCGTGGGTGAGTGGCTGCCGGGTTCGGTACCCGGCGTCGCGCGGGTCTACCGCACCGGGGAAGGCCCGCCAGTGGTCGTGCTCCACTCCTGGTGGGGCGTCGACGGCCACCTGCGCGACACCTGCGACCGATTGGCCGCCGCCGGGTACCGGGCCGAAAGCCCCGACCTGCTCGGCGGGGCGGAGCCAGGCACCGAGGAGGAAGCGCAGGCCGCGGCAGCCGAGCTGAACCCGGAGGCCGCCGTTGCGTCGGCCGCCGCGCACGTCGACACACTGGGCTCCGACCGGGTTGGGCTGGTGGGTTACAGCCTCGGCGGCTCGGTCGCGCTCGCCGTGGCCACCGAGTCGCCGGCCGTGCGCGTCGTGGTGACCTACGCAGGCCTGTGGGACTCCCTGCCGTATGAACGAGCGACGGCATCCATTCACGCCCACATCGGCAAGCTCGACCCGCACGTGCCCGGCCGGCTCCGCCGCCGGTTCCGGGGCGCGGTCGAGGCCGCCGGCCTGCCGCTCGCCCTGCACGAATACCGGCGGCAACCACACGGTTTCTACGACCACACCCGCGACGAGTACGACGAGCACGCCGCCGCGCTGGCGTGGGATCGCACGCTGGAGGCGCTGGGGGCGCTGCGCCGAGCCTGAGGGGTACCTCGGCCTCGCTCAGTCGGCGATCTGAGCCACCAGGAACGGCATGAGGCCGCACGACCCCACCGTGCTCATGAACTGCGACGCCGAGGCGAAGTTGATGGCGTTCCCGGAATAGCTTCGGATCAGGTTGCTGAGGCTGCCGAACGTGACCGGGCTGGACATGAACAGGTCGATCGGGGGGAAGCCCGGTCCCTGACCTTCGAGGAAGGTGTCGACCGAGTCGAGCGTCGTCGCCAGCAGGTCGCAGTCGACGTCCAGCGGCGGCTGCTCGGCGGCGGCCAGCCCCGGCAGCAGCGCCAGCAACAGCACCGCGGCCCCCATCACACCAGTTACCTTCTTGCCCATTCGTCGCTCCCTTCCCT
>JBFKDA010000193.1:0-5643 GCA_041619955.1 Acidimicrobiia bacterium | reverse complement strand
GCTCCACCACCTCGGCCAGCACCGGCAGCGGCAGGGGACCGGAGCCGAGCACCGTGTCGTGGAAGCCCTTGATGTCGAACCGGTCGCCGAGGACCCGGCGCGACTCGTCCCGCAGCCGGAAGATCTCGCGCTGCCCCAGCTTGTAGGCGAGGGCCTGGCCCCCGTACCCGATGTAGCGGTCGATCTCGTTGCGGACGTTGTTGGGGGCCTGCGGGGAGTTGGCCAGCATGTAGTCGACGGCCTGTTGGCGGCTCCATCCCATGGCGTGCATGCCGGTGTCGACCACCAGGCGGCACGCCCGCCACGAGTCGAAGGACAGCATCCCCAGCCGCTCGACTTCGCCCGAGTAGAGCCCCATCTCGTCGGCGAGCCGCTCGGTGTACAGCCCCCAGCCCTCGACGTAGGCGGTCTGGAGGCTGTTGCGCCGGAACATCGGCAGCTCCTCCAGCTCCTGGGCGATGGCGAGCTGGAAGTGGTGGCCGGGCACGCTCTCGTGGAACGCCAGCGCCTCCGACTCGTACCGGGTGCGGGTCTCCGGCTCGGTCAGGTTGATGAAGAAGATGCCGGGCCGGGATCCGTCCTGGGCGGGCGGCAGGTAGTAGGCGAGCGTGGCGTCGGCGCCGCCGACCTCGGGGATCGGCTGCACGACGCACGGCGCCTCCGGCTGCCTTCCGAACCAGGCGGGCGTCGCCTCGTTGGCCCTGGCGAGCGCCCGTTCGGCCTGTTCCCGCACCTGGTCGGCGGTCTTGAACCGCAGCGCCGGGTCGTCGCGCAGGCGGGCGTAGATCTCGGCGAGGTCGACCGTGCCGAGCACCCCGCCGGCCTGTTCCCGGTACTCGTCCTCGAGGCGAGCGATCTCGTCGAGCCCGAGCTGGTGGATGGCCGCCGGCGCCAGGTCGAGGGACGTGTACCGGTGCACCGACCTCGCGTAGAGCTCGTCGCCCCCCGGCAGCCAACACAGGCCGGCCTGCTCGTCGGGACGGGCGGCGGGCAGCACGTCGGCGTGCACGGCGTCGCGGTAGCGGGCCATCGCCGGGCGCACCACGTCCCGCACCTGGCCGGCCAGCGAGTCCCGCCACTCGTCGACGGCGGCCTCGTCCATCCCCGGCGGGGGCGCGATCTGGAGGAACGGGTCCTGGGTGATCGGGCTGGCGAGGTAGTCGTCGAGTTGGCCGAGCACCTTCTCCACCAGGCTGGCCACCGGCACCCGCCCGGCGGCCACGCCGTTGCGCAGCTCGGCGATGGCGTCGTCGAAGAAGCCGCCGGTGGCGCCCGCCTTGGCGACGTAGGCGCGGGCGTGCTCCTCGGTGACCGGCGTGAGCTGGGGAACGTAGCTGATGATGTCGATGTGGGGGCCGAGCATCGGATCGACCAGGAACTCCTGGTGGTGGTCGCGCAGCGCTGCCGCATAGACCCGAGCCTCCTCGACCAGCACCGAGCGCGTGATGCGGTCCTGAGGGCCGAGGCCGGCCGCGTCTATGGCCTCGGCCTCGGCGGCCCGCCCATCCAGCTCGGCGGCGAGCCGCTCCGCAGCCGCAGCCGTGACGTCCTCCATCCGGTCGTCGAAGCGGTGGTCGCCGAGCAGCGAAGCCGACGTCGGGTTCGCCTCCATCAAGGCGTCCCAGTACCGCTCGGCGACGGCCGCCAGCGCGTCGCTCATGCCGCGTTCGCCACCCAGGCCTTGACGAGGTCGTCCAGCAGGCCCAGCGGCACCAGGCCCGAGCCGAGCACCGTGTCGTGGAAGCCCTTGATGTCGAAGTCCGCCCCCAGCGCCTCCTCGGCTTCCCGCCGCATCCGGACGATCTCCCGCCGGCCCATCATGTAGGCCAGGGCCTGGCCGGGGATCCCGATGTAGCGGTCGACCTCGGCGGTGACCGTCGCCTCGGTCATCGGCGAATGGGCGAGCATGTAGTCGATCGCCTGGCGGCGGCTCCATCCCATGGAGTGCATCCCGGTGTCGACGACCAGCCGGCACGCCCGCATCGAGTCGGCGGAGAGCATCCCCATCCGGTCGAGGCCCGTCGAGTAGAGGCCCATCTCGTCGGCGAGCCGCTCCGTGTACAGGCCCCAGCCCTCGGCGTAGGCGGCGATATGGGCGTGGCGGCGGAATGCCGGCACGCCGTCCAGCTCGCCGCTGATCGCAAGCTGGAGGTGGTGGCCGGGGATGCCCTCGTGGTAGGCCATCGCCTCGACCTCGAACGTCCCCCAGCGGGTGGGGTCGGCGGTGTTGATGAAGAACATGCCGGGCCGGCTGCCGTCGACCGCGGGCTGGTTGTAGAACGCCGTTGGGCCGGAGTCGGTCTCGACCACGATGCAGTCGGCCTTGGGCAGCCGCCCGAACCACTTGCCGATCTCGGCCTTGGCCTTGGCCATCGCGCGGTTCGAGTGCTCGACCAGCGCCGCCCCGTCGGTGTGGTGGAGTTCGGGATCCTCCCGCATGCGCCGGTAGATCTCCTGCACGTCATCGGTGCCGAGCACCTCCTTGCCCAGCACGCGGTACTCGTCCTCCAGGCCCGCCACCGTCTGGACGCCGATCTCGTGGATCTCCTGCGGCGTGCGGTCGAGTGTCACGTACCGCTGGATGGCGTCCGCGTACACGTCCTCGCCGTCGGCGAGCCAGCAGATGCCGACCCTGTCGTCGGGGCGGCCAGCGAGTTCGATCTCGTTGCGCAGCGCGTCGCGCAGGCGCTCGTACCCTGGCCGCACCGCGTCGCGCACGACATCGTGGAGGCGGTCCCGCCACGCGTCCGCGTCCGCGCCCGCCATCGGGGGCTTCATCTGCATCATCGGGTCGTCAGCGTCGATCGGGGTGGACAGGTAGGCGTCGATCTGGTCGGCGACCATCCGGCAGTGCAGGGCGGGCGGGGTCCGCCCGCCGGCGACGCCCGCTCGCAGACGGTCGATCCACTGGTCGAACGATTCGCCCAGCTTGCCGAACTTCACGAGGACGTCTTCGGCGTGCTGCGGCTCGGTGAGCGGCAGGAACGGAACCATCGCGTGCAGCATCGTGTGGTAGCCCATCGCCGGGTTGACGCTCAGCTCCGTCAGCCGATGCCGCTGGAGCTTGGCGGCCGAGCCGGCGTCGAACGCCATGACTGCGCGGGACACCCGGTCGTCGGCGTCGAGGGGTTCGGGGTCGACGGCTTCGGCGGCGGCGGCGAAGCCGTCCAGCCGGACGACCCGGGCGGCTTCGGACTCCTCGTCGAGCTGCTCCAACTCGGTGTCGTACCGATGCACGCCGAGCATCAGCGCGTACGTCGGTTGCTGGGAGAGGAGGAACTCCCAGTACTGGTCGGCGAGCGTGTCGAGGTCGGCGGGCACGGCAGCTCCTTGATGCGGGCGGAACCGACAGCCTATCGGCCGTGCCATGGTGGGACGGCGGCGACCGGGAGGCGGGCATGGGCGATGCGGTGGTGCTGGCGGGCGGGCAGGGCGAGCAGTTCGAGATGGGCCCCAGCACCGTGCGAGTGCTCGCCGAGCGGGAAGGCTACGCCCTCGCCGAGGGGACGTTCGCAGCGAAGTCGCCGGGGCCGCCCCGGCACCGCCACGACTGGGACGAGGCGTTCTACGTGCTGGACGGCAAGCTGGCAATCACGGTGGGCGACGAGGTGCTGATCGCCTGGCCCGGCGACTTCGTGCTGGCGCCCGCCGGGACCCGGCACACGTTCGCCCCCCACGGCGACGAGCCCGCGCGCTTCCTGGCAATGTTCGGGACCCGACGCGGCCTGACCTACGTGCGGGAGCTGGCGGCGGCGTTCCCCGACCAGGGGCCGCCCGACGAGGACGCCATCGCTGCCACCCACGCTCGTTACGGCGTCGAGGTGGTGTGAGCCGGGCTTCCCGAATCCGGGCGGAACGACTACCTTTCGATCAGCGTTACCGCGTGTGGCGCGTGCGCCCGTAGCTCAATCTGGACAGAGCGTCTGACTACGGATCAGAAGGTTGGGGGTTCGAATCCCTCCGGGCGTGCCGGCAGAAACCCAATAGGCGATTGGGTCTCCGCGTAACCGGCGGCGGCGCCGAGGTAATCCCCGGGCCGCATCTGGGCCGCATTCCAGGCGCCCGGGCGCCGCTAACTGGCCGTAGGGCGTCGGGGTAGGAAAGAGGGCTCTTGTCATGCGACGAACGATCGTGCTGCTGGTCGTCGCCGGTTTGATCCTGTCGGGCACCGCAGTGCTGGCCGAGAACGGCGGCGATCCCGTGACCTTGTGCGCCGACCGTGGCGGCGAGGTGAAATTGGCGAGTGCCGGCGAGTGCAAGACAACGTGCCCGGATGGCAGCAACGGCCATACCAACGGCACAAGCCCGGAGTCCTGCATAGGGCATCTCTAGGTCAGTTTGAGGAGGCCCTCGGCAGCCCCGCAGTAGGTCGGCGGGGGGCCTCCTCCACCAAGTTGAGGCCGCCGTTCCGGGTGGCGGGTCCTCCCCCCGAAGTCCGTCGCTGCTCTTGCTGACCTTCGTCGTACCCCTCACCAGGCTTGCGGCTCAGAAGCACTCGCACGGTCATAAGCCACCGGCACCTGCACGGTTCCGCCGCCGTCGAGGACGCAGCGGAGCCAGACGCGGCGCGGCTTCGGCTTACAGGCCTCCTCCTCGGCCCGTTTGCAGGCCTCGCGGGCGATGGCAGCGAAGTCGGCGGGCATCAGGTCACCTTCAGGCGCCCGAGCGACGCTAAGTGGCTGCGACAGACGGCTCGAAGCCTTTACATAGACGGATTTCGGTCAGGCCAGCGGAAGCTTCCGGCTGGTAGGGCGGGGGCCTCCCAGCGGTCAGCTCACCCACCGTCGAGCGATTCGCGGGGCGTCCGCTCCGTTGACCTCTGCACCTGTGTCGACATCGAGGAGCGGGGAGTGGAGCGAGACGGAGGGGCTATGGGCGCTGTCGTGTAGGTCGACCACGTAACCGGCCCGCTGCCTCCCAGGGGGGACGAGGAGGCAACGGGCCGGAACCTGGCGGTCAGCTCGGCGAGGAGGAGGAGAGGAGAGAAGCGCCTGGGGAGGAGTTCCGCTCCGCTGACCGTCACCACAGATATCGGCCCGGGGGCGGGGAGGCTGGAAGAGGGTTTCGGCAAGTGGTGGGGTGACTAGTCAGCGGCGGCGCCGGTCGGGCGGTGGACGGCTGCCGGGGGTGGGATCGATCCGTCGCTGAGCGACTCGGGTACTTGTCCTCAGGCAGTTTGTCGGCATCTCGATGAACTGTGGCGGGAACTGAGGAGGGAGGACGACGTTGCTGAGGCGTTTGGTCTCTTTGTGGACCGTTCGAGGAGGTTGGTGTGGAGGCGATCTTGTGCCAGTGGGAGCGAGGGAAGGTGGCGAGATGGTGACGTCGGCTTCGGCCTCGGCTAGCAGGTCGGCGGCGCCCGAGGAGCGCCGACCACCCCCGCAGCTGATGGCAGGTGGCTTCAGGGTCAAGGCACCGTGAGCGGCATCAGTGGGTCTTCACACGTCGCAGTCGTAGAGGGTGAAGGTGGCGGTGCCGGGGGTGGGGGATTGGTTGCCGGCGGTGTCGGTGGCGGTGACGGTGGCGGTGACGGTGGTGGGGGATTCTGTGGGGTCGAGGGTGGCATGGTCGAAGGACAGGTCGGTGGTTGCCTGGTCTCCGGTCAGGGTCATCGCCACTTTGCCGGTGCGGTTGTCGTCGATG
>JBFKDA010000192.1:0-5712 GCA_041619955.1 Acidimicrobiia bacterium | reverse complement strand
GTGCAGGGTCGGCACCCCGGCAGCCAGCCTGGAGGTGACGAGCCGGTGGAACGCCCGCAGCCTCGTCGCCGGGTGGGGCGCCCACTCCTGCGTGTCGCGCAGGGTGACACCGGGCGGCTCGCCGTCCAGCGCGCCCCGCAGCTCGGCGATGCCGGGGGCTTCCGCAGCGATTAAGACCTCGCCCCCGGCCTCTCGGCCGGCGGCCACGAACGGGAGTGCGAACGCTACGAACTCGTCGACGGATCGGTAGATGAATGCGTCGTGGTCGAACCGGCCCCCGTCCGTAGGCGAGGCCGCCTCGCCGCCTTCCACGCTGCGCATGGGGCACAAGATAGGCACGTTCCGCGCGGCTGCGCGACACCTGACTTCGGGGTGGAAGGCGGTGGCTTCCCGGCGGTACGATGCGGCCGCGCAGCGGTCGTGTAGGGAGCGCGCGTGGAAGGCACAGCGGGTCGGGTGGCGGCCGTGACTGGACGGTGGGCGCGGCGCGCCGGCATGCAGCGGCTGGGCTCGACCGGCGCCATCACCTTGCTCGGTCTGCTCGTCGTTGCCGGGTTGCTGGCGTTGCTCGTGGGCAACGTGCGCAGCGCCCGGGACGCGGCGCGAGAAGCTCGCATCGCCGAGTCCGCTGCGGCCGTCACCAGCGAGTCCATCTCCCTGCTGATCGCCCTGCAAGCCGAGCGCGGCTCGGCGGAGCTGCTGGCAGTGGAGCCAACCCCGGAGGCGATCGACCGTTACGACGCCGCCGTCGCCCGCACCGACCGGGCCGAGGAGCGGCTGCGCGACTCCTGGGTGGCCAGCCCCGAGCTGATCGCCGGGGCCCGCCCTCCCACCATCGCCGACGTCCTGGCGTCGACCGAGGCGCTCGCCGAGATACGGGCGGCGACTCGCCGGCCGGGGGCGGAGACGACGTTCGACGCATACGTCAGCATCGTCGACATGGTGCTGGCGGCGACCCAGGGGCTCGGCGACGTGGCCGCCAACGGTGGCCCGGCTGCCCGCCGCGACGGGCTCACCGCGGTGGTGCGCGCCACCGAGGCGCTGGGACGGGAGCGCGCGCTCGTCGCCCGGGTGGCGGCGCAGGGCGACCGGCTGACGGCGGAGGAGACCGTCCGGCTGTCGCTGCTGGAGCGCGACTTCCAGGTGAGCGTGCGCGCTGCCCAGGCGCTGCTCGACCCGCCGTACGACGAGGCGGTGGCCGACGTGGCCGGCGGGCCACAAGCTCGGCAGGCCGAAGAGCTCCTGGAGGCGATCCAGTCGGGGAGCGCCCCCGACGGCCTGGTGGAGCCGGCAGCCTGGTTCGCGGACGTGACCGTTCGCATCGAGGCGCTCGCCGCCGTCGCCGTGTCGCTCACCGACGTCCTGCAACAGGACGCCGCCGCCGACGTGGGCCGGGCCCGGCAGGCGCTGCTGCTGCGATCGCTGGGGCTCGGCTCGCTGCTGCTCCTGGCGATCGTCGCGTCGCTGGCTGCGGTGGTCGCCAGCATCGAGCGGGTACGGGCGCTGCGGGAGTACGCGGCACTGGCCGGTGGGATGCAGAGTTGGTTCCTGCCGGAGACGCTGGTCGACGTGCCGGGCCTGCGCTTCGCGGCCCGCTACCTCCCCAGCTCCGAGCGGACCAAGGCAGGCGGCGACTGGTACGACACCTATCTTCTGGGGCCGGGCCGGGTCGCCATCGTCATCGGCGACGTCGCCGGCCACGGGCCGCAGGCGAGCGCCCAGATGGCCGAGGTGCGCAACCTGCTACGTGGCCAGACCATCGCGTACCCACTGGCGCCGGCGAAGCAGATCGAGCTGCTGGAGGCGACGCTGGGCGGCTCCGACGTGTTCGCCACGCTCTTCTTCGGCGTGCTCGATCTCGACGCCGGCGCCTTCACCTACTCCCGGGCGGGCCACGTGCCGGCGCTGGTGCTGCTCCCCGCCGGCGGGGTGGTCCTGCTCGATGGGGGCGTCGGTCCGCCGGTGGGTACCGGGGTCGTGTGGCCGCGGCTGGAGGACCGAATCGAGCTGCAGCCGGGCTCGGTGCTGGTGCTGTACACCGACGGCCTGGTGGAGTCGCGACGGAGCGACCTGGCTGCCGGCATCGAGGCGCTGATGGCCGCCGTGCCCGCCACGCCCGGCGAGCTCGACCGCCTCGCCGAACTGCTGCTCGCCGCCCGCCCGGACACCGCCAACGAGGACGACATCGCCATGCTCCTCGTCCGCTGGGAGCCCTGACTCCCCACCCTGTGACGCCGTCGTGACGCGCCGGTGACGGCCTGGCGCGACATTGGCCCCGGCCGGCGCATGCCGGCCCGCCATTCGCAGGGGACGAGGAGGAGCATTGGCCGCCGGGCACGCTGACGGGCCGACCGCTCGCTGCCGCGCCGCCCCCGCCCCGTAGCACCCGATCCAGGGGAGGCCCCCATGCCAGTCGCACCTACGTACCCCGGTGTCTACATCGAGGAGGTCCCGAGCGGGGTCCGCACGATCACCGGCGTGGCCACGGCGATCACGGCATTCATCGGCCGGGCCCGCCGCGGCCCGTTGAACGACCCCATCCGCATCCAGAGCTTCGCCGACTACGTGCGCGGGTTCGGTGACCTGTGGCTGGAGAGCACGATGGGCCACGCCGTCCAGCAGTTCTTCCGCAACGGCGGCACCGACGCCTTGATCGTGCGCGTGTTCAACGAGGACGCCGACGACGGCGTGGCCTCGGTGGGGCTCACCGGCGGGCTGAACCTGGTCGCCGCCAATCCCGGCTCGTGGGGCACCCGGCTGCACGCCTCTGTCGACCACGCCATCAGCGAGGAGATCCCGGCCGCCGCGGTCAACGACACCTTCAACCTGACGCTCGAGGAGATCGACGCCAACGGCGAGGTCGTCGCCTCGGAGACCTTCCGCAACGTGTCGGTGGCGGCCGACGCCGCGCTCAACGTGGAGATGGTGCTCGCGGGCCGGTCCAACTTCGCCAGGGTCTCCGGGGCCCTCCCCGCCGACCGCCCGGCCGTCGCTACCCGCGACCAGTTCGCCGACGGCAACGACGGGCTGGCGATCGACGACCCCGATGTCGCGGGCAGCGCGGCCCAGAAGACGGGCCTCTACGCCCTGGAGAAGGCGGACCTCTTCAACATCCTGTGCATCCCGCCGCTCACCCGCGACACCGACGTCGACCCCGCCACCTACCAGGAGGCGCTGGTGTACTGCAAGGACCGGAGGGCCTTCCTCCTCGCCGACCCACCCTCCGACTGGGCCGACGTCGACGATGCGGTCGCCGGCGTCGACGGCCTCGGGCTGCGCGACGAGAACTCGGCCGTGTACTTCCCGCGGGTGCGGATAGCCGACCCGCTGCTCGACAACCAGCTCGAGACGTTCGCCCCGTGCGGCGTCGTCGCCGGCATCTACTCGCGTACCGACGCGCAGCGCGGGGTGTGGAAGGCGCCGGCCGGGCAGGAGGCGACGTTGCGGGGGGTGCGGGAGCTCGCCTACAAGATGACCGACCTGCAGAATGGCCTGCTCAACCCGCTGGGCGTGAACTGCCTGCGGACCTTCCCGGTGATCGGGCCGGTGGTGTGGGGCGCCCGGACCCTGGAGGGCGCCGACCGGTTGGCGTCGGAGTGGAAGTACGTGCCGGTGCGGCGGACCGCCCTCTATATCGAGGAGAGCCTGTACCGGGGCATGCAGTGGGTGGTGTTCGAGCCCAACGACGAGCCGTTGTGGGCGCAGATCCGGCTCAACGTGGGGTCGTTCATGAACACGCTGTTCCGCCAGGGGGCCTTCCAGGGCTCCACGCCGGCGGATGCCTATCTGGTCAAGTGCGACTCGGAGACCACCACCCAGGCCGACATCGACCGGGGCATCGTCAACATCCTGGTCGGCTTCGCCCCGCTCAAGCCGGCCGAGTTCGTGTTCATCAAGATCCAGCAGCTCGCCGGGCAGATCCAGACCTAGGAGGGAGCCCCCATGCCTGTGACCCCCACGTACCCGGGCGTGTACGTCGAAGAGGTACCCAGCGGCGTCCGGACGATCACCGGGGTCTCCACCGCCATCACGGCCTTCATCGGGCGGGCGGTGAAGGGCCCGGTGGACACGCCGGTGCGGATCCAGAGCTTCGCCGACTACGACCGCACCTTCGGCGGCCTGTCGCTCGACAGCCCGATGTCGTTCGCCGTCTCGCACTTCTTCCTGAACGGCGGCACCGATGCCGTGATCGTGCGGGTGTACCGCCGGCCCGCGAACAACAACACCGGGCTGGCCACCGTCACCCCCACCGAGGTCGACGCGGTGGCCTCCCAGGGCACGCTGACGATCACCGCGCAGCCAGCGGACGGCGAGACGATCACCATCGACGCCAAGACCTACACGCTGCAGGACACGCTCACGGACGCCGACGGCAACATCCAGATCGGAGGCGACCGGGCAGCCACCCAGGCCAACATCGCGGCCGCGGTCAACCTCACCGGCACGGCGGGCACCGACTATGCGGCGTCGATGACCGCCCACCCGACGGTCGAGGCGGCCAGCGCCTGGACCGGCGACGACCTGGTGCTCACGGCCCGCACCGCCGGGGCGGCCGGCGACACGATCGCCACCACCGAGACGATGGCCGGGCCGAACAACGAGTTCGACGCCGCCACCCTCGGCACCACCCGGGCCGGTGCCGACGCCACGGCGTCCGCCATGGTCCTGGAGTCCGCCAATCCGGGGGCATGGGGCAACAACCTGCGGCTCAGCATCGACCACGACATCGGCGACCCGGGCGACACCGACGCCTTCAACGTCACCCTGGCGGAGATCGACCCGGCGCTGCCGGCCACCGCCCCCGCGGTCCGCACCGAGCAGTTCTTCAACGTGTCGGTGAACGCGTCGTCGCCTCTGCACGTCGACCGCGTGCTCGCGCAGCGGTCGCAGCTCGCCCGGGTGCGCACCACGGCGACCACCCGCCCCAGCGGCACGGGTAACGCGCTCGTCCCCTTCACGGGCGGCAGCGACGGGCAGGCAGTCCTCGACGCCCAGATCAGCGACGCCGGGCTGGCAGCGGACAAGGAGGGGATCTGGGCGCTCGACGACGTCGACCTGTTCAACATCCTCTGCATCCCGCCGCTGACGTTCGCCGCCGACATCGGCTCCGGCACCCGGGACGCGGCGCTGGCCTACTGCAAGGACCGGCGGGCGTTCTTCATCCTCGACGCCCCGGCGGCTTGGAACGACGTGCCCGCCGCGGTGGCCGGCGTCGACGCCCTCAACCTGCGGGACGAGAACGTCGCCGTGTATTTCCCCCGGGTGCGGATGGCCAACCCGCTGCGGGCCAACCAGGTCACCAGCTTCGCACCGTGCGGGGTGGTGGCGGGGCTGTACGCACGCACCGATGCCCGGCGGGGGGTGTGGAAGGCGCCGGCCGGGCAGGAGGCGACGATGCGGGGGGTGCGCGCCCTCGAGGTGAAGATGACCGACGGCGAGAACGGCCTGCTCAACCCGCTCGGCGTGAATTGCCTGCGGACCTTCCCGGTGATCGGGCCGGTGGTGTGGGGCGCCCGGACCCTGGAGGGCGCCGACGCACTGGCCTCGGAGTGGAAGTACGTGCCGGTGCGCCGCACCGCCCTCTACATCGAGGAGAGCCTGTACCGGGGCCTCCAGTGGGTGGTGTTCGAGCCCAACGACGAGCCGTTGTGGGCGCAGATCCGGCTCAACGTGGGGTCGTTCATGAACACGCTGTTCCGCCAGGGGGCCTTC
>JBFKDA010000191.1:0-5716 GCA_041619955.1 Acidimicrobiia bacterium | reverse complement strand
TCGCCTCCTGCGGCGGGCGCGGGTTGTTGAGCCACGCGTCCGCGCCGGACACCAGCCAGCCGCCGATCTGCATGTCGTAGTCCTCGATGAAGAACACGTGGCCCCGGTACTCGGCGCTGGCGGCCAGTTCGGAGATCCAGCGGATGATCGCCTGGCCCTCGCGGTCGGCCGGGTGGGCCTTGCCGGTGAAGATCACCTGAACCGGCCGGTCGGGGTCGGTGAGGATGTGGTGAGCCCGGCCGGGATCGGAGAAGAGCAGGCCGGCCCGCTTGTAGGTCGCGAAGCGCCTCGCGAACACCAGCGTCAGCCGGTCCGCCGGCAGCTGGTGGTCGATCTGGCGGAGCTCGTCGGGCCCGGCGCCGTGGCGGGCGCGCTGTTCCATCAGGCGCCCCCGCAGCCGCCGCAGCAGGATCTCCTTCTGGCGGTTGTGCGCGTCCCAGACGTCGGCATCGGGGAGGTCGCGCACCGTTGCCCACGCCTCGGGCTCGGTCAGGTACCGCCACCAGTCGGCGCCGATCGCCTGCGTGTAGAGGCGGCTGATCGCCCTCCCCACCCACGTCGGAGCGTGCACGCCGTTGGTGATCGCGCGGGCGTCCCCGCCGATGAGGTGCGACCAGCTCTCGGTGACGATCTCGCCGTGGCGCTGGGACACGCCGTTGGTCATCGAGGAGAGGCGGATGGCGAGCGCGCCCATGTCGAAGCGGCCGTGAGCCTCCTCGCGGGCGAGCCCGAACTCGGCCAGCGTCTCCTCCGGCACCCCGGGGAGCCGGCCGTCGACGTAGCGCTCGGCGAGCGACAGGTCGAAGACCTCGTTGCCGGCCGGGACCGGCGTGTGCAGGGTAAACAGCGTGTTGCGCTGGACGCTCTTCGTGGCCGCGTCGAACTCGAGGCCCGAGCCGACGGCCTTCGACAGCCGCTCCAGCAGGCTGAGGGCGGCGTGCCCCTCGTTGACGTGCCACGTCGCCGGCTCCAGCCCCAGGGCCTCGATCACCCGCACGCTGCCGATGCCGAGCACCATCTCCTGCGCGAAGCGCATCTCCCGCCCCCGCACGTACAGGATCGACGTGATCGGCCGGTCGGCCGGGTCGTTCTCCGCGAGGGCCGTGTCGAGCAGCAGCAGCGGCACGCGCCCGACGTCGACCCGATAGGCCCGCACCGCGACCTCGCGGCCGGGGAACTCGACGCGTACCCGCAGCGGGTGGCCCTGGCGGTCGAGCACCTCCCGGAAGGGCCGGCGGGTCTCTTCCAGCCGCAGGTAGTGGTGCTGCTGGTGGCCGTCGGGGTCGACGGACTGGTGGAAGTAGCCCCGCCGGTACAGCAGCCCGACGCCGACGAACGGCAGCCCGAGGTCGGACGCCGCCTTCGCGTGGTCGCCGGCGAGCACCCCGAGGCCACCCGAGTAGAAGGGCAGCGTGTGGTGCACGCCGAACTCGGCGCAGAGGTACGCGATCGGGCCCGCCAGCGCATCCGCGTGGTTCTCCTGGTACCAGCTGTCGCCGCCCGCCATGTACCGGGAGAAGCGCCGCATGACGTCGTCGTACTCGTCGACGAAGCTCCCGTCCGCCAGCAGCGCCTCCCACGTGGACTGCTCGATGCCTTGGAGCATGCTCAGCGGGTTGCGGTTGGCCGACCAGCGCCGGGGGTGCATCCGGCTCCAGAGCTTGTGCGCCCCGTGGTCCCAGGTCCACCAGAGGTTTTGAGCGAGCTCGGCGATGCGGCCGAACTCCTTCGGCGCAGACACGGCGACGCCGGGTCCGGCCGGAATGGCGTTGATCACGGAGTTGGGGTCGATCTTCACTGAGGTGCCTTCTTGATGGAGGATGCCGGCGTCTCCCGTGCAGGACCCCGCGCGCCGGCGAAGCGACATTGTGCCGACCCGCTGGCGCTGGCGCAAGCTTCGGGTTCGTAGACTCGGTCCGCGCCACCCACCCGAGGAGCTCACATGCCGTTCGCCGACGGCACCGCCGATTTCCGGTCGGACACCGTCACCCGGCCAACCGCCGAGATGTACCGCGCCATGGCCGACGCCGCCGTCGGCGACGACGTCTACGCCGAGGATCCAACGGTCAACGCCCTGGAGGAGGAATGCGCCGCAGCGCTCGGCAAGGACGCCGCGGTGTTCGTCCCGACCGGCTCGATGGGCAACCTGCTGGCGCTGGCGTGCCAGACCCGCCCGGGCGACGAGGTGCTGTGCGTCGACTGGGCCCACGTGCGCAACCACGAGGGTGGCGCGGCGAGCGCGGTGAGCGGGGTGGCGTTCCGGAACGTCCGCACCGACGGCGGCGTCATCACGCCCGGCGACGTGCACCGGGCGGTCGCCGAGAGCCATTACCACCTGCCGACGGTCCGGCTGCTCGCCTGGGAGAACACCCACAACGTGTCCGGCGGCACCGTGGTGCCCATCGAGACGATGGAGGCGACCTCCGCCGCGGCCCGGGAGGCGCAGCTCGCGATCCACCTCGACGGCGCCCGGCTGTGGAACGCGGTCGCGGCGAGCGGCGTCGCCGGCGAGCGGTACGCGGCATGCGCCGACACGGTGATGTTCTGTTTCTCGAAGGGGCTCGGAGCGCCGATCGGCTCGATCCTCTGTGGGCCGGCCGAGCTCATCGACGAGGCCCGACTCGTCCGCAAGCGCGTCGGTGGCGGCATGCGGCAGGTGGGCGTGCTCGCCGCCGCGGCGGCCGTCGGCTTCCGCAGCCGGGAACGTCTCGCCGACGACCACACCCTGGCCACCGACCTGGCCGCCGGGCTCGCCGACCGGTTCCCCAAGGCAGTCGATGCCGCCACCGTCGAGAGCAACATGGTGGTGCTCGACGAGGCCGGCCTTCCCTGCACCGCCGAGGAGTTGCAGGCCGCGCTGGCCGCCGATGGCGTTCTCGTCGGGTTCATCAAGCCCGGTGTGTTGCGCTTCGTCACCCATCGCGACGTCGACGGCGGCGACGTCGCGCGGGCGCTCGCGGTGGTCGGGGGCCTCGCCGACTGATGGCCAAGACCGTCAGCCACTTCGGCGCCGCGGTACGCGACCTCGTCCGGTCCACCGTCGTTCCCGAGGACGACGTCCTCGTCGAGTCCAGGAAGCGGGCGCTGGCTGCCGGCCTCCCGGCGATCGAGATCGCCCCCGAGGACGGCTCGCTGCTCGCCCTGCTCGTGCGGTTGGCGCAGCCGGCGCTCGTCGTGGAGATCGGGACGCTGTTCGGCTACTCGGCGATCTGGATGGCGCGGGCGCTCCCGCCGGGCGGGCGGCTGATCACGATCGAGTCCGAGGCCCGCCACGCCGCGGTGGCGCGGGAGAACCTCGCCGCCGCCGGGCTCTCGGACACCGTCACGGTGCGCGTTGGCGACGCCCGCGAGCTGCTCGTCGGTATCGGCGCGCCCGTCGACGCCGTCTTCGTCGACGCCGACAAGCCCTCGTATCCCACCTACCTCGCCTGGGCGCGGCAGGCGCTGGCGCCCGGTGGGCTGTTCGCCGCCGACAACGCCTTCCAGGGCGGGCGGGTCGCCGCCCCTGGGCCCGACGACCCCGGTGCCGCAGCGGTGCGGGCCATGCTGGAGACCCTCGCCGCCGACGACGGGTGGCAGCCGGCGATCGTCCCGACCCTCGAGGGCATGGCGCTCGCCATCCGGACCGGGCGGGGATAGGCTCGTCGGCCGTGGCGTACGCAGTGCTCTTCCCGGGTCAGGGCAGCCAGGCGGTGGGGATGGGCGCCGATCTCTTCGACGCCCGGCCCGACCTGCTCGGCGATGCCGCCGACGACGCGCTCGGCTGGTCGCTGCGGACCGTTTGCCTGCACGGCCCCGAGTCCGAGCTGACCCGCACCGACCGCGCCCAGCCTGCCCTGTACGCGCTGGCCTATGCGCTGTGGGACACGCTGGCGCCGCAGCTGGCCGCCCCGCCGGCGGGCGCCGCCGGCCATTCGCTCGGCGAGTACACCGCGCTCGCCGCCGCGGGGGCGGTGGACTTCGCGACCGGCCTGCGCTTGGTGGCCGCCCGCGGCGATGCCATGGCCCGCGCAGCGGAAGCCGCCCCCTCCGGGATGGCGGCGCTGCTCGGCATCGACGTCGACGCGGCCGACACGATCACCGCCGAGCGGCGTGCCGCCGGCGGGGCGCTGTGGGTGGCCAACGTCAACGACCCCAGCCAGGTGGTCGTCGCCGGGAGCGCAGCCGACATCGAATGGGTCACGGCGAACGCCCGCGACTTGGGGGTGCGGCGGGCCGTGCCGCTCCAGGTGGCGGGCGCGTTCCACAGCCCGTACATGCAGCCGGCCGCCGACGCACTCGGGCAGGCGCTCGCCAGGGTGGACTTCCGGGCCACTCGCTTCCCGGTGTACGGCAACGTCGCCGCGGCGCCGCTCCCGGCCGCGCCGGCGGACGAGCTGGCCAGCCAGCTCACCGCCCGAGTCCGGTTCAAGGAGACGCTGGAGAACATGGCGAGCGCCGGGATCGACATGTTCGTGCACGTCGGGCCCGGCAACGTCACCGCCGGCATGGCCCGCCGCAGCGTCCCCGGGGCCACAGTGCTCACGGTCAGCGACCCGGCCGGCATCGCCGACGCGGTAGCGTCGCTCCTCGCTGCGTAATATGCACCGGCCGCCGGAGCAGAGGAAGGCCGCGAACATGCGTCACGCCCAGATCACCGGGTGGGGAAAGTGCACGCCGCCCGCCGTGCTGTCCAACACCGACCTCGAATCCATCATGGACACGTCGGACGAGTGGATCGCCACCCGCACGGGCATCAGGGAACGTCGCATCGCCCACGTGGAGAACTCCGACATGGCGACGGTCGCCGCCCGCCGAGCGCTGGCGGCCGCCGGCAAGACGCCGGCCGACCTCGACCTGATCATCGCCGCCACCTGCACCCCCGACGGCATGATCCCCTCGCTGGCGGTCATGGTCCAGGACAAGCTCGGCGGGCCTCCCACGGGCGCGTTCGACCTCAACGCGGCGTGCTCGGGATTCATCTACGCGCTGGCGACGGCTGACCAGATCGTGAAGGCGGGCGGCGCCGACACGGTGCTCGTGATCGGGGCGGAGAAGCTCAGCTACTGGCTCAACTTCACCGAGCGCAACACGGCCGTGCTGTTCGGCGACGGTGCAGGCGCCGTGATCGTCGAGCCGTCCGACGAGCCGGCCGGGGTGCTGTCGTACGAGATGGGTGCCGACGGCTCGCTCGCCGAGATCCTCTGCGTGCGCGGCACGGGCACGAAGGGCGCGCCCGGCGGCCGGGAGCTGCCCAACCTCGCGATGGACGGCCCCGAGGTGTTCCGGCGGGCAGTCACCACGATGGGCGACGCGTCGGTGCGGGTCGTCGAGAGGGCAGGCCTGTCGCTCGACGACGTCGACCTGCTCATCCCGCACCAGGCGAACGTGCGGATCATCGACGCCACCGCCCGGCGCCTCAAGCTCGACCCGGAGGACGTGTTCGTGAACATCGCCTCGTACGGGAACACGTCGGCGGCGACGATCCCTATCGCACTCACCGAAGCGCTCGAGGCCGGCCGGGTCACGCCCCGCTCGAACCTGGTGTTCGCGGCGTTCGGCGGCGGCCTCACCTGGGCTGCTGCGACCTTCAAGTGGGGGGAGCGGGTCGAGCCGCTCGGCGCGACGGACGCCGCGCTGCCCGCCACGGACGCCTCCGGCCTCGATCTGGTGAAGCCCAACATCGACGCGTACGGCCTGGGAGTCGGCGACTGATGAGCAGGGTGGCGCTGGTGAC
>JBFKDA010000190.1:0-5767 GCA_041619955.1 Acidimicrobiia bacterium | reverse complement strand
GGCCGCACCTACCAGCTGTGGGCGGTCGTCGGCGACCAGGTCATCTCCGCCGCGGTGCTCGGCCCCGAGGCCGCGGTCGCGCCGTTCCGGGTGGCCGGCGACGTCGCCGCCTTCGCGATCACCACGGAGGCGGCCGGCGGGGTCGCGGTGTCGGCCAACGACCCGGTCGCGGTGTGGCGCCGCGGCCCGTGATTGTCCGCCTCGAGGGCCTCCACGCCGTCAAGCACGCCCTGCGCTTCGGCGCCATCGTCCGGTCGCCGCACTGGCGGTCGAGGTCGATGGTCCCGCTGTGGGCGCGGTGCCGGTCGCCGAGGCCGACCTGCCCGCCGCCGACCGCGGCACGTTGTTCGCCGGACCAGGGCGGGTCGTGTTCCTGGAGCGGCCGTCCCACCGCGGCAACGTCGGCGCTGCGGTCCGGGTGGCCGCAGCCGCCGGCGCGGCCGGCGTCCTGACGAGTGGCTCGCTCGACCCGTGGCACCCGCATGCCCTGCGGGGGGCGGCGGCGATCCCGATGCGGCCGGGCGGATCCAGCCTCGACCTGGCGACCGCGGTGGGGTCGCGCGCTAGGCGGAGGCGGCCGCGACGGCCGCCTCGTAGGTGAACACGCGCTCGTAGAGGGCCCTGCCCACCACGACCGCCTCCACCCCGAGCGCGGCCAGCGCGCGCAGGTCGGCGAGCGAGCCCACCCCGCCCGACGCGATGATCGCCGCCTCCGGCGCCCGCGCCTGGACCCGCTCCAGGAGATCGAGGTCCGGGCCCTCCATCGTGCCGTCCTGAGCGATGCCGGTCACCAGCAGCCGCCGCACCCCTGCGGCGGACACGTCGGCGATGGCCTCGCCGAGCGCCCGGCCGCCGTCCCGCCATCCTGCCCCTTCGGCCCGCCCGCCCCGCACGTCCACGGCGGCCACGACCCGGTCGGCTCCGACCGCGCGCACCATCGCGGCGAGGGTCGCCGGCTCCCAGATCGCCGCGGTGCCCACCACCACCCGGCGCGCCCCGGCCACCGCGGCGGCGGTGACGTCGGCCACGGTCCGCAGCCCGCCGCCTGCCTGGAACGGCACCCTCGCGTCGCCCAACTCCCGCCACAGGCCGGGGTCGCCGTGGCCGCTGCGGGCCCCGTCGAGGTCGACGACGTGGACCAGCTCGGCCCCCGCCGCAACCCAGCTGCGGACCGCGGCCCCCGGGTCGACGCCGTACTCGGTCACCGCGGCGTAGTCGCCGCGCAGAAGGCGCACGACGCGCCCGCCGAGCACTTCGACGGCAGGCAGGACATCCATCGGCCGGTACGCTCCAATTGGCGGCAGGGGCGCACTTTATCCTGCCGGACTGCGCCGGGGTAGCTCAATGGCTAGAGCGCTGGATTGTGGATCCAGAGATACGGGTTCGATCCCCGTCCTCGGTACCGACCGACAAAGGATCTCCCGCACACGATGACCGATCTCGTCACCCCGCGGCTGCTGGGCGGGCTGCGCGACCTGCTCCCCGAGGAAGCGCTCGCCCACGAGCGCATCGTGGGCGCCGCCCGGCGCGTCTACGAGTCGTACGGGTTCGTCCCGATCAGCACCCCGGCCATCGAGTACCTCGACGTGCTGAGCGGCAGCGCCGGCGTCGAGGCCCAGCAGTCGATCTTCACGGTCACGAGCCGCAAGGTCGAGGGCGAGCTCGGCCTGCGGTTCGACCTGACCGTGCCGCTCGCCCGCTTCGTATCGCAGTACCAGGACCTCCCCCGCCCGTTCCGCCGCTACCAGGTGGCGAAAGTGTGGCGGGCCGACAAGCCCGACAAGGGCAGGTTCCGGGAGTTCACGCAGTTCGACCTCGACTCGGTGGGCACCGAGTCCGACGTGGCCGACACCGAGATCGTCACCGGCATCTGCGACACGTTCGACGCGCTGGACGTCGGGCGCTACCAGGTGCGCATCTCCAGCCGCGCCGTGCTCAACCTGGTCCTCGACTACTGCGAGATCCCCACCAGCCAGGGGGTCGACGTGTTCCGGGTGCTCGACAAGCTCGAGAAGGTCGGGTGGTCCAAGGTGGCCGCCGAGCTCACCACCGGCTACACGGACTCCTCCGGTGACGTCATCGACGGCCTCGGGCTCGACGACCCCACTGTGGAGAAGATCCGCCGCTACCTCGACATTCGCGGCGACGACCGCGCCTCGGTGATCGTGCAGCTCCGTGAGCTGTTCGCAGGGCTCGACCACGCCGCCGGCCCGGTCGACACGCTGGCCAGGATCGCCGGCCACCTCACCGCACTCGGCTACGGCGACGACCGGGTCGTGATCGACCCGAGCATCGCCCGCGGTCTCGCCTACTACACGGGGCCGGTGTTCGAGACCGTGCTGCTGGACGCTCCCGAGTTCGGGTCGGTGTTCGGCGGGGGCCGCTACGACCAGCTCGTCAGCCGGTTCCTGGGCGAGGGCATCGCGGCCACCGGCGCCTCGCTCGGGGTCGACCGGCTGCTGGCGGCGCTCGTCCACCTCGGCAGGACGGCGGGGCGCCGCGCCACCGCGCAGGTGCTGGTGACCAGGCTCGACCCGGAGCTGGAGGGCGAGTACCTGCAGATGGTCTACGAGCTGCGGCGGGCGGGGATCCCGGCCGAGTACTACCTGGGCACGGCCGGCGGGCTCGGCAAGCAGCTCCGCTACGCCGACCGGGTCGGGGTGCCGATCAGCGTCCTCTACGGGTCCAACGAGCACGAGGCGGGCATCGTGACGCTCAAGGAGATGGAAGCCGGGCGCCAGGCCGCCGGGCGGATCGACGACCGGGAGGAATGGCTCGAGGCGCGCCCCGGCCAGCAGGAGGTGGCGCGGGCCGACCTGGTGAGCGCGGTGCGCAAGCTGCTCGCCGACCTCGATCCGGGGGCCGATGGCTGACGCTCGGCCGCTCGTCGTCGACGGCGCCTCGCTCACCGTCGACGGCCTCGTGCACGCGGCGCGCGACGCTGCAGTCCGACTGGAGATCGACCCGGAGGCGATGGAGCGGGTTGCGGCTGGACGCCGGGAGATCGAGGAGGCGGTGGCGGGCTACGAGGCGGCGGTGGCCGCCGGCGACCCGCATCCCCCTGCCGAGTACGGCATCACCACCGGTTTCGGGTCGTTCAAGGTGGTCGGGCTCCCGCCCGGCGAGCTGGCCGACCTGCAGCGGCGGCTGCTGCTGAGCCACTGCGTGGGCCTCGGCGAGACCGCCGACCGGGACGACCGCACCAACTACTTCCCGGCCGACGTCGTGCGCGCCGCGCTGCTCATCCGGCTCAACGCCTTCCTCAGCGGCCACTCCGGGGTCAGGCCCGTCCTGGTGGAGACGCTGGCCGCGATGCTGCGCGCCGGGGTCGCGCCGCTGGTCCCGCTGCACGGCTCCCTCGGCGCCAGCGGCGACCTCGCGCCGCTCGCCCACCTGTTCGGAGTGCTGGTGGGCGAGGGCTCGTTCGAGATCGCCGGGTCGGCCGGCCGGCATCCCGCTGCCGACCTCCCGGAGGTGCTCGGCGGGCAGCCGCCCGCCCTCGCCCACAAGGAGGGACTGGCGCTGATCAACGGGACGTCGGTGTCGGCGGCGGTGCTCGCGCTCGCGCTCCACGACGCCGAGCGCCTCGTCGACGTCGCCGACCGGGCCGCCGCGTTGACGGTGGAGGCGCTGGCCGGCGCCGCCCGCGCGTTCGACCCGGCCGTCCACGAAGCGCGGCCCCACCCGGGCCAGCTCGCCAGCGCGGCCGCGATCAGGGAGCTGCTCGCCGGCAGCCGCCTGGTCGACGGGCGCGCCCAGGTGCAGGACCCGTACTCGGTGCGCTGCGCGCCGCAGGTGCACGGCGCCTCCCGCGACGCGCTCGCCCACGTCCGCCGCGTCGTCGAGATCGAGCTGAACGCGTCCACCGACAACCCGCTGTTCTTCCCGGGCCGCACCGGCTGGGACCACGAGTTCGCCGCCAACTGGCCCGCCGGGTACGACGGCGACCGGCGCATCGCCTTCTCGGCGGGCAACTTCCACGGCCAGCCGCTGGCGCTGGCCGCCGACTTCGCGGCGATCGCGGCCGCCGAGCTGGGCTCGATCGCCGAACGGCGCACCCAGCTCCTCCTCGACCCCGACCACAACGGCGGGCTGCCGCGCAACCTGGTCCCGCTCGGCGGGCTCAACTCGGGTGCGATGGTGGCGCACTACGCCGCCGCCGGGTTGGTCTCCGACGCCAAGTCGCTCGCCCACCCGGCCTCGGTCGACTCGATCCCGACCTCGGCGAACATCGAGGACCACGTCTCGATGTCGGCGAACGCCGCCCGCAAGCTGCGGGCGGTGCTGCGGCGCGTCGAGGCGGTGCTGGCCGTCGAGCTGCTGGTCGCGGCGCAGGGCGTGGAGTGGCGCACCTTCCGCCGCACCGCGGGCGGCGCGCCGCTCGGGCAGGCCGCGTCCTGGGAGCACCGGCGGGAGGAGCAGCAGGCCTTCGCCCGTCACGTCGCCGCCCCAGCCGGGATCGCCGATGCGCTCGGGGGCGGGACGCGCCGGGTGTACCGGGCGGTGCGTGCCGTCACCCCGCCGCTCGTCGACGACCGCCCGCTCGACGCCGAGCTGGCCGCACTCCGGGCCCTCGTTTCCTCCTGGCCCGCCGGGGTCGGCTAGGCTCGTTGATGGTCCCGACAGGACGATGCCATGACCGCAGCAGCCAGCTTCCACGCCCGCTCGCCCGGCTGCTCGCACGCGCATCGCCCGGACCATCACGGCCGCCACTGAGCCGAGGTACCCGGACCGTGCCACGCCCTCCCTCCCAGCTCTGCTGCTGCATTCCGAGCGCCCCCGTCCCGGGCGCCGCGGGAGCGCGGCCGTGACCGACCGCCCGCTGCGGCTCGCCGTCCCCAACAAGGGGCGCCTCCAGGACCCGACCGGCGAGTTCCTGCGCGCCGCCGGGCTGAGCTTCGAGCAGACGCCCCGCTCGCTCACCGTCCCCGTCCGCAACGCGGCGATCGAGCTGCTGTTCGTCCGCACCGACGACATCCCCGAGATGGTCGCCGACCGGACCGCCGAGCTCGGCATCAGCGGCATCGACCTGGTGGCGGAATCGGAGGCGAGCGTCGAGGTGCTGGCCGAGCTCGGATACGGCCGATGCCGGCTGACCGTCGCCGTGCCCCGCCACGACCCCGTGACGTCGATCGAGGACCTCCGCCGCCAGCGGATCGCCACGTCCCACCCCCGCGTGGTGCAGTCGTTCTTCGCCGGCAAGGGCATCAACGTGGAGGTGGTCCACCTGCACGGCTCGGTCGAGGTGGCGCCGAAACTCGGGCTCGCCGATGCGATCGCCGACCTGGTGTCGAGCGGCAGCACGCTGCTCATGAACGAGCTGCGCGAGATCGAGACGATCGTCGAGTCCCAGGCGGTGCTCATCGCAGGCGCCCAAGCGCTGGAGCGCCGCCGCGCCGAGGTGGAGACGGCCGCGACCATGCTGCGGGCGGTGGCGGCGGGCCGCCGCAAGCGCTACCTCGTCATGGAGATCCCGCGGGCCGCGCTCGACGAGGTGCGGGCGCTCGACCCCGGGCTGGAGGCACCGACGGTGGTGCCGCTCGACGGCGGGGACGACCTCGCCGTGCGCGCGGTCGTCGACGCGAGCCGGCTGTGGACCATCGTGCCGGAGCTGAAGGCGCGCGGTGCCACCGGCATCCTCGTGCTCCCGATGGAGCAGTACATCCCGTGAAACGGCTGTCGCTCGCTTCGCTCACGCCCGTCGCGAGGGCCGACCTCCTCCGTCGCTCGGCGGTCCCCGATCCCGAGGTGCGGGCGCAAGCTGCGG
>JBFKDA010000189.1:0-5838 GCA_041619955.1 Acidimicrobiia bacterium | reverse complement strand
GGGGGGAGATTGCTTGACAACTCCTGGTTTTAGCACTAAATTGACGACCAGGAGGTCAGTGGACATGAACAACACGCTCAGGGCCTTCCGGGTCGGCTCCAACTCGCGGCGGCCCCGCACGTTCTCCGACGGGCGGGTGTGCCGGCGAGAGGAGTGCGACACGGTGCTGTCGAAGTACAACAAGGCGGATTTCTGCCACCGCCACGCTCCCGTGCACTTCCCACGGCTACGCGGCGTGATCACCGAGGGCTGACGACCTAGCGCAGGATCTCGCGAAGCCGGCGCAGCGCCGCAGCCATCTCCCGGCGGCGCTGCGCCCCATGACGGGTCACGTCCAGCATGTCGTGCAGGAATTCGATCTGCTCGACGGGCGACGACCGCATCTTCGGCGTGCCCCCCGAGATCTCCTGGTAGGCGTCGGCCAGCTCCTCGATCCGGGCGCCGATCGAGTTGTCGATCAGCGCCTCGAGCATCTTCACGTCGGCGAAGACCAACCGCGTCCAGTACTCCTCCTGGGCGTCGCTGCCGATTAGCGCAGTCGCCGCGTCGCGCACCGCCGCCAGATCGGTCTGCGCCTCCTTGGTCTTGCCGAGCAGCCAGCGCAGCACCGCCATGTTCCAGCCGTAACGAGGCCACACCTCGGGACGGTCCTTGCGGCCGGACCGCTTGCGGGCATAGCCCTCCTGGGCCTCCGCGTACTCGCGGAGCGCATGCCCCAGCAGCTTCTTGCGCTCTTCGAGGGTGCCGCTGATGCGGGCGACCCGCTTGTAGATGCTGCCGGCGAGGGCGTGCCGCTCCGGGGTCGGGGCGGCCTTGAGGAGCCCTTTCACCCGATCGATGGCGGTCAGGCAGTCCTGGCATGCCCGCTCGAGCGTCGTGCCCTCGTCGTCGGACGCCCGGACCCGGTCGACGGCATCGCGCGCCACCAGGTTGAGCATCTCGTCGAGCACCTCCAGCGGGGCGCCGGCATCCCACGAATCGAGGGCCATGCTGTAGTACCTGATCGCCCGGTCGAAGCGGCGCAGCTCGCCGAAGCAGCTCCCCAGCGCGTCCAGCACGCTCCCCGTGTTCCACTCGGGCCGCATCTTGACGACCAGGTCCTCCAGCTCCTTGCCGAGGGCCTCGATGCGTGCCTGGTCGTACGCGTTCCGGGCTCGGGCGGCGAGCCCGCGCAGCTCGGCCTCATACTCGTGGGCGGCCACGACGCGCACCTCACCGGCCGCCTCGATGCCGGACTCCTTGGTGAGTTGGAAGTCGGGCGAGCCGTACACCTGGTACGCCCCCCACGTCGTCCCGCCGAGGGCGTGGGCGGCCTGGCGGGCGGCGAGCACTGCGTCGCCGAGCTTCGCTCCGCCGGTGAGCCGGTCGTAGAACACCGAGGCGAACTCGGCGGCGGCCGCGTCGTCGACCGCCCATCCGGCGGCGACCACCGCCCCTACGCCGATCTCGATGAGCTGCTCGGAGATGCTGGCCGCGAAGCGGGTGAGGTCGAGCCGCTGCCGCCGGTCCAGCTCCCGCTCCTCCTCGGTCCGGGTCGGGTCGTCGAACTTGCCGAGGTGGCAGCAGTTGAGGAACACCAGGTCGGGCACGACGCGCAGCTGGTCGATCTCGGCCGACGTCAGGAACTTGCCGTTGCCGATCACCACGCCGCTGCGATGCACGTCGTCGGCGACGAACTGGCCATGCGCGGCGATGTGGACGATGCTGTATTCCTTGCTGCGGTCGAAGAGGCGGGTGATCACCTGGCTCGCCGTGCGCGCCGCCACGTCGTCGTCGATGACGGCGTTCACCTCGTAGCCCGCCTTCGTCAGCACGCCGGCCACGGCCTGGCCCTCCCGCAGCGCCCCGTCGAGCTGGCGGTACCCGGTCATGCCCTCCAGGTTCGGGTCGCCCACGACCAGCGCATGGCGGCCGCGCGGCGATTCGATGCGGCGGCGGAAGCGGGCGGTGGTGAGCTGGCGGAGTACCCCCCGCTGGATCGCCAGCGGCTCGTTGCGCCCGTCGGCGCGGTCGGTCAGCATCTCCCATGGGAACGCCGCGGCGACGCGGTCGACGACGAGCTGGAGGTTGGCCGGCTCGTTCGACTGCTCCTTCAGCGTGTTGGGCAGCAGCAGCTCGAACAGCACCCCGGTGACCAGGTCGCCGTCGCCCCGCCCGCCGATGGCGCTGGCGACCAGCTCGTCGATCAGCGCGGACTGCGTCGAGCGCTTCGTCTCCTCGGCGCGGGCGCGGTCGGTGAGCGCCTGGAAGCGGAGGTCGACCGTGCCGGCCGACGGGTTCCCGTTGGCGGCGTCGGTGATCTGGAGGCGGCGCCACCACCCGGTGTCGTACTCGAACGAGGCCCGACCCGGCTGGCCGCCCGGCTTCGGCTGCAGCCACGGGCGTCCGTAGATCTCCTCGCTCTCCTCGGTGGGGAGCCGCACGACGCCGGCGAGATCGGCCACCGTGTGGGCGGCGCGGGTCGCGACGTCGAGGTACAACTCCAGGAACTCGAGCTGGTCGATGCGCACCCGCTCCCAGAACCCCAGGTCCCGCAGGGCGCGGTTGGCGAGCACGACGCCCTTCACGATGGCGCCGATGGAAGTCTCGATGGTCAGCGCCATGCCGCTGTTGCTGCCCACGAGCAGCGCCGAGATCGTGGCGGGCCGCCACGCCCCGGGCCGCGGCGGTCGGACCGCCTCGCTGTACTCGACCGCGTAACGGAGCGCCGCCTGCGTCACGCTGCGGGTCAGCTCAGACGGGTTGAGCTTGCCGACCTCGCCGAGCCCCACGACGATCGCTCCCGGCGGCCGCTTGGCGTTGTCGGTGCCGATGCCGGGGGCCAGCACCACCTCGTGGCTGCCGACGTCTTCGGGGTAGACGCCCAGCGCATGGCGGCTCGTCAGCCGTCCCCGCATCCGCCAGTCGAGGAACGACTCGGCGCCGACGATCGGGTCGCCGCGGTAGTGGCCAACCAGCACCGGGCCGTCCGCATGCTCCAGGCTGCCGTGGCTCACGGAGACAGTGAGGAGATGCCGCTCCTGGTCCGGCTCGGCGGCCCGCGGCGGCTCCGAGAACACCGCGGCGGCGACCAGGTCCTGATCGGTGGGGTAGAGGCGCTCCACCACCCAAGGCGGGCGCGCTCCGGGAACGGTCCGCACGCTGGGCGCCGCCTGGGCGAGGGTCGAGCACGAGCCGGTGGCGAGCAGGTCCTGCACGGCGCGCACCACCTCCGGCCGCTTCGGCAGGTCGCCGTTGGCGGCGGCCGCCCACCACGTGTGCTTGCCGATCGCCTGGGCCACGTCGAGCGCCAGCCCGTCGCCTTCCGCCGAGGCCGGGAACGTCAGGCCGGCGTCGCCGACGACCACCCCGGCGGGGGTGAAGGCGGCGCGTCCGGCGACGCGGAGCACGTCGCCGGCGTGCTCGCGGACGGCGGCAGCGATCCGCTCCCCGACGGGACGCACCGCCTCCAGCAACTTGCCGAATTCCTCGGCGCCGTCGCCGATCCAGCGCCGCCAGGCGTCCACCGAGCGGACGGCCGGGTTGTCGGGCAGGGCGGCCACCAGGCCTGGTAGCGACCGGAACAGCTCCGCCAGCTCGCGGCGCGACAGCGCGGGATCGCCGACCACCGTATCGAGCGATTCGAACAGCACGCCCCCGCCGGCCAGCAGCTGGAGGAGGCCATGGGCGCCGCGGTCGGGCACCCCGATCATCACGATCCGGCCCTCCCGGTCACGGAGCTGCTGCCACAGACCCGGGTCGGCCGCCACCGCCGCCCACAGCGCGAGCCCGCCGGTGCCATGGGCGACCACGTGGACGGGGGTGTCGCCCTGGGCGAGATGGGTGGCGAGCACGGTCCGCAGCGCCGCGGCCGTGTCGGTCAGGGGCTGTCGCCAGTCGTACGGGAAGGCATGCACCTGGAAGGCGTTGCTCAGCGCCTCGACGAGGTCGCGGTAGGGGCCTTCGATCACCGACTCGGCGCGCCCGCCGTCGCGCTCCGGGTGGAGGCCGAGGAGGCTGGTGGCGGCGATGGCGTCGGCGTCGAGCCACAGCCGCTTCCCGTCGACGCCCAGATGGGTGGCGAGCGCGGTGGGCACCAGCACCACGGTGGGCACCGCCGCCTCCGTCGAGCGCGTCTTCGGGGCGGACAGCCCGCTGCTGCCGCGGGTCTGCTGCAGCGGCAGGGCGCCCTCGACCTTGCCCTCCTCGCTGCGGGTGAGCCAGGCGTGGAGGTCCTTGCGGCTGTCCCGACCGCGGAAGTAGCCGAAGTGGGTCACGTCGTTGCCGCGGTGGAAGAACATGACCGGCTTGCCGCGCCGCCGCACTCCCTCGGACATCGCGTCGGTGTTCACCACCAGGTCGTGGGGCACGCCATAGAACAGGTCGGTGGCCCAGATGGCGAGCCGGTTGACGATGCCCCGGCCCTCGACGTCACCCGCGATCACCGCGAGGTCGTCGCCGGTGGACACCTCGGGGAGGTTGAGCAGGTACACGAACGGGGACTTCGGCATCATCGCCTCGATCCCCGGCAGCGACGCCGGGTTGGCCCGCAGCCGGGCCACTTCCAGGGTGAGCGCCTTCACGAACTGGTAGAGCGTCTCCCCGAACACGCCCATCGGCACCAGGTCGACAAGGTTGGTGAGGATCGACAGCAGCTTGTCGAGCCGCTGGCCGGCCAGCCGGGTGCCCCGGGCCGGGCACGCCACCCGCACGTAGCGGCCGACGTTGGGCTGCTTGTCGGCGAGCTCGGCGCCGAGCTGCTCGAGCGTCTCGATCTCGCGGCGCACGAAGTCGTCGTCGAGGCCGAGGTCGTCGGCGTGGCGGCGCCGCTTGCGGTGGTACTTCTTGATGGCCGACTCGGGGATGTCGTCCAGCGAGAGCAGGTCGCCGACGAGCCCGCCGCGGGAGTGGCTGACCACGTGGAGCTCGGCGCGGCGTGGCAGCGCCGCCAGCAAGTCGAGTGCGTTGTCGACCGGGCTGGCGCTGAGGGTGTGGTGCTCGAGCGCCAGCACCCGCCCGTCGTAGCGCCGGTACAGGTCGACCCATTCGCTCGTGGGGCTGCCGGCGTCGGTGGCGAACAGGCCGCTGTAGCTGCCGATGGTGCTCGAGGCGGTGCCGTGCAGGAACAGCAGGTAGGGCTGGTCGGCGTCGAGCTTGCCGGGCTCGGCGAGCTTCCCGGACCGGCCGACCCGGTACACGCCCGGCCCCGGCTCCAGCCGGCCCTCCACCTTGGCGATCGCGGCCCGCACCACGTGGGGGGCGGCTTCCTCGGCGGCCCGCCCGGTGATGATGCGCACGCCCTTGACCACCCAGTCGCCGACGCCCCGGTCGGGGTCTCCCGGCACGACCGCGGCGAGGTCGAACCCCCCTTCGGCGGCGGCGCCCTGCAGCTCGGCGAGCCGGCCGACCGAGACCCACTCCCGCAGGCCGTCCTCGTATTCGATCTCGACGACGGCGCCGTCGTCGAGGCCCTCCTCCACGGCCGCCGGCTCGGACGCGGCCCGGGTGGGGGCGGTGATCCGATAGCTGGCCGCCACCTCGACGTCGTCGAGGAACGCCCCCACGCCGGCGTCGCGGTCGTCCGGGACCGGCTCCGCCTTGCCGGGAAGGCGCATGTCACGAGTTGCCACCTGGAGACCCCCTCGCCGACTCGACACCGGCACCGATGCTACGCATTTCGCGACCTCGGCGCGCCGGCTCCGCTTAGCGGGGCATTAGCACTAACTTATTTGCCATGGCCGACGCCCCCACCCTGTCGCTGCGCGAGGCCGCCGAGCGCCTCGACGTCCATTACATGACCGTGTACCGGTACGTGCGGCTCGGCATGCTGCCGGCCCGCAAGGAAGGCGCCGCCTGGGT
>JBFKDA010000188.1:0-5846 GCA_041619955.1 Acidimicrobiia bacterium | reverse complement strand
GGCGGTGCGCGACTGGAAGTTGCCACCCGCCGAGTACCAGATGTTGTACGACGGCTCATTGCGCTGCGCCCAGTCGCAGAACAGGGTCTGCTCGTCGGTGCGCAACGCCACCGTCAGATCTGCCACGGGGAGATCCAGCTCGTTGTACGCCTGGAGGGCGGTGTTCAGCCCGTCGGAGTACTCGTACACCCAACCCTTGATGTCCGGGTTGGTGGTCAGCAGCCCGCGCACCGCCTCGAGGGCGAGGTTGTTCACCCAGAAGGTGTCTCCGGTGGTGGAGTTCTCGTCGGCCGGCGGGTTGACCAGCTCGACACCGTCCGCCAGGGCGCCGGCGGTGCACTGCTGCCAGCCGAGCGTCAGGGCGTTGCCGGGCGTGCCGCCCAGCATCCCCACGTCGCCCGCCCCGACACCCTCGTTGAGGATCGCGGCGAAGCTCTCTCCCAGCGCGCAGAGGTCCTCGCCCACCACGCCGCCGTAGTCCTGGCCGGGGACGAGCGCGCCCTCCTGCCCGGGCAGGCCGACGTAGCCCGCCGAGAAGGAGAAGTAGGGGATGCCGGCCGCCTGCGCCTCGGTGATGACCGGGGCGAGGGCGATGCCGAAGTCCGGGTAGCCGACGATGAAGTCCACGTCGCGCTGGATGAGGAACCGGATCCCGTTGGCATGGACCTCCGGATCCTGGGAGAAGTCGGCGGCGGTCGAGACGATCGTCCCGATCTCCGGGTAGGTCAGCGCCTGGAGGATCGCCTCCATGTGGCTGACGCCCCGCCACACGTTGACGGTGTTGCCGCCACCGTCGGCGTAGCCCATCACCAGGTCACCGCCGCTGCCGGTGTCGCACTCCTGGTTGCTCCAGCACTCCATCGCCGTCTCGATCGTGGCCGCGTCGGGGTTCTGGTCCGCCCGGGCGATCGAAGCGAGGATGATGTTCCAGCTCGCGTCGTCCGAGGGCTCCACCGGCCCCAGCGCCTTTTCGACCAGCGCGGGGTCGGCGGCGGTCGGGTCCTCGCCGAATTCGGCCAGCGGCCCGTCGCCTCCGGCTGTCGTGGTCGCCGGCGCGGTGGTGGTGGCAGGTGCCGCCGTGGTCGCCACGACCTCGTCCTCCGTCGTCGTCGTGCCCGAGTCCCCGCAGGCGGCGGCCACGAGGACCAGTACCGCCAGCAATCCGATGATTCGTCTCACGTCCGCCTCCTCATTGGTCAGCTCCCGTCAGTTGCTCCTCGCTCGGTCGGTCACGGGCGCGCAGCATGCGCTCGACGCCCTTGACGATCCGGTCCCCCGAAACCAGCATCCCCCCGATGATCACCAGCCCGAACACCACGAACTGAAGGGCCGTCGCCAACCCCAGGGCTCGCATCATCTGGTTCAGCCCGACCAGGAAGAGGGCCGCCGAGAAGGTCGACAGCGGGCTGGCGAGCCCACCGGTCAGCGAGGCGCCGCCGATGACCGCGGCGGCGATCGGGCCGAGCAGGTACTCGGACGCGATGTTGACGCCCGGGTTGCGCAGCAGCCCCGCCAGCGCGATCCCGGCGATCGCGTAGAGGATCGCCGCGGCGACGTACACCAGGATCCGGTTCAGGGTCACCCGGACGCCCACGACGTTGGCGGCCACCGGGTTGGCACCCACCACCTGGAACCGCCGCCCCGCGGTCGTGAACCGCAGGCCGACGATGAGCAGCAGCGTCACCACCACGCCGATCCAGAAGATCGGGCTGATGCCGAGGATGCGGGTCGCCGTCCAGTCGGACAGGGCCTTGGGTACCGAGCTCTGCACCGGGAAGGTCGTGACGTACCGCCGCACGATGCCGGCGACGATCTGGCCCACCGCCAGCGTGACGATCAGCGCGTTCAGCTTGAGCCCGCCGATCAGGATGCCGTTGGCGAGCCCGATGAGGGCGGCCGCCCCGATCGCCACGGCGATGGCGAACCAGATGCGGTCGTTCGACCCGTCGCCTACCCCCACCATGATCATCGCCGCCAGGGTGACGGTCCCCGGGGTGCTGAGGTCGATGCCGGCGGTCATGATCACCAGCATCTGGCCCAGCGCGGTGATGCCGAGCAATGCGCCGAAGGGGGCGATGGCCGACAGTGCCGGACTGTCGAGCGTCTCGGGAACCCAGATCGCAGCCACGACCACGAGCAGCGCCAGCGCGACGTACACCGGCATGTAGCGGGAGGCGACGACGAACGAGGTGACCGCAGCCGACGGAGCCGGCTGGGCCGTCATGGATGCGCCGCCTCGGCCGGGGCGAGCAGCCCGGCCGCCCCGGCCGCCTCGTAACGCGCGGTCTCGGCCAGGTCGCGCGCCCGGGCGGCGTCTCCGGTCAGCTCGCCGTTGCGGACCAGCGCCCGGCCGCCGGCGAAGACCCAGTCGACGTTCGACGTGTCCATGCCCCACACCACGGCGCCGATCGGGTCGTTGACGGGCGCGATGTTGGGTCGATCGGCGGCCAGCACCACCAGGTCGGCCTGCTTCCCCGGCGCCAGCGAGCCGGTGATGGCACCGAGGCCGGCGGCCGCTGCCCCGTATACGGTTGCGTAGCGGAGCACGTCCCGGGTGGAAAGGAGGCTCGGGACCCCTCCCTTGCCCGCCAGCTTGTGCTCGAAGATGGTGGCGTGCTGCACGGAGTTGGCGGCGCGCATCTGCGCGAACAGGTCTCCGGGCGCCTCCAGCTCGCTGCCGGCGCCGAGCCCGGGCCGGATGTCCCGGTCGATGAGGGCCTGCAGCGGGGGCCACCCGATCCCGGCGGTCATCTCCATCGCCGGGCAGATCACGACGCCGGCGCCGGCGGCGGCCACTGCGTCGAAGCCGGCGTCGTCGAGGTTGGTGCAGTGCGCCAGCGTCACGTCGCCGCCGAGGGGCCCCGACACGGACGAGCCCGGCTCCATCCCCGCGTGGGCGTGGATGCGCCACCCGGCGTCGCGGGCGGCCGGCCAGCCCGCCGGGTCGTCGGATGCCAGGGCCAGCGTGACGTTCGGCGGGACCGCGCCGGCTTGCGCCGATGCCGGGGTGGCCAACACCGTCTGCAGACCCGCGTCGGCATGGGCCTGCACCGCCGCCTCGGAGAGGGCGGGGTCGGCGCCGAGGTCGCACCAGTCCACCAGCGTCGTGATCCCCGCGGCCGCGGCGCCGAGCAGCCCGGCGAGCGTGGCCGCGTAGAGGTGGTCCGGCCTGTAGTGCGGCCCGATCACCGCCGGGTCGGTCGAGGACGAACGGAAGAGCGTGTGCCAGACGTGGCGGTGGGCGTCCACGAAGCCCGGCATGACGATGGCGTGCGCCGCGTCGATCACCTCGGCGCCGCGTGCCCGGAGAGAAGCGCCGATCTCGCGCACGACTCCGCCCTCGATCAGCACGTCGGCGGCGGGATGGTTGCCGACGCCGCGATCCAGCGACAGCACGGTTCCGCCCTTGACGAGGACCGGGCCGCTCACCCGGCCACCGAGTGGGTGATGGTGTCGAAGATGCGGTCCGCCGAGGGCAACGCCAGGTCTTCGAGTGCGGCGGCAGCCGGCAGCGGGATGTGCGGGGTGGTGATCCGGACGACCGGGCCGTCGAGGTCCCAGAAAGCCTCCTCGGCCACGATCGACGCGAGCTCGGCGCCCCAGCCGCACAGCCGGGGGTTCTCCTCCACGGTGAAGAACCGCCCGGTCTTGGCGACCGACGCGAGCAGGGTGCGCGTGTCGAGCGGCACCAGCGACCGCACGTCGATCACCTCCGCCGAGATACCCGCGGCGGCCAGCCGTTCCGCGGCCTCCAGGGCGCGGGGCACCATCAGCGCGAGCGCGGCGATCGTGGCGTCGCTGCCCTCCCTCACCACCCGGGCGGTCCCCAGTTCATCGACGATCTCGCCGTCGGGGATGTCGGCCTTGGTGGCCATCAGCGCCTTGTGCTCGAAGAAGACCACCGGGTCGGGGTCGCGGACGGAGGCGGCCATGAGCCCTATCACGTCGTGTGGCGTGGACGGCGCCACCACCTTCAGGCCGGGGATCATCATCGCCCAGTTCTCGACGCTCTGGGAGTGCTGGGCGCCGAACCGGGCGCCGCCGCCGTTGGCGGTGCGGATCACGAGCGGGAAGCTCACCTGGCCGTTGGTCATGTATCGGCTCTTGGCGATCTCGTTGGCGACGATGTCCCAGCAGACGGCCAGGAAGTCGGAGAACATGATCTCGGCGATCACCGGGACGCCGGTCATCGACGCTCCCATCGCCGCGCCGAGGATCGCCTGCTCGGAGATTGGCGTGTCCCGCACCCGGTCGGGGCCGAATTCGTCGAGCAACCCGACGGTGGTCTTGAAGACTCCGCCCGCGGCGGCGACGTCCTCGCCGAGCATCACGAGCGCCGGGTCGCGCCGCATCTCCTGGGCGATCCCGTAGGCGACGGCGTCGCGGTAGGTCAGTTCCGCCACGACGACCCCCCGTCGGCGTAGACCTCGGTCAGCAGCACGTCCTCGCCGGGCTCGGGGCCGGCCTTGGCGAACTCGGTGGCGGCGTCGACGGCGGCGGCCACCTCCTGCTGGATGTTGGTGAGCTGCTCCTCGGGCGCGCCCAGCGACAGCAGCCGCCGGTGGTACATGGGGATGGGGTCCCGGCCGTCCCACGCCTCCACCTCGGCGGCGGGCCGGTACTTGCCGGGGTCGGCCCGGGAGTGGCCGCCCGAGCGGTAGGTGATCGCCTCGATGAGCGCCGGCCCGCCCCCCGCGCGAGCCCGCTCGATGGCGCCGCGGGCGGCCAGGTGGACGGCGTCGGGGTCGTTGCCGTCGACGACCACCGGCTCGAGGCCGTACGCGGCTGCCCGGTCGGCGGCCGGGCGCGGCACCGCGGTGACCACCTCTATCGGCGTGTACTCCATGTACAGGTTGTTCTCGCACACGAAGACCACGGGCAGGTTCCACACCTTGGCCATGTTCAACGCCTCGTGGAACGCGCCGATGTTGGTGGTGCCGTCGCCGAAGAAGGCGACCGCCACCTGGTCGGTGCCGCGCATCTGCGCCGACCACGCCGCCCCGTTGGCGATGCAGAGGTGGGCGCCGATGATGGCGTAGGAGCCCATCATCCCCTTCTCGACGTCGGTGAGGTGCATCGACCCGCCCTTGCCGCCGAGGATCCCGTTCGCCCTGCCCAGCAGCTCGGCCATCGCCGTACCCATGTCCATGCCCCGGGCGAGCGAGTGGGCGTGGCCGCGGTAGGTGGCGAACGTGTAGTCGTCGGGACGCATCGCCGCCCCGAAACCGGCGGCCACCGCCTCCATGCCGAGCGAAAGGTGGCTGGTGCCCTTGACCAGGTTCTGCATGAAGAGGTCGTAGGCGCGCTTCTCGAACTGCCGCAGCTCGTGGAGCAGCCGGTACATGCCGAGTCGGGTGTCCATCGCGATCGGCGCCTCGGCCAGAGAGTGGTCGACCGGTGCGGGGAGGCGCGGCTCCCGGAGTGCGTAGTCGTAGCGGGGGTCAGTAGGCATTGGCCACCATCAGCTCCTCACAGGGGAAGAGCGTGATCACCTTGCATCCGTCATCCGTGACCACCACCTCTTCCTCGATGCGGGCGGCGGAGCGGCCGTCGGCGGCCGGGGCGTAGGTCTCCAGCGCGAAGACCATGCCCTCCTGGATCTCCACCGGGGTCTCGATGGAGTTGAGGCGGCTGATGATCGGCCGCTCGTGGAGGCCGACGCCGACGCCGTGGCCGAACTGGAGCCCGAACGCGTCCATCTCGTCGTCGAAGCCGAACTCCTCGGCGCGAGGCCACACCTTGGCGATCTGGTCGGTGGTGACGCCGGGTTTGACGAGATCGATGGCGGCGTCCATCCACTCCCGGGACTGCTTGAAAGCGTCCCTTTGTGCCTGGGTGGCCCGGCC
>JBFKDA010000187.1:0-5884 GCA_041619955.1 Acidimicrobiia bacterium | reverse complement strand
CCGAGGCCGATCGCCGCCTCGACGGCGCCGGCCATCAGGTGGCGGTCTGCTGCGGGATGAGGCGCCGGCCCTCGGGTCCGATGGGCCGGCCCACGATCTCCTGGATCAGCGAGGTCGCAAAGATCGGGTCCTGGACCAGTCGCGAGTAGACGAGATAGCCGCCGAGCAGCCCGGCGACCACGTCGTCGACGGTGTCGCGGTGCACGAGCAGCACGGACTTGCCGTCGCCGAGCACCGCCGCGATGGTCTCCATGACCTCGGCTGCCTCCTCGTCGGTGACCTCCGGCCCCAGCGGCACCTCGTGGGTCGTCAGCCCGTCGGCCTCGTACGAGGCGATGTTCTGGCCGCCCGACAGCAGCGACAGCACCGCGGTGACGCCCTGCGCCTTGATCCAGGCGATCTCCTCGGTGCGGCGCACCCGGCGGTGCTGGAACCCGTACCCGCCGATGCGCTCGGACACGGCCAGCCGGCCGGAGATCACCCACCGGAAGTCGCGCGGCTCCAAGCCCGTCGCCATCTACACCTGCCTCCCCGACCGCTGCTGCACGATAGCCGTCGCCAGCTGCGCGGCCCGGAGCGATCGGGCCACGTCGTGGACCCGGACGACGGCAGCACCGGCCGCGGCCGCCCAGGCCGTCACCACCGCAGTCGCCTCGTCCCGCCCGGTCTCGTCGAGGTCGCCGAGCAGGCGGGCGAGGAACGCCTTGCGCGAGGCCCCGACCAGCACGGGGTGGCCGGTGGCCACCAGCACGTCGAGATGGCCGAGCAGCGCCAGGTTGTGCTCGGTTGTCTTGCCGAAACCGATACCGGGATCGATGCAGATGCGATCGGCGGCGACGCCGGCCGCCCGGGCGCGGCCGGCCCGCTCCACGAGGAAGTCGCGCACTTCGGCGACGACGTCGTCGTAGCGGGGGTCGTCCTGCATCGTGGCCGGCGTCCCCTGCATGTGCATCAGCACCAGCCCGGCGCCGGCCTCGGCCACCACTGACGCCATCTCGGGGTCACCGAGCGCGGTGATGTCGTTGATCGCCGCCGCGCCCGCCTCCAGGGCTGCGGCGGCGACCTCGGCCTTGGAGGTGTCCACCGAGACGACGGCTCCCCGCCGCACCAACCCCGTCACGACCGGCATCACCCGGTCGAGCTCCGCATCCGCCGGGACCGCCGCCGCGCCGGGGCGGGTCGACTCCCCGCCCACGTCCAGCAGGTCGGCGCCGGCACGCAGCAGGTCGAGCCCGTGGCGGACCGCTCGCGCCGGGTCGAGATGGCGGCCGCCGTCGGAGAACGAGTCGGGCGTGACGTTGACGATGCCCATGATGGCGGTCCGGCCAGGCGGGGCGACGACATGGTCGCGCAGTCGCCATCCGGCGGTGCGAACGGCTGCGCTCACGGGACCCGGCCGTCGGTCAGGGATGGCCCGTATCGCTCTGGACCGCGGCGATGCGGTCGCGAGCGACGGCCTCCGGGGGACGGATCCGCATGGAGCCGCTCTCGTCGTGCTCCCATTTCGGCACGTCCTTCAGAACCTCGGCCACCTGGGCGGCGTCGAGGGTCTCCTTCTCGATCAGCGCGGTGGCGAGCAGGTCGAGCGCATCGCGGTGGGCGGTGATGATCTCGCGGGCCTCCTCGTGGGCCTGGTTGATGAGGTACCGCACTTCCTCGTCGATGCGCGACGCGATCTCGTCGGAGTAGTCCTGCTGGCGGGCGTAGTCGCGGCCCAGGAACACCTCGCCCTGCGGCTTGCCGTAGCGCATGGGACCGAGCCGGTCGCTCATGCCGTACTCCATCACCATCTTGCGGGCGAGGTTGGTCGCCTTCTCGATGTCGTTCGAGGCGCCGGTGCTGGGATCGCCGAAGACCACTTCCTCGGCCGTGCGGCCGCCCAGCGCGTACGCGAGCTGGTCGACCAGCTCGCTGCGCCGGTCGTAGTACTTGTCCTCCACCGGCAGCGCCAGGGTGTAGCCACCGGCGCGGCCGCGCGGGATGATCGTCACCTTGTGGATCGGGTCGAGGTTCGGCAGGACGTGCCCGACCAGCGCGTGGCCCCCCTCGTGGTAGGCCGTGAGCTCCTTCTCGTTCTCCGAGATCACCCGGCTGCGTCGCTCCGGGCCGGCGATCACCCGGTCGATGGCCTCCTCCAACTCGCCGAGGCCGATCTCGCTCTTGCCGCGCCGCGCCGCGAGCAGCGCTCCCTCGTTGATCGTGTTCGCCAGGTCGGCGCCCGTGAAGCCGGGCGTGCGCCGGGCGAGGACCGCCAGGTCGATACCGTCGGCCAGCGGCTTGCCCTTGGCGTGCACGGCCAGGATCGACTCCCGCCCCTTGAGATCCGGCCGGTCGACCACCACCTGGCGGTCGAAGCGGCCCGGGCGGAGCAGCGCAGGGTCGAGGATGTCGGGCCGGTTGGAGGCCGCCACCAGGATGACGCCCTTGTTCTGGTCGAAGCCGTCCATCTCGACGAGGAGCTGGTTGAGCGTCTGCTCGCGCTCGTCGTGGCCGCCGCCGAGGCCGGCGCCACGGTGGCGGCCGACCGCGTCGATCTCGTCGATGAAGACGATCGCCGGTGCTGCGCCCTTCGCCTGCTCGAACAGGTCGCGCACCCGGCTGGCGCCCACGCCGACGAACATCTCGACGAAGTCCGAGCCGGAGATCGAGAAGAACGGGACACCCGCCTCTCCGGCGACCGCGCGGGCGAGCAGCGTCTTGCCGGTGCCGGGCGGGCCGTACAGCAGCACGCCCTTGGGGATCTTGGCGCCCATCGCCCTGAACTTCTGGGGCGCGGAGAGGAAGTCCTTGATCTCCTCCAGCTCCTCGACGGCCTCGTCGATGCCGGCGACATCCTTGAACGTCACCTTCGGCTGGTCGCGGGTGACCTGCTTGGCCTTGGACTTGCCGAACTGCATCACCCGGTTGCCGCCCCCCTGGAGCTGCATGAGGATGAAGATGAAGATGCCGAAGATCAGCACGTAGGGCAGGATCGACGTGAGGAACACCGTCAGCAGCGACGGCGTCTGCGAGTCGGAGGTCACCTTGACGCCCGCCTCCAGCAGCTGCAGCGTCAGGTTCTCCTCGAAGCCGTCCGGGTAGGAGCTCTCGAAGCTGGTGTCGGTGTTCGGCAGCACCTTCTCGGGCTTGAACTCGCCCTCGATGCGGTTGGATTTCTCCTTGATCGTCACCTCGGCGATCGCGCCGTCGGCGATGGCCGCCTCGAACTCGGTGAGGTCCAGCTCGCGGGGGTCGGTGGCGCTCGAGACGAACGTGTTGACGACCATCACCACGACCACGATCACGGCGACGTAGACCAGGATCGAGCGGGCGGTACGGCTCACCTGGGTTCGCTCCGAAGGTCCGTGGTGGGGATATGCATCTCGGTCGGGTACTCCGTGGCCGAATCGGTGACCAAATGGGTGTTGACGGGCTGGGTGGTCCGGCCGCTACTCCGGGGTTCTCCCCCGGGGTGCGCCGCCGCGGCGACGCCTGCGGGCGCGGTCCCGCTCAGCTCGGATGCCGGCCCCAGCCGGAGCCGGCGTCGACTGTGAACCTATGGTATGCGCTCGCACCGCCAATGTGGCGCCCGGGGCCCTCCCGGGTCCATCGGAGCGGGGTGGCGTGCGCTTGAGCCGCCGTCACTCGTCCTCTTCCATCACGGCGACGTACGGCAGGTTGCGGTACTTGCCCTCGAAGTCGAGCCCGTAGCCGATGACGAACTCCGGGGGGATCTCGAAGCCGACGTAGCTGACGTCGATCGGCACCCGCTGGATGCCGGTCTTGAGCAGCAGCGCAGCCACCTCCACCGAGGCCGGCTGGCGGACCCGCAGGTTCTTGAGCAGGTAGTTGAGGGTGAGACCGGAATCGATGATGTCCTCCACGATCAGCACGTGCCGCCCGCCGATCTCCTCGTCGAGATCCTTGAGGATGCGCACCACGCCGGAGGTCTGCGTGGCCGACCCGTACGACGACACGGCCATGAAGTCGAACTCGACGGGCAGCCGGACGTGGCGAGCCAGGTCGGCCATCACGACGAACGCGCCCTTCAGCACGCCGACCATCAGGAGGTCCTTGCCCCGGTAGTCCTCGGTGATCGCCGCCCCCATCTCGGCGAGCTTGGCGTCGATGTCGCCCGCGGACACGACGATCTTGCCGATCCTCACGCCGCCACCCGGGCCAGCCAACGGCTCGGCTCGCCGATCTCCTCGAGGGTCGGCAGGCTGCCCGGCCCGGCCCAGGCTGCGTCGAGCGCCCCGAAGCCGGCCTCCCGCTCGACCTCCAGCACGAACCGCTCCCCCATCTCGTACTGCCGCATCTTCATCTCGAGCCCGACGAGCCGCATGAACGCAGCAGCCCGGGGATCCTGGCGGCGACGCCGGAGGATGGCCGACATGCGGGCCTGGCTCACCAGGTGGCGCGCGCCGATCCGGTCCATGATGACGTGACCGTGGCCCTCGAGCAGCGACATGAGCGCCTGGACCTCGTCGATGACGTCGCGCTGCTCGGGGGTGGCGAACATGCCCATCAGCCCCGCCTCGCCGACGATGGGCTCCCCGGCGGCCGCGGCGCTGCGCAGCTCGCCGGCCACCCGGGCCAGCCGGCCGGGCTCGGGCGTGGCGCTGGCGACGAGCTTGCCGACCAGGCCCAAGAAGTGGTCCCGTAGCCAGGGGACGCCGACGAACTGGAGGCGGTGGGTGCACTCGTGGAGGGCGACCCAGAACCGGAACTCGGAGGGGCGCAGCTCGCTGGCCCGCTCCATCCACAGCACGTTGGCACCGACGAACAGCACGACGTCGCCGGCCTCCTCCTCGCCGGTGGGGAGGACCATCTCGTACTGGCCCAGCACGCGCCGCGCCAGCAGGCCCAGCAGCGCGCCCATCTCGGCGGCCACCACCCGCTCACCGAGCCCCTTGCCGACCCCGCCGCGCTCCTCGAGCTTCTGCTCGGCCGGGGCGAGCAGCTTGGCGAACACGGCCACGTTGTTCTCGACCCACTCGCGGCGGGTCACCACCCCCACCTCGGGCATCCCCGGGCCGCGCAGCCCGGTCTCCGCTTCGACGAGCTCGGCGGCCCGGGCGACCAGCTCCGGGGCCTGACGCGCGAAGAGAGCGTCGTGGTAGCTGCCCTCCAGGGGGTAGTTGCCTGCCAGCCGGTCGGCGACCTTGATCGCCAGCGGCCACCGCATCGGGCTCATCGCACGACGCGGTAGCGGCCCCGCACCCGGACGGCGTAGAAGACGACCACCAGTGCAATGACCACGGCCCCCATGGCGAGCACGGTGGGCGCCAGGTAGCGCGCGGTCCACGGCTCGTCCTCGCCCTCGGTCGGGGCCTCCTCGACCTCGACGGCGGGCGTCTGGTCGGCGGCCTCTGCGGGGGCGGGGGCGACCAGCGCGCCTGGCACGGCCCCGGTGATCGGGGCAACCGGCATCAGCACGATGGCCAGCATGGCGAGCACTTCTCGGGCGCGCATGCCGCCGAGCCTAGTTTCCCGCCGGGAGCCGGCGGCTCAGGTCTCGGGGACGATGCGGCCCCGCAGGCGCGGGAACCGCGTGGGGGCGTGCGCGTAGCAGTGGTCGCGCCGGTTGTACTTCGACAGCGTGGTGGTGCAGCCCTTGTGGATGCACCGCCGGTCCTCGTCGTAGGTGCGCGGAGCGCGGAGCTTGCCGCGTATCCGCTTTCCCTTCACTACGTCGCTCATGTCGCTGTGGTCTCCGTTTCGGGGGCGACGGTTGGACGTCGCCGGGATGGTTTCGGTTCCGGTGCCGGGGCGGCGCCGCGGCCTCTACCTCAGGCCTCGACGTCGTCGCGGTGGTCACGCAGGAAACTCCGCAGCCGCTCGATGAGTTCCGGCGGGGCCGGCTCCGAGCACTTGCGCCGCACGAACTCCTTGAACCGCGCCT
>JBFKDA010000186.1:0-5886 GCA_041619955.1 Acidimicrobiia bacterium | reverse complement strand
GTCCATCGAGGCCACCCCGGACACGGTCGTGACCCTCGCCGACGGCCGCCGGCTGCTGGCCGCCGACCCCCCAACCGAGCTCGTCCATCGCATCAGCATCTTCCGCGCGTCGGTGCTCGCCGCCGCCGAGGACATGCGCCGGAGCCCCGGCGCCGACCTCGTGGTACTGCCCGGCCGGGAGGACTGACGTGGACCCGATGACCATCGTCGGCCTCATCGTGGGGCTGCTGGCGATCGTCCTGTCCACGATCATGGACGGCAACTCGTTCGGGTCGCTGCTCGGCCCCTCCTCGCTGCTGCTGGTGCTCCTCGGCACGCTGGGCATCTCGATGGCCGGCTTCCAGCTGAGCGACCTCAAGCGTGCCCCCGGCGCGATGATCAAATCGGTGACCGGCGGCGTGCCGGACCCCGGCGAGGTGGTCGACACGCTCGTCGAGATGGCCGGCCTCGCCCGCCGCGACGGCGTGCTGGCACTCGAGCCCAAGATCGCCGACCTCGACGATCCCTTCCTCGCCACCGGCCTCCAGCAGGTGGTCGACGGGGTCGACGCGTCCGCGGTGCGGGAGGTGCTCGACATCGAGCTGGCCGCGCTCGACGAGCGGCACCAGACGATGATCAACTTCCTGAAGACGCTGGGCGGCTACGCCCCGACGATGGGGATGATCGGCACCGTCATCGGCCTCATCAACATGCTCGCCGACCTGTCCGACCCGGCCCAGCTCGGCAAGGGCATGTCGCTGGCCCTGCTCACGACCCTGTACGGGGTGATCTTCGCCAACATGGTGTTCCTGCCGATGGGGGCCAAGCTCGGCCGCCTCCACGAGGCCGAGATGGTCACCAAGGAGATGGCCCTCGAGGGCGTGCTCGCAGTGCAGGCCGGGGCCAGCCCGCGGGCCCTCGTCGAGCGGCTGGAGGGTTTCCTGGTGCCCGGTGACCGCCAAGGCGCCGACGGCCGCAGCGGAGCCCCGCAGGCCGAGGCCGCCTGATGGCCCGCAAGCGCAAGGCGCCCGAGGAGGACAACCCGCTGCGGTGGCTGGCGACATACGGCGACGTCGTGACCCTCATGCTGGCGTTCTTCGTGATGCTCTACGCGATATCCCAGGTCGACGTCCAGAAGTTCCAGCTCTTCGTGTCCGGCCTGGCCGACCCGTTCGGCAACCCCGCCATCCGCCAAGGCCTGCTCACCGAGGGCGACGGCATCGTCGGCGAAGCGTCCCTCGAAATCCAGGAGGCGGCCCGCGGCGCCGTGGAGGGGCTGGCGCTGCTCGACGGGCTCCCCGAGCTGGAGCCGGGTACGGACCCTGCCGACGCCGAGGGCGTCGAGGCCACCGCTGCCGCCCTCGGCACTTACGCCGAGCTGTCGGAGCTGCGCGACGCGATCGAGGCGGCGCTCGTCGCCGCCGAGCTCGGCGAGGTCGTCGACTACGAGATCGACGAGCGGGGGCTGGTGATCGCCGTCGCCACCGACGCGGTGCTGTTCGCCAGCGGGTCCGCAGAGTTCGGCGACCGCGGGCGGGAGATCATCGCGGCGATCGCACCTGCGCTCGCAGGGATCGACAACGAGATCCTGGTGGAGGGGCATACCGACGACGTACCGCTGCGAGGCGCCGGCTACGACAACTGGAACCTCTCCAGCGACCGGGCGCTCGCCGTGCTCCGGCTGCTGGGCGCCGTCGGCGGCTTGGCGCCCCAGCGGCTGGCCGCCACCGGTTACGGCGAGTTCCGGCCGCGGGCGGCCAACGACAGCGACGAAGGACGGGCGGCCAACCGGCGCGTGGAGCTGGTGGTCGTCCTCGACGAAGGAGACACCGATGGCTGACAGCGAGAAGAAAGGCGGGAAGAAGGGCGGGAAGGGAAAGCTGCTCGGCGGCGTCGGCGCGCTCGCCGTGGTGGGGGTCGTGCTGTACGTCTTCGTGCTCGGCGGTGGCGGCGGCGAGGAGGCCGCGGCCGAGACCACGACAACCGTCGCGGTGGAAGGCGCCGTGATCGAGGCCGGCGAGCTCACCGTGAACCTGGCGGACCCCGGCGAGACCCGGTACGCCCGGGTGGGCCTGGCCGTCGTGCTTGCCTTCGGCGCCGACTCGGGCGTCGTGGGCGAGCGGATCGCCCTCCTTCAGGACGCAGCCCTGTCGGAGCTGAACGGTTTCACGTCGGACGAGCTGCTGGCACCGACCGGCGCTGACGAGCTGCGGGGCGCATTGACCGATCGGGCGCTGGAGATCTGGCCGGACGGCGAGGTGCTCCGCGTGGTGCTGACCGAGCTCATCGTGCAGTGACACTTGCACGCCGGACGGGCACCGTGGGCCGTGACGGGTATTGCGTGCCCGCCGGCGTGCGGCTGCCGCACTCCTCGGAGGCTTGCGCGGGGCCGGCGCTGCGCGCCGGCCTTGAGCCAACCCCGTTCCGCGCTGCGACGGCTCGGCAGGGCTCCATGGGGCAGGCCCGCCGCGTCACATTGCACGCCGGATGGGCGCCGTGGGGCCGTGACGGGTATTGCGGGCCCGGGCAGCGCGAGGCCGCACACTGCTTGAGTGGGGCTCGCCGGCGCCGACTGGCATTTTCGCAAGCGAGGTGCCTGGAGGGCCGGTGAACACGGCGGTGCTGCCCGATCGACGGCGCGAGGAGCGCCGGCTGCGGCCGGTGGACTTCCGCGCCCCGTCGAAGATGGCACGGGAGCACGTGCGCAGCCTGGAGCTCACCCACGAGCTGTTCGCCCGCCGCCTCGGCAGCTCGCTGACCAGCGCGCTGCGAGCCGTCACCCGGCTCGAGCTGCTCTCGATCAGCCAGGTCACCTACGACGAGTACGTCCGCTCGATGCCCAACCCCACAGTGCTCACCGTCGTCACCCTGCCGCCGCTGCCGAGCACCGCGGTCATCGAGGTGGGCACCCGGCTGGCGCTGACCCTCGTCGACCGGATGCTCGGCGGCATCGGCGAGCCCGGACCGATGCGGCGCCCCACCGAGCTGGAGACCGTGCTGCTGAGGGAGCTGATGGGCCACGCCACGGACGCGCTGGCCGACACGTTCGAGCCGCTCACGCCGGTGCAGCCCGAGATCGCCGGCCTGGAGTTCAACCCGTACTTCGTCCAGACGATCGCCCCGTCGGAGATGGTGATGGTGCTGAGCTACAACCTCGCGGTCACGCAAGGGATCCGCACCGAGGGCTTGGTGACCCTCTGCTACCCGTTCGCCACCCTCCAGCCGACGACGGACCGCCTCACCAGCGCCGCCATGCAGGAGGGACCGCCGGCCCTCGAGGCCAGCGGCGGCGCGTCGCCGATGGCCACCTGCCTGCCGGCCACCAAGGTCGACGTCCACGTCCGGCTGCGCGACACCGAGGTGCCCGCCGCCGAGCTGGCGACGTTGAACCCGGGCGACGTGATCCGGCTCGACCACCGCGTCGACGAGCCCGTGCTCGGCGTCGTGGCCGGGGAACCGCTCGTCGCCGGGCGGGTCGGTCGGCGCGGGCGCAAGCTCGCGCTCGAAGTGACCGATTGGGCCAGCCAATGACCCTCGTCGCCGACCTGACCGCTGCCGGCGCCGACGCGCTCGCCGACGCCCAGGGCCGCCCGATCGCCGTCACCGCCGTCGACGAGGTGCCGGCGCTGCCCGCCGGGACCCTGGCCGGCGTCCGCACCGCGCTCGGTGGCACGGCGTACGTGGTTGCCGGCGACGACGTGGACGCCGCCGCGGCCTTCGCGGCCGGCGCCGCCCCGGTGGTGGCCGCCGCGCTGGGCGTGCCGGCCGCGACCGCCGTGGCGCAGCCGGCCCCGGCGGTGACCGCCGGTCCCGGCGCGCAGGCGTACCTCTGCACGCTGGCGGCGGGCGACGCCGAGCTGGAGATGATCGTCGTGCTGGAGCCAGAGCTGGTCGCCGCGGTGACGGGCGGCCCGCAGGTGGCGCCCGCCGAGTTCCCCGTGCTCGGCGGCGGCGCCGCCCCGGGTCAGGGCCGCGACCTCAGCGTGCTCGCCGACGTCGCGATGAGCGTCACGGTGGAGCTGGGCCGGGCCCGCATGAAGGTGCGGGATCTGCTGTCGCTCACCACCGGCTCCGTCGTCGAGCTGGACCGCGCCGCCGGCGCGGCCGTGGACGTGCTGGTCAACGGCACCGTGGTGGCCCGCGGCGACGTCGTGGTGATCGACGACGAGCTGGGGGTGCGCATCACCGACGTCGTGGACCGGGCGTGACCGGCAGCGCGGTCGACATCGCGACCCGGCTCGTGCCGGCCCTGCTCGTGGTGGTGGCGGCGCCGCTCGGGGTGTTGTGGTGGTCGCGCCGCAACCGGACCGGCCCCGCCCGGCCGGTGCGGGTCGTCGGCCGGGCCGGCCTCGGCCGTAACGTCGCCGTGGCGGTGGTGGCCGTCGACCGCCGCCGGTTCCTGGTCGGTGCCGGCGAGCACGGTGTCAGGCTGCTCGGTGAGCTGGAGCCCGAGCCCGAACTCGCCGCCGCGCTCCCCGCCCCGACCGAGCCCGGCTTCCCCCTCTCGACGTCCGCTCCGGGTCAGGACGACCCGCACTCGCAACGGCCATGGACGGGCCTCGTGCGCCGCTTGCAGCAGATGACGCTGCGCACGGCGCCCCCGTCCCGGAGGCCGTCGCGTGCCCCGCGCTAGCAGGGTCCTCGCCGCCGCCCTCGTCGCGGTCGCGCTCGGAGCGGTCGCCGCCCCGGCCGCCGCGCAGCCGGCGCTGCCGCTGCCCGTCGAGGACGCCGCCTTCGAACGCACCACGCCCGGCCCGGGCGTGGTGGAGGCCCCCGCCGAGGTGGCCGTCCCGTCCGTGCCCGACGTCACCATCGACGTGCAGGGCGACGAGGGGCTGAGCCGCACGGTCGTGGTGATCCTGATGCTCACCGTCGGCGCCGTGGCGCCCGGGATCCTGCTGCTGATGACCAGCTTCACCCGCTTCGTGATCGTGCTCGGCCTCACCCGCAATGCCATCGGGGTGCAGACGATCCCGCCGTCGCAGGTGCTCATCGGGTTGGCGCTTTTCCTGACCTTCTTCGTGATGGGGCCGGTGCTGGCGCAGGTCAACGACGACGCGGTCCAGCCGCTCCTCGCCGGCGAGATCGACCAGGGCACCGCCGTGGAGGCGGGCTTCGAGCCGGTGCGGGACTTCATGCTGACCCAGGTGCGCGACGCCGACCTCGAGCTCTTCATGAGCCTGGCCGACGCTCCCAAGCCGGCCACGGCTGCCGACGTGCCAGCCGGGACGCTGATCCCCGCGTTCGTGATCTCCGAGCTGCGGACGGCGTTCGTGATCGGGTTCGTGATCTTCGTCCCGTTCCTCGTCATCGACCTCATCGTGTCGGCGGTCCTGATGTCGCTGGGGATGGTGATGCTGCCGCCGGTGTTCATCTCGCTGCCGCTGAAGCTGCTGCTGTTCGTGCTGGTCGACGGGTGGTCGCTGATCGTGGGCTCGGTGGTCAGCTCGGTGACCGGGGTCACGGCATGACCGATGGGCAGGTGCTGGAGATCGTCGGTGACGCGTTCTTCGTCGCCCTCCAGGTGGCCGGCCCGATCCTCGGGGCGGCGCTGCTGATCGGCGTCGCCGTGTCGATCCTCCAGACGATCACCCAGGTGCAGGAGATGACGCTGAGCTTCGTCCCCAAGCTGGTGGGCGCCGCGCTCATCGTGCTGGTCGGCGGCAACTGGATGATCCGCATCGTCACCGGCTGGGTGACGGGGCTCTGGGCGACGATCCCGGGCCTTTGACTCGTGGTCGACCTCAGCCTGGACGCGGCCTGGGCAGCGGGGCTGCTGCTGTCGCTGATCCGCATCGCCGGCTTCGTCGCCGCCTCGCCGCTGTATGCCCGCTTCGTCCCGGTCCCCGGGCGGGTGGGGCTGGCGCTGGTCCTCGCGGTGTTCTTCGCCGAGCCGGTGACCGCCCC
>JBFKDA010000185.1:0-5899 GCA_041619955.1 Acidimicrobiia bacterium | reverse complement strand
GGGGGGAGATTGCTTGACAACTCCTGGTTTTAGCACTAAATTGACGACCAGGAGGTCAGTGGACATGAACAACACGCTCAGGGCCTTCCGGGTCGGCTCCAACTCGCGGCGGCCCCGCACGTTCTCCGACGGGCGGGTGTGTCGGCGAGAGGAGTGCGACACGGTGCTGTCGAAGTACAACAAGGCGGATTTCTGCCACCGCCACGCTCCCGTGCACTTCCCGCGGCTACGCGGCGTGATCACCGAGGGTTAGCCGGCTAGCTCAGCTCAGCTTGTGTCGCAGCGAAGCCAGCGCCTCGCGCATGTCGGCGACGCCGTCCTCGTCGTGCCCGGCCAGCATCTGCTCCATGAAGGCGAGCTGCTCCACCGGTGACGACCGCATCTTCGGTGTCCCGCCGGCGATGGCGCGGTAGCGGTCAGCCAGCTCCTCGACGTGGCTTGCGATGTCGCCGCTCTCCAGCGCTTGCATCATCGCGATGTCGGCAGACACGAGGTTGGTCCAGTAGGCATCCTGCACCGAGCTCCCCCGCAGCGACTCGGCGGCCTTCCCCAGCGTGTCGAGGTACACGCCGGACGCCTTGTCCCGCTCCTTCGGGTCGATCTCGTGCCCGACGAGGTCCAACAGCCACCGCAGCACGATGACGTTCCACGCGTAGCGGGGCCACATCGCCGGCATGTTGGACGAGTCGCTGCGCTTGGCGACGTAGTCCTCGTGCGCCCGCACGTAGGACGCCAGGGCGCCGGCGAGCTGCTCGTTGCGGCCGTCGACCGTGTCGACGATCCGGGCCAGCCGCTTCTGGATGCTGCCGAGCAGCGCCCATCGCTCGGGGCTGGGCGCCGCCACGAGCAGTCCCCGGACCTTCTCGATCGCGTCCTCACAGGCGGCGCCGGCCTCCGCGACCGCCTGAGGGTCGATGTCGGGCCCGTCGACACGGTCCACCGCAGCCCGGGCCACGAGGTTGTACATCTCGTCGAGGACCTCGAGCGGCGCCCGCTTGTCCCACGAGTCGCGCGCCCGCGTGTAGAAGCCGATGGCCTCGTCGAAGCGGCGCAGCTCCCCGAGGCACCCGCCGAGCGCATCCAGGACGCTGCCGGACGACCACTCCGGGCGCATCTCGGCCACGAGCTGGTCGACTTCGGCGCTGAGCTCGTCGATCCGGGCGCTCTCGGACGCTCCCTGGGCCCGGGTCTGGAGCTCCCGCAGCGCCGCCTCGAACTCGTGCTCGGCGACGATGCGGCGCTGCTGGCGCGCTGCGGCGGCGGACTCCTTGTAGAGGCGGAAGTCGGGGGAGCCGTACACCTGGTACGCCCCCCAGGTGGTCCCGCCGAGCTCCCAGGCGGCCTGGCGGGCGGCGAGCGCCGCCTCCGCCAGGTTGTCGCCGCGGGTGATGCGGTCGTAGAACTCGGTCGCGAAGTCGGCGGCCGCCCGGTCGTCGACCGCCCACCCGGCCGCGACCACCGCCCCCACCCCGATCTCGATCAGCTGCTCGCTGATGCTGGCCGCGAAGCGGCTGAAGTCGCTCCCGCGCGCCAGTGCTTCGGCGCGCTCGTCCGCATCGAGCGTGGGGTCGTCCATGCGGGCGAGGTGGCAGCAGTTGAGGAACACGAGCTCCGGCACCACGCGCAGCTGGCTGATCTCCGCTGCGGTGAGGAACTGGCCGTCGCCGACCACCACCCCGCTGTTGTGCACGTTGCCGCGGTCGTACTGGCCGTGGGCGGCGATGTGCACGATGCTGTACTCGCGCTGGCGGTCGAACAGCCGCAGGAACACCTCGTCCCCAGAGCGTTGCTCGACCGCGTCGTCGACCACCGCGTTGACCGTGTAGCCGGCCCGTTCGAGCGTGTCTTTCACCTGCTGCGCCTCGAAGAGCGCGCCCGGGAGCTGCCGGTATCCCTTCATCCCCTCGAGGTTCGGGTCCCCGACCACCAGCGCATGCCGGCCGCGCGGCGACTCGATGCGGCGGCGGAAGCGCCGCGTCGTGAGCTGGCGGAGGATGCCTTGCTGCACCGCCAGCGGCTGGTTGCTGAGGTCGGCCCGGTCGGTGAGCATCTCCCACGGGAACGCTGCCGCCCGGCTGTCCAACACGAGCTGGAGGTTGGCCGGTTCGTTGGATTGCTCCTTCAAGGTGTTCGGCAGGAGCAGCTCGAACAGGACGCCGCTGATCAGGTTGCCCTCCGCCCGGCCCTCGATGGTGCCGGCCACGAGCTTGTCGATGATCTTGCGCTGCGTCGAGCGGTTGGTCTCCTCGGCCCGGGCGCGGTCGGTGAGCGCCAGGAACTTGAGGTCGATCGTCTGCGGGCTGGGCCCGCCGTCTCCGTCCTCCGGCTCGCGGGCGGTCGCCTCGTCGTCTCCGGCCGTGATCTGCAGCCGGCGTGTCCACCCGGTGTGGTATTCGAGCGACGGCTGGCCGGGCCGTCCTCCCTTGTTCTCGAGCCACAGGCCTCCCCGCACCTCCTCGCCCTTCGCCTTGGGCAGCCGCAGGTGCCGGTCGATGTCGGCGACGGCATGGGCGGCGCGGGTCGCCAGGTCGAGGTACAGCTCGATGAACTCCACGCGGTGGATACGCACCCGGTCCCAGAATCCGAGGTCGCGCAGCGCCCGGTTGGCGAGGACGATCCCCTTGACGATCGCTCCGATCGAGGTCTCGAGTGTCAGCGCCATGCCGCTGTTGCTGCCGACGAGGAGCGGCGAGATCGTGGCCGGCAGCCACGTGTCGGAGCGTATTTGGCCACCCAAATGCTCGAGATGCTCGATGGCGTAGCGGAGGGCGGCCTGCGTCACCCCGCGGGTGAGGTCCGCAGGCGTCAGCTTGCCGACGTCGCCCAGACCGATGACGATCGCCCCGGGCACGACGCCGGCCCGCACGTCGGCGGGAGGCGTAAGCACGACCTCGTGCTCGCCGACCTCCTCGGGGTACACCCCGAGCTGGTGGCGGCTGGATAGGCGCCCGCCCAGCTCACGGTCGAGCACCGCTTCGGCGGCGACGATGAGGTCCCCCCGGTAGTGGCCGATCAGCACCGGGCCGGCCGCACGTTCGAGCGAGCCGTGGCTCACCGACACGTTGAGCACATGACGCTCGGGGGACCGGTCGGCGGTCTGCGGCGGCCGGGCGAACACGGCGGCCGTCACGAGGTCCTGGCCGGTTGGGAAGAGGCTGGTGACCTCCCACGGCGGCCGGGCGTCCGGCGCCGGCCGCGCATGGGGGGCGGACTGTGGCAAAGCAGTGCTCGTGCCGTCGAGGAGCAGGTCGCGGACGGCGCGCCCGACCTCATCCCGGCGCGGCAGGTCGCCATTGGCGACGGCGGCCCACCAGGCCCGGTTGCCGAGCGCCTGCGCCGTGTCCAGCGCCAGCCCATCCCCGTCGGAGGAGTGGGCCCAGCGGCCGTCGGCGATCCCGGACGGCGTGAACGTCGCCCGCCCGGCGATGCGGAGCACCTCCGGCCCGCGCTCCGCCACGGCGGCGGCGATCTGCTGGCGGATCCCCTCGATCTCGTCGAGATCGGCGAGGTCGACGCCGAGCCATCCCGTCCACGCCTTGCGGTCGCCGGGCAGCAGCGCGACCAGCCCGGGCATGTGGCGGAAGCGGGCGGCCAGACCGTCCCGGGTGAGCCCTTCCTCGGTGAGTAGCGTGTCGAGCTGGTCGAACAGCACGCCGCCGCCGCGCAGGAGCTGCAGGATGCCGTGGGCCCCCCGGTCGGGGACTCCCACCAGCACGATGCGGCTCTTGCGGTCGGCGAGCTGCTGCCAGATGCTCGGGTCGCGTGCCAGCGCCAGCCAGAAGACGAGGCCCCCGGTGCCGTGGGCCACGATGTGGACGGGCCCGTCGCCGTGGCCGAGCTGCGTGGCGAGGATGGCGAGCAGCCCGTCGGCGGAGCGGGTGAGCGGCTGGCGCCAGTCGTACGGGTAGGCCCGCACGGCGAAGTCGGCGCTGAGCCGCTCGACGAGCGGCTGGTACGGCGTCTCGAACACCGAGTTGACGGTGATCGGGGTGGCCTCGCCGTCGCCGGCCGGCCCGTTCATCGCCAGGGGAGCCAGGCCCTGGCGGAGGATGGCGTCGGCGTCGAGCCACAGCGGCGAGTCGCCGCCGAGGTGGGTGGCGAGTGCGGTGGGGACCAGCACGACGCGCGGGACGTCCTCGGCGGTGGAGCGCGTCTTTGGCGTCGTTAGGCCGGCGCTGCCCCGGGTCTGCACGAGCGGCTCGGCACCCTCCACCTGCTTGTCGGGCGCCTTCGTGAGCCACTGGGCCAGGTGTTTGCGGCTCTCGGCGCCCCGGAAGTAGGCGAAGTGGTTGACTTTGCTGCCACGGTGCGGGAACACCACGGGCGTGCCCTTGCGGCGGACGCCCTCGGACATGGCGTCGGTGTTGACGACGAGGTCGTGGGGCACGCCGAAGAAGATGTCGGACGCCCACACCGCCAGCCGGTGCAGCACGTCTCGGCCCTCGATGTCGCCTGAGATCACGGCCAGGTCGTCCTCGGTGGACACCTCCGGGAGGTTGAGGAGGTGCACGAATGGGGACTTCGGCATCATCGCCTCGATGCCCGGCAGCGACTCGGGGTCGGCCCGTAGCCGGGCCACCTCCACGGTGAGGGCCTTGACGAACCCGAGGAGCACGTTGCCGAATCCGCCCAGCGGGATCATCCCGACGAGGTTCGTGAGGATCGACAGCAGCTTGTCGAGCCGGTTCCCGGCGAGGCGGGTGCCGCGCGCCGGGCAAGCCACCCGCACGTAGCGCTCCACGTGTACGTCGCGCTCGTTGAGCTTGGCGGCCAGCTTCGCCAGCAGCTCGGCCTCGCGCTTGACGAAGGGCGCGGGCAGGCCGTTGCGCTCCGCGAGCCGGCGCCGCTTGGCGACGTACGCCTGCTGGGCGGTCTCGGGGATCTGGTCGAGGGTCAGCAGGTCGCCGACGAGCCCGCCCCGCGAGTGGCTGACGACGTGGAGGCGCGCCTGGCGGGGCAATGCTTCGAGGGCATCGATGGCGTTTTCGATCGGGCTGACGCTCAGCGTCTTGTGCTCGAGCGCAAGGACTCGCCCGCCGAAATGCCGCTCGAGGTTCGCCCACTCCCGGGTCGGCTTCCTGTCGTCGGTGAGGAACAGGCCCCGGAAGCTGCCCTCGGTGCTGGAGGCAGTGCCGTGCAGCAACAGCAGGTACGGTTCGTTGGCGTCGAGCTTGCCCCGCGGCTCGAGCACCAGCTTGTCGTTCTCGAAGGTGCCGGGCACCCGATACAGGTCGGGCTCCCCGAGCTTGTCTTCCACCTTGGCGATGGCCTTGCGGACGACGTGCGGAGCCGCCTTCTTCGCGCCCCGGCCGGTGAAGATGCGCACGCCGGTGACGAGCCAGTCGCCGAGCCCGCGGTCGGCGTCGCCGGGGACGATCGCCTCCAGGGTGAGCGGGTAGCCCGGCGGCACGCCCAGGCGCTCCGCCAGGCGCTCGACGGAGACCCACTCCTTGACGCCGTCCTCGTATTCGATCTCGACGACGGCGTCGTCCGGCAGCCCCTTCTCCTCCTGGGGCTCGTCCGTGGCGCCCCGGGTGGGGGCTTTGATCTCGTAGGACGCCTGGACCTCGACGTCGTCGAGGAAGTCCTCGACCCCCGTGGCCGTGTCTCCCTCGCGCTTCTCCGCCTTGCCCGGCAGCCGGACGTCTCTCGTCGCCATCGATGAACCCCCTCGCCACCTCGACACCGCCGCCGATGCTACGCACTGCGCGTTCTCGGCGCGCCGCCTCCGGTTAGCGGGGCATTAGCACTAACTTGGTTGTCATGCCGGACGCCCCCACCCTGTCGCTGCGCGAGGCCGCCGAGCGCCTCGACGTCCATTACATGACCGTGTACCGGTACGTGCGGCTCGGCATGCTGCCGGCCCGCAAGGAAGGCGCCGCCTGGGTGGTCGACACGG
>JBFKDA010000184.1:0-5931 GCA_041619955.1 Acidimicrobiia bacterium | reverse complement strand
TTCACCGGCTCGTCGATGCCGGCCGTCATGATCACCGACCCGTCGGGGTGGGCGCGCAATATCGGCGTGAACGTGTCGTGCGCCTTGCTTTGCCAGCTGCTGGCGGCGGCGAGCTCCGCGCCCTGCCGCAGCATGTCGAGGTTCGCCAGGTGGAGCACGCCCTGGAGGTCGATGACGGCCAAGGCTTTGCCGCCCGGCATGAAGGCCGCGTTGTTGACGTCGAGCCGGAGCAGCTCCTCTCCGGACGAGGTGTCGTAGAACGCGAAATCTCGGCCCGCCCATGTCCAGACCATGGACCCGTCGATCGAGAACCCTGCGAACGCCACCTCCGGCTCGTCGAGAGACGCGACGACCTCGCCGGTCGCCACCTCGACGATCTCGGTTCGGGGCTCACCCACGTCATCGGCGAACGTCCGCGCCGCCACGAGTGCGACATCCCCCGCGGGGCTCATCTCGACCACATGCAGCCCCGGCGGTGCGGTGTACAACGTCTCGCCGCTCGTCGCGACGATCGACGAAGGACCGTCGAGCGGTGCCGTGCCGATCGCGGCCCCGCCTCCGACCGGGTGGGCCTCCGGGGGGAATCCGACGGCCTGACCACCCAGGTCGAGGCGCACCTGCGCGTCGGCGGCATCGACGATGCGGACCGTGCCCGCCACCCCCGGCGCCGGCGGCCGCCCCGAGACGAAGAGGGCGGCGCCGGAGCCGGCATAGTCGAACGAGCGAAACGCGGGTACGCCGGTGACCAGGCGGCCGACTTCGCCGGCGAGCCCGGGGGCGGTCTCCCACAGGATCGTGGTGCCGTCGTCGAGCCCTGCGCTCACCGCCACGTCGCCGGCTGCGCTGGTGGCGACCGCCCAGGCGATGCCTTCGTGACCGAGCAGCTCGACCAGTACCTCACCGGTGGCGGCGTCGAACACTCGCGGCACGCCGGCGTCTCCGCCCACCAGGACCCGTCCCCCGTCGGCGAACCAGGCGAGCTGGCCACCGGGTCGGGCGACCGTCGCCCGGGCGATCTCAGTCCCGCCGGCCAGGCCATATACGGCGAACACGCCATCCGACGGCGAGATCACGGCGAGGCGCGACCCGTCCGGGGACGCTGCCAACGACTCCGGATGGAACCCGGCGACGGTGAACCCGCCGGTCTCCTCCCCCGTGAGCTCGTCCAGGATGCGGATCTCGCCCGTGTCGGCATCTGCGACCACGAGCTGCCCGCCTGGTCCGAACGAGGCGGGCCCGGTTGGTTCGACGATGTGCAGCGGGTCGCCGTTGACGGCGTCCCACACGTGGTGGCCGGAGTCGGTCAGCGCCATCACGAGAGAACCGTCGCCGGAGAAGGAAAGGTCGTACGGCGGTTGGTCGTCGCTGTTGGCCGTGCCGCTCAAGTCAACGTGGGTAGCTCCGGTCAGGTCCCAGATGCGCATTGGCGGGGTGACGGCCGCGTACAGGACGGCCAAGCGATCACCGCGGGGAGAGAACTCGGCGCCGAGAACGAGATCGCCGTCACGGTCGAGCACTTCGGTCACCGTCTCGGTGGCCACGTCCCACAGCGCCACGCCTCCTTGCTCGCCGGCAGTGGCGATGAGCGTGCCGTCCGGGCTGACCGCCACGAAACCGCCGGCAGGCAACCGCGTGGCGACCCGGTCGTTCTGCATCGCCCGGCGCAGCGCCGAGGTCGCCTCGGGAACCATGACACCGGCCGAGCGCCCCGCCTCGATGGCCTCCAGCGCCAGGAGCATCGAGCGTTCCGGATCGACGGGCAGCTGCTGGATCGCCTGGAGCGCCAGCTCCCGGCTGAACCCGACGCGGCGGGCGACATCCGCAGCCTGGGCGGCAGCGTCGGCGAGACCCTGCTGCTCCTCCGCCTCCACGCGCAGCTCCGCCGCCGCGTCACGTTCGCGTTCGGCGCGGCGCTGTTGCCCGAACGCCAGGCCGGCGAGCGTCAGGGCCACCACGGTGGCTGCCGCGAAGCCACTGACGATCGCCCGCCGCAGGCGGCGCCGAGCGGCAACCCGGGCGTCTTCCCGGTCGCGGCCGGTGGCGAGGAACTCGATCTCGCTGCCGGTGAGGGGAACGGTGGTAGTGGCCACCCAGCTCTCGTGGCGGAGCAAGCGGCCACCTGCGAGCAGGAACGCGTCGTCGTCCCCCGACTCCTGCCACTCCTCCAGGGACTGGCGCAGCTGGGCGTGCAGGGCGAGGTCGGCGCGAGTCTCCTCGATCCAACCGGCCAGCCTGTCCCACTCCCGGAACAGCGCCTCGTGGGCCACCTCGACTGTCGGTCCCCGACTGATCGGGTCCCGGTCGAACGTCAGCAGCCGGTGCTGCCCGAAAGCTCCGAGCACCGCCTCGACGGCGCCTCGCCGGGCCGCCAGTCGCTCCAACTCCGTGCGCCGGACGCGCCGCCGCGTGTCCGGCGCGTCATCCGAGACCGCCACCAGCCGGAGGAAGACGTCGCGGGCCGCCTCCCGGGCGGCTGGTGGCAATTCTTGGTATAGCTCCTCCGCCCGGTTGCCTAGGGCGCCGAGCACGCCCCCGCATGCGTCATACCCGGCCACGCGCAGCTCGTTCTGTTCGCGGGCGTCGAACAGCTCGGTCAAGGTGTACTCGAGCAACGGCAGGGCACCTGGCTGCTCGGCGACGTCGCCGAGGATGCGCTCGACGAGGCCCGCCTCGAAGCGGACCCCTACCGCAGCGGCGGGCCGCTCGATCAGCGCCCGCGTCTCCTCGCCGGTCGGCGCCGAGATGGGCACCGTTCCGGCCCGCATGAGCTCGCCGAAGCCGGGGTGCGACAGGGGCCGATCGAAGAAGTCGGCTCGCAAGGTGATCGCGATGCGTGCGTTCGAGCCCGGGTCGGTGGCCAAGGTGACCAAAGCGTCCAGGAACGCTGCCCGCCGGCCGGCGTCGGCGAGCGTGAACAGCTCCTCGAACTGGTCGATGAGCATCAGGAACTCTGCCCCCGGCGGGAGCAGCCGCTGCGCCGCCCGCACCATGCCACGGCGATCGCGCCGCAGGTCGTCGTCGAGCCCGGGCATGGCCGTAGCGGCCACCCTCAGCAGCGCCGAGGCGAACGCTTCGAACGGGTAGCGGCCCGGGAGCATGTCGGTGAAGAGCCAGCGCTCCGAGCCAGGAACGGCGCCCGCCCGCAGTTGGGGTACGACGCCGGCCCGTGCCAGCGACGACTTGCCGATGCCTGACGGCCCCACCGCGGCGACGAGACGGCGCTCCGCCAGTGTCGCTACCAGTTCGGCCACGACCGGGTCCCGGCCGTGGAAGTCGCCGGCGTCGGCTTCGGTGAACGCGTCGAGCCCCTTGTATGGGTTGCGGGCCGGCGTGAACAGGGCTGGCGACGGCTCGGCACCGACGGCGGCCGACCAGTCGGCCATGAAAGCAATGACGTCCGAGTACACGTCGGCAGACTCGGCTCGGTCGAGCACCGCAGCCGCGCCGGTCGGGAGTGCTTCGGCGACGCCGACCGACCTGCGCACGACGGTGGCCAGGTCGGCGATGTCGCCGGCGTGCCCGCCGCCGTCCCGGCGTCCGGCTGCAATACCGAAGTCGCCGAGATAGAAGAAGCCGTCCGCGTCGACCAGCACGTTGGAGGCCTTGACGTCGCGGTGGACGAGCCCGGCGCGGTGGGCGGCCGCCAGCGCCGCACCGACCTGGCCGACCAGGCGGCTGGCTTCGGGCAGGCTGAGGGGCCGGCTGGCGATGGCCTCCTTGAGGTTTCCGCCCCGGATCCAGCGCATGACGAGGAAGGCCCCGTCGGGATCGCGCCAGTAGTCGTACACCGGCACGATGTTGGGGTGCTCGAGGCGGGCGACGAGCTGAGCCTCCAGCTCGAATCGCCGGATGAAATCTGCGTCGCTGGCCCATTCCGGGCTGATGGCCTTCACGGCAACTTCTCGCCCCACCGACGGCTGGTAGGCCCGGTAGACGACTCCGAACAGCCCCCGGCCGATCTCGTTGCGCAACTCGTAGCCGGCGAGCCCGGTTGTCTCGCCCGGGAGAGCCGGTGGGACGCTGTCGGTGCGCAGCGGAGGGAAGTCGGCGGCCACAGAGGCCACGACGAGCTGGTGCACCGGCTCCTCTCGATCGAGCCTGGCGATGGTGTGCGCGCCGAGGCCCCGGATAGTCCAACGGGCGTCGGCACCCTCGATGGCAGCGGCGCGCGCGTCGTTCGACAGGAGGACCTGACCGCCGTGGGCAGCGCCGACGAGGCCGGCCACCCGGCTGACGACCGGACCGGTCCATCCACCGTCGTCGGTCGCTTCAGCGTCGCCGACATCGACGGCGAGACGGGCCAGCCGGCGGCCGCTCACCCGCCCGTCGACCAGCGGCATGTCACGCAGAATGGCCTCGGCCGCCCGAAGCGCCGCGGTGACCACCGGGAAGGCGATGAACTTGGACATGGCGCGTTCGGAGAAGACCTCGCCGCCATGCAGAGCAACGGCCTCCCGCACGACGTGGTCCAGCTCCTCGAGGTAGTCGACACGGGCTTCCCCGTTGAGCGCCGCGGCCAGCGGACCCGGATCGACGTCGACCGCGACGAGGGCTCGGCGGCTGATGGAGGCCCTCCGACGCGGGTCGAGACTCTCGTCGTGTTGGAGAATGCGTTGCTCCAGCTCCCGCAGCTGAGGGGAAGGCTCGATGCCCAGCTCTTCCACTAGATGGCTGCGCGTCCGCTGATAGACGCGCAAGGCCTCCGCTTGGCGGCCCGCCCGGTAGAGCGCCAGCATGAGCTGGCCATGAAACCGTTCCCGGTAGGGGTACTCGGCAGCCAGCGCCTCGAGCTCGCCGACTACGTCGGCGTGGCGCCCGGTCTTGAGGTCGGCGTCGAGGCGGGCTTCGAGCGCGGCGAGGCGCTGTTCGGAGAGTCGCGTGACTTCGGGGTCGATCAGCCCGTGGCCGTCGATGTCGTCGTAGGGGTGGCCGCGCCACAAGGCAAGGGCCTCCCGCAGGGTTTCGCAGGCAGCGTGGGGATCGACCACGATGAGCGGGCGGGCCGCGGCGACCAAGTCCTCGAAGCGCGTGGCGTCGAACGAGTCCCGCTCGATGTCGATCAGGTAGCCGTCGGCCTCACGGCGGATCCGGTCGCCTACCTCGCCGCGGAGGTTCGAGACGTAGGTCTGGATCGACCGGCGAGCGCCCGGTGGTGGGGCGTCCCCGTACACCCCCTCGACGAGGAGGTCGGTCGAGGTACGCCGTCCGACATTGGCGAGCAGGAGCGCCAGCACGGTCCGCTGCTTGGGACCGCCGAGGTGCTTGCTGCTCCCGGAGTCGGTGACCTCGATCGGGCCGAGCACACCGAACCTCACGGTCGAACCGTACATGACGGGCGCTGCCGCCGCCGGGGTCACTGCACTCCTCGGGCCGATGAAGGGATCGTGACGGAGCTACGTCAAGAGTGTGTCAAGGCCCGGAGTTGAACCGTGACGACCATCGCCCCTCAGGGCGACATGCGGGATTCTGCCGGTCGGGGCCGCCGACCACGCCGATCTGACCGCTTGGGTGTGACGGGGCCCCGTTAGTTGGTCCAGGTGATCTGTCCCCCGGAATGTGGACTTGGTATGTGAGAGTGGTGGCCTGTTCCTCGAGGAGGATGGATGCCGGGCCAGGTGGTGAACAAGAAGCTGATCAGGAGGACCATGCGCCACCTCGGGATCACTGGATTGCCGACGCGGCGCCAGGGCCGGCCGAACCCCGTCAACCGGGCCACGACCGAGGACCTGGTCAACCGGGACTTCACCCCCGACGGCCCCAACCAGCTATGGATGACCGACATCACCGAACACCCCACCCGGGAAGGCAAGGTGCAGCGGTGCCAATTGGAGTGCCACACCAACGCCCGTTCCGTCTACTCCGGCTCGAGAGGCGCCCTCAACGTCTGCCCAGGAACTCGTATACCGCCTCGGGCTGTACCGGCCTCAATGT
>JBFKDA010000183.1:0-6029 GCA_041619955.1 Acidimicrobiia bacterium | reverse complement strand
GTGGCGGGCGCCGGCGGCGACGATGGCCTCCATGTCCGGCGGCCCGTCGGGCGGCGGCGGCAGCGTGCGGGTCGCAGCCGGCTCGCCGACTTCGGCGAAGAACTGCTCGATGCCGCCGGGCGTGTAGACCACCATCACCTTCAGCGGCCCGTCGCCGGTGGCCTCGAAGTGCTCGACGACGCCCTCCGGGATCGAGAAGAACGACCCGGGCCCGCCCTCGTGCACCTCGCCGCCGATGTGGTAGCGGAGGCTGCCCTCCAGCACCAGGACAGCCTCCCCGCCGGGGTGGGTGTGGGGGGGCGGCCCCGTCCCGGACGGGGTCGTGATCTGCATGATCGTGGAGACGCCGCCGGTCTCCTCGCTGCTCGCCAGGACCTCGTAGAGGCCTCCCAGCAGCCAGTACGCGGTGCCCTCCCCCGGGGCCCGCACCACAGTCGTGCCTGCCATTCGCAGACTCCCCTCGCTTGGTGGGCTGCGCGTCAGCCCAACGTCCCAACGATACGCGAACCGCCCGGCCCTGGCGCGCCGGCCCGGCGGCCCGTAGCGTGCCCACCAGGCGAGGCGGAGGCGACGCGATGTCCGACGACTTCTTCCCGGCGAGGCAGGGAGCGGCGAAGTTCCTGGTGGTGCACGTGCACGGGTTCTTCGGCAAGCCGGAGAACAGCGGAGGGCTCCGCGAGGCGATCTCGGAGCGCTATCCCGACGCCGACATCCTCGTGCCTCGCATGCCGTTCGGGCTGCGTCCCCGCAAGCCGCGCCGCGTCCACTACCGGGACTGGCCGCTGATGGTGGCCGCCGACCTGCTGCGCCGGGTGAGCGACGTGTGGGAGGCCGGTGCCTACGAACGGGTCGTCCTCGTCGGCCAGAGCATGGGCGGCGTCTTCGTCCGGAAGCTGTACGTGCTCGCCTGCGGTGAGACCGACGAGGCGCCGTTCAGCCCGGCAGTCCGCCGGCGCCTCGGCGTCAGCCGCGTCGAGGCGACAGCGTGGGCGGGTGCCGTGGACCGCATCGTGCTGCTGGCGGCGATGAACCGCGGCTGGACGATCTCCCACCACCTCTCGATGGGCAACGCGATCCTGTGGTGGCTCGGCGTGATGGTCACCCGGTTCGCCTTCCACCCGTTCCGGCGGGAACCGCTGGCGATGTCGGTGAAGCGGGGTTCGCCGATGATCACCCAGCTGCGCGTCCAGTCGCTGCACATGCGCCGACGCGCCCGCCTCTCCGGCGGGCCCGGCGGAGCACCGGTGGTGCAGCTGCTGGGCAGCATCGACGACATGGTCTCGCCCGACGACAGCGTCGACCTGGTGACCGGCCAGGACTTCTACTACCTCGAGGTGCCGCGCACCGGCCACACCAATGCCTCCCGTTTCGACGACGGCGAGGCAGGTCTCGGGAGGAAGCGGTTATTCCAGGACGCGATCTCGCTCCCGGCGGCGAAGCTGGAGCACCACCCGCAGCGGGTGACCGCCCGGGAGTACCGGCTCGACGAGGATCCGACCATCGAGCACGTCGTGTTCGTGATCCACGGCATCCGCGACAAGGGCTACTGGACCCGCAAGGTCTACAACCAGATCGAACGGGCGTGGCCCGGCGACAAGACGCGGATCATCTCGGAGACGTCGAGCTATGGCTACTTCCCCATGATCCCGTTCATCCTGCCGGCGCGGCGCCGGGCCAAGGTGGAGTGGCTGATGGACGAGTACACGGAGGCGGTCGCCCGCTATCCCAACGCGTCGTTCTCCTACGTCGGGCACAGCAACGGCACCTACCTGCTGGCGAAGGCGCTGGAGGAGTACCCATCGGTCCGGTTCACGCGGGTCGTGTTCGCCGGCAGCGTGGTGCGCCGCGACTACGCCTGGGACGCGATCCACGACCGGGGCCAGGTCGACCAGGTGCTCAACCTGGTGGCCAGCCGCGACACGGTGGTGGCCTTCTTCCCGGGAGCGCTCGAGACCGTGGGCGCCGACATCGGCAGCGGCGGCCACCGCGGCTTCGCAGCAGCCGGCGGCCCCGTCGTCGACGAGCTGTCGGAGATGGCGGCTCCCTTCGTGTCCGGCGGCCACGGCCACGGGGTCGCCGAGAGCATGTGGCCGACGATCGCCCGCTTCGTGGCCACCGGGGCGATCGAGCCGCCGGCCGACCCGGGAGTGCTCACCGACGCGCGGCCGCGCTGGCTGCGCATCCTGTCGCACCCGCCGCTGGGGTGGGTGGGCTTCATGGCGGCCGCCGTCCTGATCGGCGGGGGCGGCGTGGTGGTGGCGTGGCTGTTCGGGTGGTGGGCGCTCGCCCTCTACGCAGTCGGGATGTCGCGGGTGCTCAACTGGATCTGACGGTACGCTCGGAGCTCCTACCGAGAGGACACCCATGAGCGACCCGGCCGCCGCCCGCCTCGCCCGCAAGCTGCACACGCTCGACCTCGCCGAGGACGAGGCCGCTCTGCTCGGGACCGTGTTCCACCGGGCCGCCCAGGCCGACGCACCGGAGGTCGAGGGCTTCGCCGACGTCACCCGTGACCCGCTCGGCTCGACCTTCAGGGTGGATCGCACGTTCGAGTTCAAGGGCTCCGACGAGGAGCTGCAGACGATCGTCGACTGGCTCGGCTCGCTGGAAGCGCAGAAGTAGCCGAGGGCGTGCCGCGGAGGACGTCGTGCCGGCAGCCGAATCGACCTACGACCGCAAGCGGGACTTCGCCGCGACGCCGGAGCCGCCCGCCGAAGTGGTCGCCGGCGACGTCGACCCGCTGGGCGCCCCGCCCGGGCCGTCGTTCGTCGTCCAGCAGCACCACGCCACCGCCCTGCATCACGACGTGCGGCTGGAGATGCTCAACGGCGACCGGCCGGTGCTGGTGTCGTGGGCCGTGCCCAAGGGGCTCCCCCGCGCCAGGGGGGTGCGGGCGCTGGCGATCCGCACCGAGGACCACCCCATGGGGTATGCCACCTTCTCGGGCACGATTCCCGAGGGCGAGTACGGCGGCGGCGTGGTGCGCATCTTCGACCACGGCACCTGGGAGCTGATCGACCGCACCCACGACCGGCTCACCTTCGTGCTGCACGGGCAGCGGCTCCGGGGCCGGTGGCACCTGATCAAGACCGGCGAGGAGCGCGGCAAGGAGCAGTGGCTGGCACTGCTGTCGGAGGACATGCGGCCCGAGCCGGACCCGCTCCCGGAGCTCGACCCGATGCTGGCGACGCTGGAGGACGAGGCGTTCGACGACCCGGCGTGGGGCTTCGAGCCCAAGTGGGACGGGATCCGGGCGCTGGCCGTCTGCGACACCGGCACGAAGCTGGTGTCCCGCAACCGCAACGATGTCACCGCCGGCTACCCGGACCTGGCACGGCTCAGCGACCACCTCGTGGCGCTGGATGCGGTGCTCGACGGGGAGGTCATCGCCATGGCGGACGGGGTGCCGTCGTTCCAGCTCCTGCAGCGCCGCATGCACGTGCGGGACCCCGGCGAGCTGGAGCGCCTGGCCCGCCGCATACCGGTGGTGTTCATGGCGTTCGACCTGCTCCACCTCGACGGGCGCGACCTCACGGGGCTGCCGCTTGCGGAACGGCGCGCCCGGCTGGAGGAGATCGTGGTGCCGGCCGGCTTCCTGGCGGTGTCGCCGCTGGTGGAGGGCGACGGGAAGGCGCTGTACGCCGGGGCGGCGGCGCAGGGGTTGGAGGGCATCGTCGCCAAGCGGCTCGACTCCCGGTACCGGCCGGGCAAGCGCTCGCAGGCGTGGCGCAAGGTGAAGGTCGTGCTGGACGTCGACGTCGTCGTCGCCGGCTGGAAGCCGGGCGCGGGGCGGCGGGAGGGGACGATCGGCTCCCTGGTGGTGGGCCTCTACGACGACGCCGGTGTGCTGCACTACGTGGGATCGGTCGGGTCCGGCTTCGACGAGCGGTCGCTGCGCGAGGTGCAGTGCCGGCTGGAGGGGTTGGCCGCCGAGGCGCCGCCGCTCGCGGAGGTCGACCGCTCGCTGCGCGGTGCCCGCTGGGTTGCGCCGGAGCTGGTGGCCCGGGTCGAGTACCGCCAGGTCACCGGCGCCGGCAAGCTGCGGGCGCCCGTGTTCGTCGGGCTGCGGGACGACAAGCGCCCGGAGGAGTGCCGGCTGGCCGACCTGGGCCCGCCCGGCTGAGGCCTCTCGACCGACGAGCACGCGCCGGGGCGCCCGGGGCCGGGCGCCCCAATGCGTGCGGAGGGAGGTGAGTTACGGGACGAGCACCGCGTCGATCACGTGGATGACGCCGTTCGAGGCCATGACGTCGGTGGTGACAACGTTGGCGCCGTTCACCGTCACGTTGCCGTCGGTGACCTCGATCGAAAGGTCAGCGCCCTGCACCGTGGTGGCGGTCGACAGCTCGACCACCTGGTCGGCGGTCACCTCACCGGGCACGACGTGGTACAGCAGGACGTTCGACAGGGCGTCGGGGTCGGCGAGCAGCGAGTCGAGCGTGCCCTCGGGCAGCGCGGCGAACGCCTCGTCGGTGGGGGCGAATACGGTGAACGGGCCCTCACCCTGGAGCGTCTCGACGAGGTCGGCGGCCTCGACGGCGGCCACCAGCGTGGTGAAGTCGCCGGCGGCGATCGCAGTCTCGACGATGTCGGCGGTGGGCGCCACAGCCGCCGCCGTCGTGGTGGTGGTGTCGTCGGCGGCGTCGCCACAGGCGGCCGCCACGAGGGCGATGGCCGATACGGCTGCGAAGAGTCGGATGCGTCGCATGGTGTCTGGTTCTCCTTCATCGGTTGCGGCCCGGGGTGCCGACCGGCCGGGCCCCTGGTCAGTGCTCGCCAGGTATTCGGTGCCCTACCCAAGATGGATCGTTTTTAGTACTAAAGCCTCGACGCCGAGGTTGGCGGAGGGTGCTCCAGCCGCGCGCCGGGGGCCCCGCCGCGACCACGGTCACGCCGGGTGGCCGTCCCGCGCGCAGTAGCATCGGCCCTGCCAACGACCGCAGCCGGGTGTCAGGGGATACGCCCGACCATGAGGTGGGGCGGACGACGTCGTTGCAGCACCCGGGCGCGCTCGACCCACGACGAAGGAGCCGCCGCCCGCCATGAGCCGTCGCCTCGACCCCCGCCTCGACCGCCGCGCCGCTCGCCGCCCCGCCATCGCTCTGATCGCGCTGCTGGCGCTGGTCGCCTCGACGCTGACGTTGACCGCGGCGCCACTCGCCCTGGCTGACCACACGGCCGACCCGGCGAGCGTCACCATCGCCGGCTCGCTCCAGTCCGAGCTCGGCTGCCCCGGCGATTGGCAGCCGGAGTGCGCCGACACGGAGCTGGCGTTCGATGCCGACGACACGGTCTGGCAGGCGACCTTCAACGTCCCGGCCGGGAGCTGGGACTACAAGGCGCCGCTCAACGACACGTGGGACGAGAACTACGGCGCCAACGCCGCCCCGAACGGCGCCAACATCGGCCTGACGCTCGGCGCAGCCACCGACGTGAAGTTCTACTACTCGCACGTCACCCACTGGGTCACCGACGACGTCAACTCCACGATCGCCACCGTGGCCGGCAGCTTCCAGAGCGAGCTGGGCTGCCCCGGCGACTGGCAGCCGGAGTGCCTGCGCTCGTGGATGCAGGACCCCGACGGCGACGGCGTCTACGAGTTCACGACCGATCAGATCCCTGGCGGAAGCTATGCGTTCAAGGTGGCCCTGGATGAGGCCTGGGACACCTCCTTCCCTGCGTCCGACGTTCCCTTCACGAGCGCCTCCGGTGACACCGTGGCATTCACCTATGACACGAACGGCAACGCCGTCGACGTCACGGTCACCACTCCCCCGCCGGTGGGCACGCAGAGCGTCACGATCGCCGGCTCGCTGCAGTCCGAGCTCGGCTGCCCCGGCGACTGGGACCCGGCCTGCGCCACCACCCACCTGACGTTCGACGCCGAGGACGACGTGTGGCAGGGCACCTTCAGCGTCCCCGCCGGGAACTACGAGTACAAGGCCGCGCTCAACGACTCCTGGGACGAGAACTACGGCGCCATCGCCGTCCCGAACGGTCCCAACATCCCGCTCGCCGCCCCCGGCGGC
>JBFKDA010000182.1:0-6044 GCA_041619955.1 Acidimicrobiia bacterium | reverse complement strand
GCCGCCGCCGGTTACACTTGCGCCACCTTTCGGAAGGCGTCACTGCATGGCTGACAGCCTGTTCTCCGTCGCCGGGCGCGACATGGCAATCGACCTGGGCACGGCCAACACGCTCGTTTACGTACGCGGTCAGGGGATCGTGCTCAACGAGCCGTCGGTCGTGGCGATCAACACGCGGGACAACCGCGCGCTCGCCGTCGGCATGGAGGCGAAGCGGATGATCGGCCGCACGCCGTCCTACATCCAGGCCATCCGCCCGCTGCGCGACGGCGTCATCGCCGACTTCGACATCACCGAGAAGATGCTCCGGTACTTCATCCAGAAGGTGCACCGGCGCCGCTGGGCGCGTCCCCGCATCGTGGTGTGCGTGCCGTCCGGCATCACGGGTGTCGAGCGGCGAGCGGTGGAGGAGGCGGCGTACCACGCCGGGGCGCGCAAGGCCTACACGATCGAGGAGCCGATGGCGGCTGCGATCGGTACCGCCCTGCCGGTCCACGAGCCCACCGGGTCGATGGTCGTCGACATCGGCGGCGGCACCACCGAGGTTGCGGTGATCTCGCTCGGCGGCATCGTGGTGTCGAAGAGCATCCGCATCGGCGGCGACGAGCTGGACGAGGCGATCATCCAGTGGGTGAAGAAGGAGTTCAACGTGATGCTCGGCGAGCGGACCGCCGAGCAGGTGAAGATGGCGATCGGTTCGGCCTGGCCGATGCCGGAGGAGCCGGCCGCCGAGGTGCGCGGCCGCGACCTGATCACCGGCCTTCCCAAGACCGTCGTGCTGTCCAGCCAGGAGATGCGCGAGGCCATCGAGGAGCCGATCGAGGCCGTGGTCGATGCTGTGAAGTTCACGCTCGACAAGACCCCACCGGAACTGGCCGCCGACATCATGGAGCGGGGCATCGTCATCACCGGCGGCGGTGGGCTGCTGCACGGGCTGGACATGCGCCTCGCCAACGAGACCGGGATGCCGATCGTCACGGCCGACCGGCCGCTCCAATCGGTGGTGCTGGGTTCGGGCCAATGCCTGGAGGAGTTCGATGTGCTCCAGGGCGTGCTGGTGTCGAGCGCGCGCCCCTGACCAGGGGCCCCGTTCCGGGGACCGCGTTGCCGAGTCACCGTCCATGTTGAGTCACCGTCCATGCTGAATTTCGGGCCATGCTGAGTTACCGACGCTTCGAGCGCAGCACCGTGCTGTTCGTGGGGCTGATCGTCGCCTCGTTCGTGCTCACCACGCTGGACGTGCGGGCGGCCGGCGGCGGCTTCGGCGGGACACTGCGCGACGTGACCCAGGCGGTGATCAGCCCGGTGCAGAAGGTCGTCAGTGCCGCCACCCGCCCCGTGGTCGGGTTCTTCGACGGGCTCGCCAACCTGGCAGATCTCCGCCGCGAGAACGAGCGGCTGCGCGGCGAGGTCGACGCGTTGCAGCAGCGGCTGGACGAGAACGCCGCCGAGCTGGCCCGCCTCGAGGAGTTGGAAGCGATCCACGGGCTGTCGACGCCGGCCGGCCTCGACTTCGTCACCGGGCAGGTCTACGCCGTCGGCGTGTCGGACTTCGACCTCATCCGCCGCATCGACCGCGGGCGCAGCGACGGCATCACCGAGGGGATGGCGGTGGTCGACGAGAGCGGCCTGGTGGGGCGCATCGTGCAGCCCGTTGGCGACCACACCGCCACGGTGCGCCTCATCACCGACCCGATCTCGCGCGTCGGCGTGGTGGTGCTCGGGACCGGCGAGGCGGGGTGGGTGACGGGCCAGGGCGACGGGCCGCTGCTGCTGGAGATGACCCGCGTGTCCGAGGAGCTGCGCGCCGGTGATCTGCTGGTCACCGGCGGCGGTCGCTTCCCGCCCGGGCTGCGGGTGGGCACCGTGCGCGAGGATGCCCGCGCCGAGGCAGGCTTCACGCTGGTGACCACCGTCGAGCCGCGCGTCGACTTCTCCCGCGTCGATTTCGTGCGCGTGCTGCTCACCACCGAGGGCGACGAGCCGATCCCGGAGGCGGACCCGGCCGACCCGACCCGGATCCCCGAAGAGGAACCGGCGGAGGGCGAGCTGCCGGCCGGTGAGGAGCCGCCGGCCGGCGACACGACCGGCGAGGCCGGTGGCGGATGAGGCAGCGGGGTGCCCTGATCGCACTGGCCCTCGGCGTGACGGCCGTGGTGCTGCAGACCACGCTGTTCGTCGACCTGCGACCGTTCGGGGCGACCCCCAACCTGCCGCTGCTCGTGGTGATCGCCGCCGCCCGGCACCTCGAGCCGGACCCGGCGGTGCTGTACGGCTTCAGCGTGGGCTTGCTGACCGACTTGTTGGGCTCGTCGCCGCTCGGGATGTGGGCGCTGGTGATGACCGCGGCCGCGTACGTGACCCTGCGGGTGGGCGAGCGCCTGGAGGAGGCCCCGCTCCTCAACGTCGTCATGGTCGGCGTCGTCACCCTGGCCGGCGAGGGGCTGTTCCTGCTGCTCGGCACCCTGTTCGGCCTGCGGCTGCTGTCCCAGGACGGCATCATCCGGCTGCTCCTGCTCACCTCCCTGTACACGATGGTGCTGTCCCTGGCCGTGGTGCCCGGGGTGGGGGCGCTGCTCGCGTCGCGGCGCCGCCCCCGGGTGCTGGGCCCGCTCGCACGGCCTTGAGGTACCCTGCGGGTACCGCATGACCGACCGGAGATTCACGCACGCCCGCCGGGGCCCACGATGAGGCTGGGCTGGCGCTTGGCCGCGCTCGGAGCGATCTTCCTGGCGGCGTTCGCCGTGCTGGCCCTGCAGCTCTGGATGCTGCAGGTGGCGCGCGGAGACAGCTTCGACGTGGAGGCGCAGCGGCAGCAGATCAAGCTGCTCGACAGCCCGGCGCCTCGCGGGGAGATCGTCGACCGCCACGGCGAGATCCTGGCAGCCACCCGGGCCGCCAGCGCGATCGTCGTCGACCGGACGCTGGTGCCGGAGGAGCGCCGGGACGAGGTCCTCCAGCGGCTGGCCACCCTCCTCGACGTGTCGATGGAGGAGATGGAGGATCGTTTCGACCACGCCACGCCGGACGGCAGGGTGGTCGTCCAGGCCGACGTGACCGCCGCCGACGCGCTGTTCGTTCGCGAGCACGCCGAGGAGTTCCCCGGCGTTGCGATCGAGGAGCTGCCGGTGCGCACCTACCCGCAGGGCATCTCGGCCGCGCACGTGGTCGGCTACATCGGCAGTCCTGACGCCACCGATCTCGAGCGGCCCGGCATCGCCCCCGACGACGTCGTCGGCAAGTTCGGGGTCGAGCGCGAATACGACGAGCTGCTGCGCGGGGCTCGCGGGCTCGTGAAGTACCGGGTGGACGCCGCCCGCAACATCCTCAGCGTGGCCGGGCGGGAGCGGGCCGAGCCGGGTGCCACCGTCGTGCTCAACCTCGATCTGGGGCTCCAGGAGGCGCTGGAGAAGGCACTCGACAACGCGCTGGGCCTCGCGCGGGCGGAGGGGGAGCAGGCGGTGCGGGCGGCCGGCGTGGTGCTCGACCCCCGGGACGGCTCGGTGCTGGCGATGGCCTCGATCCCCTCGTACGACCCGTCGGCGTTCGTGGGAGGGCTGTCCCGCCGGGAGTGGGACTTACAGACGAACCTCGGGGCTTTCAACAACTTCGCCATCCAGGGCCTCTACCCGCCGGCGTCGACGTTCAAGACCGTGGCCTACGTGATGGCGCTGGAGGACGGCATCTTCCCCGCCGAGGCCGCCGCCGACGACCCCCAGGCCGGCTTCTTCTGCTCGGGACGGGTCGAGTTCGAGCTGGCCGACGACAGCCAGCAGGTCTACCGCGACTGGAAGCCCGAAGGCCACGGCCTGCTCGACCTCCACGGCGCCCTCGAGCAGTCGTGCGACCTGTACTTCTGGTCGATCGCCCTGCGGGTGTGGCGCGAGTCCGGGGCGCGCGGCGACCTGTACGAAGAGTCACAGATCCAGGACTGGGCCCGCGCCATGGGCTACGGGTCGCCGTCGGGCATCGACGTGCCGTTCGAGCAGCAGGGGCTGGTGCCCGACCGCGAGTGGTTCGAGCGGGCGCAGCGCGAGACCCCGGGCAGGGTCCGGGCCGACAGCACCTGGCTCGGCGGCGACGTGATGAACGTCGTCATCGGTCAGGGCGACGTGCTCGCCACGCCCCTCCAGGTCGCCAACGCCTACGCGTCGATGGTCAACGGCGGCACCGTGTGGCGGCCGCGGGTGGTCGACCGGGTGGTGGACCTCGACGGCGCCGAGGTGTTCGTGAACGAGCCCCGCGAGCTGGGCACGTACGACATGGCACCGGCCACGATCGGGTTCATGCGCGAGGACCTCCGCCGGGTCGTCAACAGCGCCGGCGGCACTGCCCGGGTGGCGTTCGAGACGCTGCCGGCGGCGGTGCGGAACCAGATCGGCGGCAAGACCGGCACCGCCGAGATCGACAAGAGCAAGGACATCAACACGGCGTGGTTCGTCGGGGTCGCTCCCGTCGACGCGCCCGAGTACGTCGTGGCGATCGTCGTCGATCGCGGCGGGAGCGGCGGCGCGATCGCCGCCCCTGCCGCCCGCCAGGTCTTCGAGTACCTCCTGCTGGACCAGGAGGTCGCCGACGACCTCGTGGCCGGCGAGGAGTCCGACTAGATGGCCACCCTCACGAGGGCGCCGGCCGTGTGGGCCGATCGGGAGCGCACCATGCGGCCCGACTTCCTGCTCGTCGGCAGCATCGCCGCGCTGGCTGCGCTCAGCGTGCTCATGGTCTACAGCGCCTCGGCTCCCCGCCTCGAGGCGTTCGGGCTGTCGCCGACCTCCGACCTGCGGCGCCAGGCCATCTTCGTCGTCCTCGGCGCCGCCGCCTTCGCCGGGACGTCGCTGATCAAGGAGCGCACGCTGCGGATGCTGGTGCCGGTGGCGTACATCGGGGGAGTCGTGCTCCTGCTGGCCGTCATCCCGTTCGGCGACGTCCAGCAGGGCGCCCAGCGCTGGATCTCGCTCGGGTCGTTCCAGCTCCAGCCCTCCGAGTTCGCCAAGCCCGTGGTCGTCCTGGCGCTGGCCGCGCTGCTCGCGCCGGTCGAGGAGGGCCACATGCGGTGGAGCCGGGTGTTCCGGGCCGTGGCGTTGGTCTCTGTGCCGTCGCTGCTGATCTTCCTCCAGCCCGACCTCGGGACGATGATCGTGTTCGGCTTCGTCGGCGTGGCGATGCTGTTCGTCGCGGGGACGACGATGCGCCAGCTCGTCGCGCTGGTGCTGGTGGGGTTCATCGGCCTCGGGGTGGTGTTCAGCCTCGGCGTGCTGGAGACGTACCAGCTCAACCGGCTGACCGCGTTTCTCGACCAGCAGAGCGACCAGGAGAACGCCAATTACAACCAGAACCAGAGCCGGATCACGATCGGTTCCGGGCAGATCTTCGGCAAGGGACTCTTCGATGGCGACCAGACCAACCTGTCGTTCGTGCCTGCCCAGTCCACCGACTTCATCTTCACCGCCATCGCCGAGCAGCTCGGGTTCGTCGGCGGGGCGCTCGTGCTGCTGCTCTACGCAGTGATCGCCTGGCGATTATTGATGATCTCCGCCGCGGCCAACAGCCGGTTCGGCCAGCTCCTGGTGGCGGGGGTGGCGTCGCTGATCGTGTTCCACGTGTTCATCAACGTCGGGATGACGATGGGCCTCATGCCGGTGACCGGCCTCCCGCTCCCGCTGATGAGCTCCGGCGGGTCCGCGTTCGTGGCGGTCTCCGTCGCGCTGGGCCTGGCCCACTCCCTCTGGCTGCAACGGTCCCCGGTCCCGGGCGAGCGGCAAATCCTTTAGCAGCCGACCCGGGCTGACGTGGTGCGGTGCTCAGCGAGCGAGCCTCTGACGAGGGAGAACCCGACCCGGCCTGAGGCGGTAGGTGGTTGGCTCCAGGCCGGCCCGCCAGGGTCGGCCCCGCGTAGGCGTCCGACGAGCGCGGCAGCCGCAGCCCGGCGAGCCCGCAACATCCGGCAGTTCTGGCGACGCTCGTCCGGGCTGCAGTGTGGCGGGTTTCTCCTGCACCGGCACCCGCATCGGAGCTGGGGTCGGGTCCGGCGCGGGAGAAACTCG
>JBFKDA010000181.1:0-6112 GCA_041619955.1 Acidimicrobiia bacterium | reverse complement strand
GCCGCCAAGCGGATGGTGGAGCGCCACCGCCCGCAGGTGTGGGACGTCCTCGCCGAGGTGATCCAGGAGCACCCGGTGCTGCTCAACCGCGCGCCGACGCTCCATCGCCTCGGCATCCAGGCGTTCGAGCCGGTGCTGGTCGAAGGCAAGGCGATCCAGATCCACCCGCTCGTCTGCGAGGCGTTCAACGCCGACTTCGACGGCGACCAGATGGCCGTGCACCTCCCGCTGTCGGCGGAGGCCCAGGCCGAGGCGCGGGTGCTGATGCTGTCGACCAACAACGTGCTGTCGCCGGCGCACGGCCGCCCGATCGTCACGCCCGGCCAGGACATGGTCATCGGCGTGTACTACCTGTCGGAGTTCGTCGAGGATGCACCCGGCGCAGGCCGGGTGTTCGCCAACCTCGACGAGGCGACGATGGCCTACGACCTGCAGGAGATCAGCCTGCATGCACCGATCAAGCTGCGCGTCGGCGAGTTGGCCGGTGACCCGGCCGTCCACGCCGACCTCAAGGACAGCCTGGGCGAGCTGCTGCCCGACGAGCCGGTCGACGGCTCGGTTCCCTTCGACACCACGCTGGGACGGGCGCTGTTGAACCGGGCGTTCCCGGCCGATTTCCCGTATATCAACGGGGTCGTCTACAAGTCCGATATCCGCCGACTGATCGAAGAGGTCATCGAGCGCTACGACAAGACCCAGGTCGAGCACGTGCTCGATTCGATCAAGGACCTCGGGTTCTCGTTCGCAACGAAGGCGGGGCTCACGATCGCGCTCGAGGACGTGAAGACGCCGCCTTCCAAGGACGCGATCCTCGAGGAGTACGAGGGGCAGGCCCAGAAGGTCGAGGAGCTGTACCAGGCGGGTGTCATCACCGATGACGAGCGCCGCCAGGAGCTGATCGAGATCTGGACCGAGGCCACGGACAAGGTCAAGGACGCCATGGAGGAGACCCTGACCAAGGAGAAGTTCAACCCCATCGACATGATGGTGCGGTCCGGGGCGCGCGGCAACGTGATGCAGGTCCGCCAGATCGCGGGCATGCGCGGCCTCGTCGCCAACCCGCGCGGCGACATCATCCCGCGGCCGATCAAGGCGAACTTCCGCGAGGGCCTGTCGGTGCTGGAGTACTTCATCTCGACCCACGGCGCCCGCAAGGGCCTGGCCGACACCGCGCTGCGCACCGCCGACTCCGGGTACCTCACCCGGCGCCTGGTGGACGTCAGCCAGGAGGTCATCGTCCGGGGCGAGGACTGTGGCACCGACCGCGGCATCCTCATGGAGGTTCGCCCGGCCGAGGGCGAGCCGGCGGTGCGCAACCTGCGCAACCGGGTGTTCGGCCGCAACCTGGCCGCCGACGTGAAGATCGGCAACAAGTTCGTCGACACCGCCACCGGCGACAAGCTGCGCAAGGGCACGATGCTCCTCAAGAAGGAGCTGCAGGCGCTGGCGCTGGCGGACGGGGTGACGACGGTGCGGGTGCGCTCGGTGCTCACCTGCGACGAGCGCTACGGCGTATGCGGCACCTGCTACGGCCTCAGCCTGGCCACCGGCCGCAAGGTCGAGCTGGGCGAGGCGGTAGGCATCGTCGCCGCCCAGTCGATCGGCGAGCCGGGCACCCAGCTCACGATGCGGACGTTCCACACCGGCGGCGTCGCCGGCGAGGACATCACGCACGGCCTGCCGCGCGTCCAGGAGCTGTTCGAGGCCAGGTCGCCGAAGGGCAAGGCCATCCTCGCCGAGCAGGGCGGGACCGTCCGCCTCCTCGACGACGAGGAGGGGCGGCGGATCGTCGTCGTCGACAAGGACGAGGAGTACGAGTACCCGCTGCCGCGGCGTGCCCGCATCCGACCCGGGATCAAGGACGGCACGACGATCGAGCCCGGCACCCAGCTCACCGAGGGTCCGCTGGACCCGAAGGAGGTGCTGGAGGTGCAGGGCGTGCGGGCCACCCAGCAGTACCTGGTCGACCAGGTGCAGGAGGTGTACCGCAGCCAGGGCGTGGACATCCACGACAAGCACATCGAGATGGTCGTGCGCCAGATGCTCCGCAAGGTGCGGGTGGTCAACCCCGGCGACAGCAACTACCTGCCGGCCGAGCTGGTCGACGACCGCGAGTTCCTGGAGACCAACCGCCAGCTCGTGGCCGACGGCAAGACGCCGGCGGAGGGCCGCCCGGAGCTGATGGGGATCACCAAGGCGTCGCTGGCCACCGACTCGTGGCTGTCGGCGGCGTCGTTCCAGGAAACCACCAGGGTGCTGACCGAGGCTGCGTTGCAGGCGAAGTCGGACTTCCTGCGTGGGCTCAAGGAGAACGTGATCATCGGCAAGCTGATCCCGGCCGGTACGGGCTCGGACCCGTACCAGGCGGTGCAGCCGTCGCTGCCGGACGCCACCGTGGTGAGCGCGCTCGGGCTGTTCGGCGAGGAGGCCGTGGAGCGGGCCACCGAGGAGGAGGCCCTCCCGGTGAACCCGGCCGAGTGGCTGGCCTCGCTCGGTGCCCAGAAGGACGGCGACGACGCCGAGGGCGAGGTCGCCGAGGAGTAGACCGGCCCGGCCAGGGCGGCAGCCCGGGCCGGCATGTCATGTACGTGCACGAGCGGGGCCCCGAGGGGCCCCGCCGCCGCGTGCGCTCCGGCACGGACGACTGGGTCGCGACGCTCGACCGGTCGCACCGGAGCGAGTCCCTCACGGCGGGACGGCGGCCCTGGCGCTACGGCGGCTATCTCGTGCCGGCCCGGCTACCTTCGGGGCCATGCCCGGGTTCCTGCTTCCCGACGAGCCGATCACCTCGCTCGACGCCTACCTGGCCGCCGGCGGCAACGCCGGCCTCACCAACGCGCTCGAGCAGGGCCCCGACGCGACCATCGAGGCGGTGCGTGCCTCCGGGCTGCGGGGCCGGGGCGGCGCCGGCTTTCCCACGGGCATCAAGTGGCGGGGCCTACGCAAAGAGGACGCCCCCACCAAGTACGTCGTCTGCAACGCTGCCGAGGGCGAGCCGGGGACGTTCAAGGACCGGTGGCTGCTGCGCCACAACCCGTACCAGGTGCTCGAAGGGCTACAGATTGCAGCTTTCGCCACCGGCGCCGCCGGCGCCTACATCGGTATCAAGGCTCGGTTCGAGCCCGAGGTCGCCGCGCTCAAGCAGGCGCTCGCCGAGATGTCGGAGGCCGGTCTCCTGGGCGACCTGGAGGTGGGCATCGCCGAGGGGCCCGACGACTACCTGTTCGGCGAGGAGAAGGCGATGCTGGAAGTCATCGAGGGCAAGGACCCCCTGCCCCGCCTCTACCCGCCCTACGTGCTGGGCCTGTTCGCCGGCGACATGGCCGGCGTCGGCGCCGGCTCGGTGGGCGGCGCCGTCGAGACCTCCAACCCGACCGTCGTCAACAACGTCGAGACCCTCGCCAACGTCCCGCACATCCTGCGCCACGGCGCCGACTGGTTCCGCGGCCACGGCACGGAGGGGTCGCCGGGGACCATGGTGTTCACGATCTCCGGGGACGTCCGGCGGGAGACCGTGGTCGAGCTCGAGATGGGTGCTCCGCTGTCGTTCCTCGTGTACGGGCCGGGCGAGGGCCTGGCCGCGGGCCGCCGAGTCAAGGCGGCCGTCTCGGGGGTTTCCAACCGGCCGGTGCGCGGCGCCGATCTCGACGTGCCGCTTTCCTTCGAGGGGCTGCGCGCGCTCGGGTCAGGCCTCGGGTCGGGCGGCTTCGTGGTGTACGACGACACCCGCTGCCTGGTGAAGGTCGGCCACGCCCTGTCCTCGTTCCTCGCCACCGAGTCGTGCGGCCAGTGCCCTCCGTGCAAGATGGGCTGCACGAACATCGCCGCCGCGTTCGGCCGCCTGAGCGCCGCTGGTGACGTCGACGAGCTGGTCGCCTGGATCGCCCGAGTCACCGACGCCAACCGCTGCGGACTCGGCGCCGGCCAGCAGGCTCTGGCCGCAGGGATAGTCGACCTGTTCCCCGACGACGTGGGCCACCACCTCGACGGCGGGATATGCGACGCCGAGACCCCGCCCGTGCCGAAGCTGCGGGACGTGACGCCGGCCGGGTTCTCGCTCGCGTGAGCGCCTACAACTCCGCCAGCTTCGGAAGCGCCTCTGCGACGAGACGCTCGGTCAGCCCCACCGGATCGGGGCCGAGCGGCATCACGAACACGCCCTCGATCCCGGCCGCGGCGTAGTCGGCCATCTCCTTCACGAACGTGTCGAGATCGCCGCTCATGACGGAGGTGCCGGTGTACAGCGAGGTCTTGGCGATCGCGTCGTAGTCGGTGCCCACGTCCTCGCAATGCCGGCGCAACACAGCCAGCTTGTGGGCGGCCTCCTCCGGCGACGAGGGCAGCACGTTGCAGGCGTCGCCGTACTCTGCGACCAGCCGTAGCGTCTTCTTCTCGCCATTGCCGCCCACCATCACGGGGGGATGCGGATCGCTGATCGCCGGTGGCGAGTTCAGGGTCTCGGCCAGCTCGTAGTGGTCGCCGGAGTACTCGCCGACCTCGCCGCTCCACATCTTGAGGCAGATCTGCAGCGTCTCCTCGAGCCGCTCGAAGCGCTCGCCGGTCTCGGGGAACGGCACGCCGAGACCGGCGTGCTCGCGCTCGTACCAGCCGGCGCCGATGCCCAGGAAGCTGCGGCCGCCGGACAAGACGTCGAGCGTCGTGACCGTCTTGGCGAGCAGGCCCGGGTAGCGGTACGTCACACCGGTGACCAGCAACCCGAGCTGCACCTGCTCGGTGAGGCCGGCGAGGTACCCGAGCGTCGTGTAGCCCTCGAGCATCGGCTCGGCGGCGTCGAAGTACTGGTCCATCTGGAACCAATGGTCCATCACGGTCAGCCAGGTGAAGCCGCCCTCGTCGGCCGTCCTCGCCACCCGGGCGAGCGTGCCGGCGGTACCGTCGGGCGTGTCGGGCCAGCTGAAGCTGGCGACGTGGAGGCCGGTTTGCATAAACGGGTCCTTCCGGGCGCGCGTGCCGCCGCAGAGTAGGCGGGCGGGTCCGTGGGTGCGTCAGGGGCAGTCGACGAGGCGCAGCGTCGTGGTGCGAGTCGCGCGCAGGCCGTCGTCATCCACGGCGGTGACGGTGATCGAGATCGTCGCCGGGCTCTCCTCCGGAGTGATCGAGTTGGCGGGGAACGACAGCGAAGTGGTGGCAGCCTGGCCGGTGAGCGACATCGGCACGTCGCCGGTCCGCGTGTCGTCGATCGCCCATGCGAGCCGCACCTCGACGACGGAGCCGTCCGGGTCGCTGACGCCGGTGGCGGAGACCTGGGCAGCGGCGGGCCAACCGGCGCACGATCCCGTGCCGACTTCGGCGATCTCGGTCGGGCTCACTCGCAGCGCCCGGATCTCCGGGGCAGCGCCGGCGGTGACGATCGGGAACGGGCCCACATGCACGGTGCTGGTCCAGTCGCCGCCCGGGCCCTGCGTGCGGAGGTGGAACCACCATCGCCCCGGGTCGAGGGGCGGGCTCGCAGCCGTCGAGGCGTCGCCGGGCAGATCCGCGGTCGTGTCGGGCAGGCTTCCGGACGCACCCGTCCAGGAAACGGAATAGCCCTGTGCCCCGGCCACCGGCGTCCATCTCATCTCGATCACCGGATTGGCCGAATCGATGCCGACCTCATGGCTGCCGCTCACGACGTCTATGGGGTCGGAAGCGGCGGGGACGCTGGTGGTCGTGGTGGTCGTGGTGGTCGTGGTGGTGGTGGTCGTGGTGGTCGTGGTGGTCGTGGTCGGCGTCGTCCCGGGCGGACTGGCGGGGACCGTGGTGGTGGTCGGCGTCGTCCCGGGCGGACTGGCGGGGACCGTGGTGGTGGTCGAGGCCGGTGGTGGTACGAGCGTCGTGGTGGTCGTTGCCGCCGTGCCGGGCGGGGTCGATGTCGTCGTCGGGACGGTCGTTGGCGCCACGATCGTGGCAATGGGAGCGAGCGTCGATGGGGTGGTGGTCGTGAAGGTCGGCAACGTGCCCGTGGTCGCAGCTGGCGACGAGTCGGAGCCTGGCGGGGTAGCCGTCACTTGCCCGGCCGTTGCGGGACCTGTCGACGTGGTCGGGCCGGTCGACCCCGCCGGGGATGTGGTCGATGTCGTCGACCTCTCGGGGCTCGTCGTCGTGGTCG
>JBFKDA010000180.1:0-6123 GCA_041619955.1 Acidimicrobiia bacterium | reverse complement strand
GTCCACAAGGCCGTCGGCGACCAGCTCACGTGCGTGTTCGTCGACCACGGGCTGCTCCGGGAGGGCGAGGCGCAGCAGGTGGAGGACACCTTCCGGCGCAACTTCCACGTCAACCTCGTCCACGTCGGGGCGCAGGACCGCTTCCTCGCCGCGCTGGCCGGCGTCACCGACCCCGAGGCGAAGCGCAAGATCATCGGCGAGACGTTCATCCGGGTGTTCGAGGAGGTGGCGGCGGACCACGCCGATGCCCGCTTCCTCACCCAAGGCACGCTGTACCCCGACGTGATCGAGTCGGGTACCGCTGACGCGGCCCGCATCAAGAGCCACCACAACGTCGGCGGGCTGCCGGACGACATGGAGTTCGAGCTGGTCGAGCCGCTGCGCGACCTGTTCAAGGACGAGGTGCGGGCGGTGGGCGAGGAGCTGGGCTTGCCCGAGGAGATCGTCTGGCGCCAACCGTTCCCGGGGCCCGGGCTCGCCGTGCGGGTCATCGGCGAGGTGACCAGGGAGCGGCTCGGCATCCTGCGGGCCGCCGACGCAGTCGTCCTCGACGAGATCCGCCGGGCCGGGCTGCACCGCGACCTGTGGCAGTACTTCGGTGTGCTCCCCGCGATTCGCACGGTCGGCGTGCAAGGCGACGGCCGCACCTACGCCCACCCGCTGATCGTGCGGGCGGTGACCAGCGAGGACGCGATGACCGCCGATTGGGCGCGCCTGCCCTACGACGTCCTGGAGCGCATCTCGAGCCGGGTGATCAACGAGGTCCCCGGCATCAACCGAGTCGCCTACGACATCACCTCAAAACCCCCCGGCACCATCGAGTGGGAGTGAGTCCCAAAGTCAACCCACCCACGCCGAACCCGTAGACGACCTCCGACGCGGCCCCCGCGCCGGCCCGATACCCCGCTGGAACACCCTTAAGCGCACGCGGTATTGGGTCGATAGCAGGCATGTGCCCTCGTTGTTCGCGCGGATGAGGTGATGTGTGTCCCTGACCAATGACGTCGAGCTCCGGGAGCTCTTCCGCCAGGAGATCGGAGAGCGGGTGGGGCGTCTCATCGAGGGTGCGCGCGCCATGGCCTCCGGGACGGTCGACGAAGAGTTTGCGGGCGCGATGTTCCGGGAGGGCCACACGATCAAGGGCACGTCCCGCGTGATGGGCTACGAGGCGATCTCCCGAGCCGGGCAGATCCTCGAAGCTCGCTGGCGGGAGGTGACCCATCGGGAGCACCAGGGCAGCGCCGAGCTGGGCGCCGCGCTCGAGGAGCTCTGCCAGGCGCTGCTGGGCGCCATCGACGCCGACCCCAACCAGGGCACCGGCGAGCTGCTGGGAGCACTCGGCAAGGTGAGCCGGGTCACGTCCGCCGGGTTCAATGGCGTCGAGCCCGCCGAAGCCCCAGAGATCGCCGGGGCGCCGGTCACCATCGACGACCGGGAGGGGCCGCCTGCCGCCGGGCTGATCCCCGGCGCCGAGTCGCCCACCGCGCCGCTGCGGCGCACGCGGGAGGACGAACCGGCGCCGGGCCTGCCCAAGGGCGACGCCGCCGACCTGGGGGGCCTGCTCAACGCACTCGACACCTGGGCGTCGCAGGAGTCGGCCCGGGTCAATGCCGCCAACCTGTATCGGCTCATCAACACCGTGGCCGCGGTCGGGGTCGAGACCGAGGGCCTGCGCACCCTGCTGCTCGACCTGGCCGACACGGTCGCTGCGGACTCGGACACCTACCAGCAGATCACCCGCCTGAGCAATGCGCTCGAGTCCGTGGTCCGATCGGTGTCGGCCGCCAAGAGCCAGGCACTGACGCTCGCCAGCGCCGAGCTGCGCGAGATCACGAACACGTTCGCCCAGCTCATCCGTTACCTGGCGAAGAAGACCGACAAGGAGATCCGCTTCGAGCTGGTGGGGGATGACGCGTCGGTCGACCGCCAGGTGCTCGAGCGGCTCGCCGACCCGCTCCGCCAGCTCATCGTCAACGCCATAGAGCACGGCATCGAGACCGCCGACGAGCGCGAGGAGTCCGGCAAGGCCCGGACCGCCACCCTGTCGCTCCGGGCCCAGGTCAAGGACCACCGGCTGGAGATCATCATCGAGGACGACGGGCGCGGGGTCGACTGGGGCGCGGTCCACCGGACCGCCGTCCGTCGCGGGCTGCTGCCGCCCGACCGCGATCCCGAGCAGGAGTCGCTGCGGTCGCTGTTGTTCGCCCCGGGTTTCTCGACGGCGACGCAGGCGAGCGAGCTGGTCGGCGACGGGTCGGGCCTGACCGCGGTCGCCGGTGCGATCGAATCGCTGCACGGCAGCCTTCGCTTCGAGACCAAGCCCGGCCAGGGCACCCGCATCTCGCTGGCCACCCCCACCTCCCGCGCCCTCCAGGACGCGATCTTGGTGCGGGCCGCCGGGCACGAGTGGGGCATCCCCGAGACCGCGATCGTCGACCGCTTCGACCTCGACGACGTGCAGATCGTCGCCGCGCCCCACCGCAAGGAGATGGTCTGGATGGACCGCCGCATCCCGATCGCCTCGTTCGCGCAGGCCGTGGCGCTGGTGGAACGTGAGGACCCGAAGCAGGTGGTGGTGCTGTCGAGCCCGGTGGGGCCGGTCGGGCTCACCGTGCCGCAGGTGATCGGCCAGCAGCAGGTGGCCGCCAAGGAGCTGGGGCCGCTGCTGGGCGGTGCGCCGCACCTCACCGGCGCCGCGCTGCTGGGTGGTGGCGACGTCGTCGTACTGGTCGATCCCAGCCGGCTCGCCGAGCGGGTGCGCGAGCTCCCGCTGACCGTCGATGCCCGCCCGGTGGTGCTGGTGGTCGACGATTCCCAGGGCGCCCGCCAGGTGGTGGCCGCCGCCCTGTCGTCGAGCGGGTTCGAGACCTGCGTGGCGGGCAGCGTCGACGAGGCGTTCGACGTGCTCGACGAGACCGTGGTCGACGCCCTGGTCGTCGACTTCTCGATGCCGGGCTCCGACGGTGTCGAGCTGGTCCAGCGGGTCCGGGCCAAGTTCGGGTCGCTGCCCGTGATCATGCTGTCGGGCGTGGCGACCGAGGCCGACCAGGCCCGGGCGCAGGACGCCGGCGTCGACACCTACTTCGACAAGGCCGACTTCCGGGAGGGAGCGCTCGCCGCCAGCCTGCGCTCGCTGGTGGAGGCCCGCAGCGGTCGATTCGGGGAGTCCGCATGAAGATCCTGATCGCCGACGACAGCCCCGTCCTCCGGATGGCCGTGCGCAAGCTCCTCGAGCCCGAGGGCTACGAGGTCGTGACCGCCGAGGACGGCGTCGAGGGCATCACGCAGTTCTACACCGAGCGGCCCGACCTGGTGCTGCTGGACGTCCAGATGCCCAAGCTCAGCGGCTACGTGGTGTGCCGGATCATCAAGGAGGATCCGGTGGCGGCCCGCACGCCGGTGCTGATCCTGACCGTGCGGACGTCGGCCGAGGACCGCTACTGGGGCGCCAAGTCCGGGGCCGACGGCTACCTGACCAAGGACGCGCTGGGCGACGACCTCCTCACGTCGATCCGCTCGAGCCTCGCCAGCACGGCCTTGCGGGACCTGTCCGGGGTGCGGCTCGACGCACCGCCCATGGACGGCGATGCCGACGTGCTGACCCGGGTCTGCGAGGTGCTCGACCGCAAGCTGTTCGAGGCCACCGTCGTCAACGAGATCATGTCGGTGGCGGTCGAGCCGGTGGGGCTCGACGGCACCGTCGACCGGATGCTGAGCTCGCTGCAGCGGCTGGTCGCGTTCGACGCCGGTGCGATCGTGTTTCCCGAGGAGAAGCTCATCGACCTCCACGTCGGGCATCAGCTCGACTTCGCCGACCTCGCCGAGTTCACCGACCTCTGCGCGCAGCACCTGTCGGAGCGGCTGAACAAGGAAATCCCGGCCGGCTCGCTGGAGCTGCACCGCCTCAACGACGTCGAGGGCGACAACGACCCGGCGCGCGGCTGGCAGTCGTTCCGCACCCTCCCGCTGAAGAGCCGGGGGCAGCTCGTCGGCCTGCTGGCGCTCGGATCGCATCGGCCCGGCGTGTTCGACGAGTCGGCGATGCGGACGCTGCGCACGATCACCGCGTCGGTCGCCGCCGTCGCCGACTCCGCCCGCAACTTCCAGCACTCGGTGGAGACCGAGGCCCGGGCGACGTTCAGCTCGCTGCTGTAGGCCTCCGGCCGCTCGGCGACCGAATCACACGCCTGCAACTCGGCAGGTACACTCGGCTCACCTTGCCCGACTTGGAGCTGCTCGCCGGTCTCAACCCCTCCCAGCGGGAGGCGGTCGCGGCCGTGGACGGCCCGGTGCTGGTCGTGGCGGGCGCGGGCAGCGGCAAGACCCGGGTGCTCACCCATCGGATCGCGCATCTGATCCGGGACTACGACGTGTCGCCGTTCGCGATCCTCGCGATCACGTTCACCAACAAGGCCGCCAACGAGATGAAGCACCGGGTGGGCCGGCACGTCGGCGGCGTCGTCAACTCGATGTGGGTGTCGACGTTCCACAGCGCCTGCGTGCGCATCCTGCGCCGGGAGGCGCCCCGCCTCGGCTACCGCTCGTCGTTCTCGATCTACGACGACGCCGACGCCCGCCGGCTGGTGACGTATTGCGTCCGCGACCTCGACCTCGATCCGAAGCGCTTCCCGCCCCGCAACATCCGCAGCACGATCTCCAACGCCAAGAACGAACTGGTCGACTACGAGTCGTTCGCCACGCAGGGCCAGGGCTTCTACCACGAGAAGATCGCCGACGTGTACCGCCTCTACCAGCAGCGGCTGCTGGAGGCGTCGGCGATGGACTTCGACGACATCCTGATGATCACCGCCGAGCTTTTCGCCGCCTTCCCGGCGGTGCTCGAGCACTACCAGGACCGGTTCCGCTACGTCATGGTCGACGAGTACCAGGACACCAACCACGCCCAGTACGTGCTCGTCAACCAGCTCGCCGCCAAGCACCGCAACGTCTGCGTGGTCGGCGACTCCGACCAGAGCATCTACGCGTTCCGGGGCGCCAACATCCGCAACATCCTCGAGTTCGAGCGGGACTACCCCGATGCCCGCGTGATCCTCCTCGAACAGAACTACCGCAGCACTGAGGTGATCCTCGAGGCCGCCAACGCGGTGATCGCCAACAACGCCGCCCGCAAACCCAAGAACCTGTGGACCGACCTCGGCCGGGGCGAGAACGTCGTGCTGTTCGAGGGCGAGGACGAGCGCGACGAGGCCGCCTTCGTCGCCGAGGAGGTCGCGGCGCTCGAGGACGCCGGCCACCGGCTCGACGAGATCGCGGTGTTCTACCGCACCAACGCGCAGAGCCGCGTGCTCGAGGAGGTGTTCGTCCGCTTCGGCGTGCCGTACCAGGTGATCGGCGGGCCCAAGTTCTACGACCGGCGCGAGGTGAAGGACGCCTTCGCGTACCTGCGGGCCCTGGTGAACCCCGACGACACGGTGGCGCTCAAGCGGATCGTCAACGTGCCGAAGCGGGGGATCGGCGACACCACCGTGGGCCACGTCGACCGGTTCGCCGAGATGAAGGGCGTAGCGTTTCACGAGGCGCTCCAGAAGGTCGACGACGTCGAGGCGCTCCAGCCCCGCGCCCGCACCCGCTTGAAGGAGTTCCTCGGCCTGCTCGACTACCTGCGCGACAAAGCCGACGCCGGCCCGGCGGCGGCGGTGCAGGCAGTGCTCGACGAGACCGGCATGGTCCAGGCGTACGAGGCGGAGAAGACGATCGAGTCGCTCGGGCGCGTCGAGAACCTCAAGGAGATCCTCAGCGTGGCGGAGGACTTCGAGTCGTCGGGCCCCGGGCTCGCGCCCGAGGGGGAGGACTGGGCGGACATGACCGGCTTGCGGCGCCTGGAGCTGTTCCTCGAGTCGGTGGCGCTGGTGTCAGACATCGACGACCTGGAGGACGACGCCGGCCAGGTGACGCTGATGACCCTGCACAACGCCAAGGGCCTGGAGTTCCCGGTGGTGTTCCTCACCGGCCTGGAGGACGGGGTGTTCCCGCACATGCGCTCGCTCGGCGAGCCCGACCAGCTCGAGGAGGAGCGGCGCCTGTGCTACGTCGGCATCACCCGGGCGAAGCAGCAGCTCTACGTCACCCACGCCTGGAGCCGCAACCTGTTCGGCTCGGGCC
>JBFKDA010000179.1:0-6158 GCA_041619955.1 Acidimicrobiia bacterium | reverse complement strand
CCCAGGTCGATTGCCATGTCGCGCCCGGCGACGGAGAACAGGCTGTCAGCCATGCAGTGACGCCTTCCGAAAGGTGGCGCAAGTGTAACCGGCGGTGGTGGCTCGGCCCCAAACTGTCAAATAGCGTCGCGGCCTGCGGCCCGCTACTTAGCTCGGGAAGTAGATCTCCAGCTCGCGGACGGCACTCTCCGGCGAGTCGGCGGCGTGCACGATGTTCTGGGTGACCTGGAGCGCATGGTCGCCCCGGATCGTCCCGGGATCCGCCTCCTTGGGGTTGGTGGCGCCGACCAGCGTCCGCACCACGGACACCGCATCGTCGCCCGACCACTCCATCGCCACCACCGGGCCGCTGGTGATGAACGCCAGCAGCTCTGGGTAGAAGGGCTTCTCCAGGTGCTCCTCGTAGTGCCGGTTGGCGACGTCCTCGTCCAGCGTCAGCACCCGGATGCGCCGCAGCGTGAGCCCCTTGCGCTCCAATCGGGAGACGACGTCGCCGACGAGGCGTTTCGCCACACCGTCGGGCTTGATCATCACGAACGTCCGCTGCTCTGCCACTGGGCTGCCTCCGGGCCGGGCGGCGGGATGCTACTCCGTGCCGACGAGCACTGCCCGCGCCTCCCCCACCACGGCATGCGAGCCGGCGACGAGCACGCCTCCGCCGCCCGGGGCGGCGGCCAGGGCCGCAGTGACGGCCGCCGGCACCGAGGCTGCCAGGTCGACCGGCACGCCGGCCAGCGCGGCGCTCCCTGCGGCGGCCAGGACGGCGGGGTCGATCGCCAGGGGGTCGACGGCGGCTGCCACCACCAGCCGGTCCACCATCCCCCGCAGGGGCTCGAGCATGGCGGCCGGGTCGCGAGCCCCGCGCGCCCCGAACACGACCGTCCACTCGGTGGGAAGGAACTCCTCGGCCAACGCATCGGCGAGCGCCGCGAACCCGGCCGGGTTGTGTGCCACGTCGAGCACCACCACCGGCTCGGCGCCGACGACCTCCAGCCTGCCCGCCACCCGGGCCGCCGCGGCTCCCGCCCGCACCGCCTCGGGGTCGAGGGCGCGCCCGAACAGCTCCTCCACCGAAACGACCGCCACCGCGAGGTTGGCGGCCTGGTGGCGGCCGTGGAGCGGGAGGTAGACCTCGTCGTAGCGGTCGTAGACGCCGTCGACGTCGACGAGCCAGCCCCCCACCGCCTGGGCCACCGAGTCCAGCCGGAAGTCGGCGCCGAAGCGCCGCCACGTCGCCCCGGTCTCCGCCACCCGCGCCGCCACCGGGCCCTCGGCCGCGGCGGGCAGCACGCCGGAGACCAACACGGCGCCGTCGTGCACGATGCCGGCTTTGGCGGCGGCGATCGCCGCGACCGTCGGCCCGAGCACGTCGACGTGATCGGCGGCGACGCCGGTGAGGGCCGCCACCTCGGCTCCGACGACGTTGGTGGCGTCGTCGGTGCCGCCGAGCCCGGCCTCGATCACCGCCGCGTTGGCCGCTCGCTCCGCGTACCACGAGAACGCGACCGCGGTGAGCACCTCGAACTCGGTGACCTCCGGGGAGCCGGCCTCGACCGCTTCCACGAACGGGGCCACGTCGGCGACCGCGGCGCCCAGCTCGCCGGCGGTCATCGGGATGCCGCCGAAGGCGAACTGCTCCTCGACGGCGAGCAGCGGCGGTGAGGTGAACTCCCCGGCCGCCAAGCCGTGGGCGGTGACGATGGCGGCGGCGATCCGCGCGGTCGACGTCTTGCCGTTGGTGCCGGCCACGTGGATCACCGGGTACGCGTCCTGCGGGTCCCCCATGACCCCCAGGAGCCGCCGGACCCGCTCGACCCCGGGCCGTATCCCGAGCCCGCGGCGCCCTGCGAGATACGCAAGCGCTTGTTCAGGCGTCATCGTGCGTCAGCACCCCCTTCGACCCGGGTGGGGCGGCGCACGAAAGGCCCGGGTCGCAGGGGCCCGGGCCTTTCGGTACTCGCCATCCAGGAGGAGGATTGCTTGCACCCAACCGTGTGTGTGCGGCTCACCATACGCATGTGCGCCCGGCCCGTCGAGAGCTGTTTCCAGCCCGTTCGAAGGGACTAGTCCGCGGCCTCGCCGCGCCGGCGCCCGACGACCACCATCCCGAGCCCGGCCAGCAGCAGCAGCGCGCCGGCGGTGCCGATGCCGCCGGTGGTCAGGCCGGTGCACGGCAGGATCCCGGGGCCGCCGCAGTAGCCGAAGTCGGCCGTGAGGTCGTCCGCGGTGGTCAGCGTCTTCACGAATGCCCCGCTCTTCGGGACCGTGGCGAACGACACGGTGGACGGCAGCGTCGCGCGGTTCACGGTGACCGTATACGTGCCCGGCGGCAGCCGGAAGCCGTAGATCCCGCTGCTGTCTGTCCGCACCCGCCCGATCTCGGCGCCGTTCTGGTCGCGCAGGATCAGCTCGACGTTCGGGATCCCCTGCTCGTTGGCGTCCTTGACGCCGTCCTGGTCGTTGTCGTACCAGACGAGGTCACCGAGCGCCAGGATGAACCCGAAGTCGTTGTCGAGGTCGTCGAACGCCTGGGTCCCGGTGAGCGTCGGCACGGTGACCGTGAACGTCGCAGGCGTGGTCAGCCTGGTGAGGCCGGTACCGGCCAGCGGCGGCACCGTCACCCGGACCGAGTAGTCGCCCGCAGGGAAGAACGTGCTCCCCGGGAACGCCGAGAACAAGTACTTGCCGTCGGCGTTGGTGGTGGCCGTCGCCGAGGTGCCGGTCGCCACTTGGGTGAGCGTCACCGTGGCACCGGCGATGCCGGGCTCGCCGGGGTCGCGCACTCCGTCCTGGTCGCTGTCGAAGAACACGTCGTCCCCGATGGTCGTGGCCGGCTGCACCAGCGCGGCGACGACCACGGCGTCGTCCTGGTCGTCCTCGGCGAGCACGCCGTTGCCCGGCGTCGAGTCGACGTCCAGCTCGTTGTGGGTCATGACCTCGGCGACGTTGGTGAACTGCCCGGCCTGGGTCACCACCACCACGAAGCTGAGGGTCTGGGAGGCGCCGGCGGCGAGTGTGCCGACGTTCCAGGTGAGGGTGGCGGCGTCGAAGGCGGCGCCACCGTCATGGCTCTGCAGGGTGAGGCCGGCCGGCAGCCGGTCGACGACCGTGACGCCGGTGGCGGCGTTGGGCCCCTTGTTGCTCACCGTGATCGAGAAGGTCGTCGTCTGGCCGGGGCTGACCTGCCCGGCGCTGACCGACTTGACCAGCTCAACGTCGATCTCGGGTTGGCGGCTGGGTGGCGGTCGGAAGCCGAAATCGGCGTCGAGGAAGTCCTCGTCGAGGCCGAGCGTGTGGTCGACGACGGTCGGCGTCGTCGGGGTGAAGCCGGCCGGCACCGTGGTGGTGTCCACCATCACCGTGTAGTCGCCAGATACCAGCGGGGAGAAGAGGTACAGCCCACCGGCGTCGGTGGTGGCCGACTGCGAGCCGCCGGGCCCGGCGAGGTTCACGGTGACGCCGGGGATGCCCGGCTCGCCCGGGTCCTGGACGCCGTCGCCGTCGTCGTCCTGCCAGACGAAGTCGCCGATCGAGCCGGTGACCACGTCGGTGCGCTCGGTGTCCCGGTTGTTGGAAGGGTCGGTGTCGTCGGTGTTGGGCTCGCGGTTCTCGATCACGACCACGTTGTCGAGGACCGCCGACTCGGGGGTGCCCGCCGGCACCGCGACGGTGATCGTGCGGGTCACGCTGCTCCCGGCCGCAGGTGTTGGAGTCATCGGGCCGATGTCGCAGGTGACGACGCCCGCGGCGTGGCTGCAACCGGCGTCGGCCGACACGAACTCGACCTCGGGCGGGAGCGTGTCGACGATGAACACCGCGAAGGCGCCGGACGGCCCGTTGTTCGTGCCCTCGATGACGTAGGAGTACTGCTCACCGGGCTGGACCGGGTCACGCGTGTCGACCTTCGTGACGGCCAGGTCGATCTGGGCGATCGGCTCCGCGGCCAGGACGGCTACCGCAGGCAGCAGCATCGTCAGGACCACGGCCAGCGCCAGCGCGGCGCGCCGCTTCGAGATTCCCATCCCACTCCTCCGTCCGTCTTGGCCCCAGTAGCGCACTGGGAGGGGCGCATGGAGCGCCCCTCCCAGTGAGGATACTGCGCAGGCAGCCGCCCGTCGCCTACTGCATACGGAACCAGCGCTCGCGCCGGCGGGTGGCCAGCAGCAGGAAGCCGCCGAGCACCACCAGCGTGATGCCGAGGCCGAGCAGCTCGTCGGCGTCCATGCCGGTACGGGGCAGCGTCTCGGCGAAGCCGAAGTCGGCGTCGAGGAAGTCGCCACCGGCCGGCAGGTTCACCGTGTAGCGGCCGACCGTGGTGAGGCCGAGGTTGTTGGCCACCGAGGCCGTGTCGACGACCACCGTGTAGTTGCCCGCCTCGAGGCCGGTGAACAGGTAGCGGCCGGCGCTGTTGGTGGTGGCGGTGGTCTTGGCACCGGTCGCCGTCTCGGTGAGGGTGATCCTCACCCCGCCGAGCCCCGGCTCGCCGGCGTCCTGGCGGCCGTCCCGGTCCCTGTCGAGCCAGGCGAAGTCGCCGATGTTGCCGGTGGCGGCGACGATGGCCGCCGTCACCACGGCGTCGTCCTGGTCGTCCTCGGTTGGCACGTTGTTGTTCGGGGTGGAGTCGATGTCGGGCTCGTTGGCCGCGCTGACCTCCGCCACGTTCGTGAACGAACCGGCCTGGTCGACCCTTGCCACGATGGCGAGGGTGGCCGTGCCGTTGACCGCCAGGTTGCCAACCGTCCACACGCCGGTCGCCGGGTTGTAGGCCCCGCCGCCGGTGTCGGACACGTAGGTCAGGCCGGTCGGGAGCACGTCCCTGACCGCCACGCCCGTGGCGGCGCCCGGGCCCCGGTTGACCACCGTGATCGTGAACGTCGTGTTCTGGCCGACGGTCACCGACGTCGGGTTGGCCGTCTTGTCCAGCTCGAGATCGATCTGGCGGACGAACCCGAAGTCGGCATCGAGGAAGTTCTCGTTGGGCGCCAGGGCCTTGTCGATCGAGCCGGGCGTGGTCGCCACGAACCCGGCAGGCCCGACCACCGTCACCGTGTACTGACCGGACGGCAGGTTGGCGAACAGGTAGAGCCCGTTGGCGTCCGTCGTTGCCGACTGCGTCCCGCCCGGCGTCGCGAGGTTCACCGTGACCCCGGCGATGCCGGGCTCGCCGGCGTCCTGGACGCCGTCGCGGTCGAGGTCGTGCCACACGAAGTCGCCGATCGAGCCGCCCTCGCTGCCGACGATGGTGGCGGTCACCGTGGCGTCGTCCTGGTCGTCCTCGGTGGGCACGTTGTTGTTCGGCGTCGAGTCGATGTCCGGCTCGTTCGCCGCGCTGACCTGCGCCACGTTGGTGAACGATCCGGCCTGGTCGACGGTGACCACGAGGTCGAGCGTGACGCTCTCGCCCGAGGCGAGCTCGCCGATGTTCCACACCAGCGTCGTCGAGTCGAACGCGCCCTTGGAGGGGTTGTCCGAGACGTACGTCAATCCGGCGGGCAGCGCGTCGGCGACCTGCACGCCGGTGGCCGTGATCGGTCCGGCGTTCTCCACCGTCACCGTGAAGGTGGTCTGCTCACCGACGAGCACGGACGCCGGGTCGACCGACTTGTCCAGCTCGAGATCGATGAGCTGGCGGAAGCCGAAGTCGGCGTCGAGGAAGTCCTCACCGATGCCGAGGGTGTGGTCGACCGTGGTCGGCGTCGTCGCCACCCACCCGCCGGCTGGCGTCGTCACCGTGACGGTGTAGTCGCCGGCGGCCAAGCCGTCGAACAGGTACAGGCCGTTGGCGTCGGTGGTCGTCGTCTGCGGGGCGCCGGGGCCGGCCAGCTCGACCGTGACGTTCGGGATGCCCGGCTCGCCCGGATCCTGGACGCCGTCGGCGTCGAGGTCGTTCCAGACGAAGTCGCCGATGGCGCCGAGCGGGAGGAACCCGAAGTCGGCGTCGAGGAAGTCCTCGCCGGCCGCCAGCGTGTGGGCGACGGACGTCGGCGTCGAGGGGGCGTGGCCGGGCGGCACCGTAATGGTGTCGACCGTGACGGTGTAGTCGCCGGCCGCGAGGCCCGCGAACAGGTACAGCCCGCCGGCATCGGTCACCGCGCTCTGCGGGCCGCCGGGCCCGTCGAGGTTCACGGTGACACCTGGGATGCCCGGCTCACCGGGAT
>JBFKDA010000178.1:0-6167 GCA_041619955.1 Acidimicrobiia bacterium | reverse complement strand
CAACCTCGCTGCTCAGCTCGTGGGCTGGGGGTGCAGGTCCACGTTGTGGACCTGGAAGTTGCCCTTGCCCTTCACGCCGTTGACCGTGGACGTGTTCATCGCGTACGTCAGCACCGACGCGGCGACGGCGTCCGAGTTGACGTCGAGGGCCTGCAGGCTGACGTTGGCGAACGTGTCGCACGCCAGGTGGTAGCACGGGTCGTACTGGAGGCCGGCGGTGCCGCCCCAGATGGCCGCCTCGGCTGCCGTCTTGATGCCCTCCGCGCCGGTGAACAGACCACCGGCCGGGATGCCGATCGCGATGAACGGCCCGTAGTCGGACCGGCCCGAGAAATCGGTGCCCTTGAACGGCAGGCCGCGCGACGAGTAGAACTGCTCGAACAGCTTCTCGATCGCGGCCGAGCCGGCCGGGCCGGGCCCGGCGCCGACCGCGTCGGAGTCGTCGCCGTCGTAGATGAAGTACACGAAGTTCGGCGAGCCGATCATGTCGAAGTTCAGGTACAGCGCGATGCGGTCCCGATCGGCCTGCGACAGGCCGTTCACGTAGAACGTCGACCCGACGAGGCTGGCCTCCTCGGCGCCCCACCAGGCGAAGCGCACCTTGTTCTTCGGCTTCACCTTGGCCATCTGCTCGGCGACCTCCAACAGGGCGGCGCTGCCTGAGCCGTTGTCCTGGATGCCCGGCCCGGCGTTGACCGAGTCGAGGTGGGCGCCGGCCATGACGACGTTGTCGGGGTTGCCGCCGGTGGACTCGGCGAGGACGTTGGACGTGGTGGCGATGCCGCGGAACGTGTCGGTCTTCAGCCGCATCACCAACCCGGGGGTCGAGGCGAGCTGCTGGCCCAACGACAGGGTGACGGCGGTCACGCCGATGTCCAGCGTGAAGCCGTTGCCGAGCGTGCCGTTGAGCGTGCCGGGGATGTTGTTGTAGATGACCACGCCCGACGCGCCGGCGTTGAACGCATTGGTGGCCTTGATCGCGAACGTGCAGGCACCGCGGCTGATCAGCGCGATGTCGCCCACCGGGAACCCGGCGAAGTCGGTGCTGTTGCAGCCGGTGATCGGCGACACGGTGCTCACCGAGGCAGTGACGTCGCCGCTGCCCGAGTAGGACATGATGTTGTTCACCAACGGGCCGGCCGGGGGCGGGGAGACCTGTTCCAGGATCGCCGGCGACAGCGAGATGAAGGTCTGGAACTGGAAGTCCTGCACGGTGACGTCGTACCCGGCGGCCTCGAGGCGCTGGGCCACGTACTCGGCCGACAGGTCGTACCCCGGCGTCCCGGACGTGCGGATGCCCCCGTTGGCGTCGGCGATCGCCTGGAACGCGGCCTGGTGCTCGCGTACGCCGTCGATCGTGACGCACTCCAGCAGCTTGGCGATGGTGTTGTTGACCCTGGTGTCGCACGCGGCCGGGCCGGCGGCGGCGACCGCCGGCAGGCTGGTGACGGCGAGGACGAGCACGAACAGAAGCGCCCGCAGTTTGGGCATCAGGTATTCCTCCTCGGTCTGGCCCGATGTGGCCCAGCTCGCGCGCAACGTAGCCGTTGGCGCGACCGGCGGATAGTCGCGAGTTTTCGCGTTCTCGGCGCCCGGGTTCGCGCTAGGCGAAGCCCCGCATCGGCAGGCCGGCGGCCCGGCGCAGCCAGTTGTCAGCCGGGTATTGGGCGGCGCCGTCGATGGCGTGGATCGTGTAGGCGTGGCGGGAGCGGTCGCTGCGGTTGGGCGCCGACCAGTGCGGCAGCAAGCCGTGGATCAGCACCAGCGTTCCCTGCTCGGCCTCCAGCGGCACCAGGCGGTCGGTGTCCCACGTCACGTCGTCGACCTGCTCAAAAACGGCGGCGCGCTCGCGGACCACGTAGCGCTCCCGCAGGCCGAGCAGGTGGCCGCTCGGCAGCGCCCACATGCAGCCGTTCGCCTCAGTGGCGTCCTCGAGCGCGAACCAGAAGCCCCGCACGGTCACCGGCTCCGTGTAGAGGAACGTGGCGTCCTGGTGGAGGTCGACCTCGCCGCCGATGCGGGGCTGTTTGAAGATGTACATCGACTGGAGGAGCAGCGGCCGGTCGAAGCCGAGGTCGGCGGCGACCGCCGCCAGCTCCGGGGTGCGGGAGAACTCGGCGAACGCGGGGTCGAGGTCGTGCATGGCGTGGCCGATCTTGTTGATCGACAGCTCTTTGGGCTGGCGCAGCTCGCCCGTCTCGTCGAACGCCTCCTCCTCGAAGAAAAACCGGACCTTGTCGCCCGAGTCGAGGAAGTAGTCGTCGCGGGACTGCTGCGGATCGAGCGTGCTGAACACCGACCGCACGTCGCCGGGCTCGAAAGCCGCCACCAGCTCGGCCGCCCGGGCCCGCAGCCGGTCGCAGGCGGTCTTGTCGGCGAAGCCTTCGATCACCAGGAACCCGTCCCGGTCGAAGGCGGCCCGCTGGGTGTCGGTGAGGTAGCGCATGGCCGGCAGTCAACCAGGTCGCCGCGTCACGCGCCCGGCACCACCGTCCGGATACGTCCGTCGAGTGTCACCACGTACAGCTCGCCGTGCCCGTCGGTGCCGAACGAGGCGATCGGGCCGAGCCCGTCGAAGAGGGCGACCTGCGGCCCGGCAGCGGCCGGGGCGGCGGCCACGCTGCGGACCCAGCCGCCGCAGAAGTCGCCGAACAGGTACCGGCCGGCCAGGCTGGGGACCGCCGTCCCCCGGTAGACGTAACCGCCGGTGACCGAGCAGCCCTGCGGGTGCGGGTACTCGAGCAGCGGGGCATGCAGGCCTGCCGACCGGCAGGAGCCGCCCGTCGGGTAGCAGCAGTTGCCCTCCCGGATCGGCCAGCCGAGGTTGGCACCCGCGTCGCCCGGCCCCAGCAGGTCGACCTCCTCCCTCGCGTTCTGGCCGACGTCGCCCACGTACAACCGCGCGCCGTCGAACGAGAACCGCCACGGGTTCCGCAGCCCGTACGCCCACACCTCCGGCGCCCCGCCGCCGCCGGCGAACGGGTTGCCGGGCGGGATCGCATAGGGCACGGCACCGTCGACGTCGATGCGCAGGATCGTGCCGAGCAGCGTGTGCGGGTCCTGGCCGTTGCCGAACGGGTCGCCGCCGCCCCCGCCGTCGCCCATGCCCACGTAGAGGTACCCGTCGGCGCCGAACGCCAGCATCCCGCCGTTGTGGTTCGAGGCCGGCTGGGGTACCCGCAGCAGCACGCGGCCGCCGGGGAACTCGGCCACCACCGACGCACCCGAGCCGTCCGTGTAGTTGGCGAAGAAGCGCCCGTTGGTCGCGAAGCCGGGGTGGAAGGCCAGTCCGAGGAGGCCGCGCTCACCGCCGCTGAGCACGCGGTCGCGGATGTCCAGGAACGTCGACCGCACCTGCGGGCAGCCCGCCACCACCTCCACCCGGCCGTCGCGCTGCACCACGAACACGCGGCCGTCGCCGGCCGGGGCGTCGAGGAACAGCGGCGAGGAGAAGCCTGATGCGAACGTCGCCAGCGCCGCGCCGGCATCGGCCGCCAGCGCCCCGACGTCGCCGGCGACCGGCAGGTGGCCGCAGCGGCCGCCCGCCACTTCGATGTCGGCGACCGTGGCGGCGTTGGCGTTGTTGAGGAAGAACCGGCGGCTGGCGCCGCGGTGGATGCCGACGCTGGCGTCGCCGTCGCCGTCCCAGTCGCCGGCCACCACCTGGTCGCCGGGGTTGCCGTAGAAGAACGCACGGTCGGCGATGCCGGTGGTGGTCGTGAACCGCAGGTAGGCGAACCCGGTGGACTCCCGCCGCAGGCCGACCTCGTCGTCCCCGTCGCCGTCGAAGTCGCCCACGAACGGGGCGTCGCCCGGGTTGCCGAACTCGAACTCCCGCTCGGCGGCGCCGAGCCCGCCCTCGTCCCGCCCGAGCCGGTCGATGACGAAGAACCGGCTCTCGGACGGGCGGTACACCGACAGCGTGTCGCAGCCGTCGCCGTCCCAGTCGCCGGCCACGGGCACGTCGCCGGGGTTGCCGAAGAAGAACCGGACGTCGGCGACGCCCGAGTCGTTGCTGTTTCGCAGGTACGCGAACCCGTCGGATTGGCGGTACAGGCCGGGCGTGTCGACGCCGTCGCAGTCCCAGTCGCCCAGGAAGGGGAGGTCGCCGGGGTTGCCGTAGAAGAAGGCGCTCACCCGGCCGGTCCCGTCCCGCAGCGTCCACTGCCCGGTGGCCGGGTCGACGGTGCCCGTGGTGTCGGCCGCCGCCGCCGGGGCGGCGATACCGACGACCAGCCCCAGCACCGCGAGCGCTCGCAACATCATCGCCGCCAGTCCAGCAGACGCCCGGCCCTAGTCCAGCAGCACCGGGTGGCCGGAGCCGACGATGAGCCCGCGCAGCTGGCGGGCGAAGTAGCGGCCGTCGGGGGTGATCACGACGTCGGCGATGCCCACCCGGTTGCCGTCCGGCGAGTGGTTCGACCAGACGAAGTTGCCGAGCGACCAGAAGATCGGCCGGCCCCGGTACCACTCGAGCGGCTGCACCCGGTGCGGGTGGTGGCCGAACACGACGTCGGCGCCGGCGTCGACCAGCGCCCGGCCCCGGGCGACGTCGGCGGCTCGCGGCAAGAGGTCGCGCTCGATGCCCCAGTGGACGGTCACGACCACCACGTCGGCCTCGGCGGCGGCCGCCCGCACCGCAGCGGTGATGTCGGCGAGGCCCTTCCCGCCGGCCTGGCCGGGCGACGACGGGCCGGCGATCCACGAGGGCGCCGAGATCACCGACGTGAAGGCCAGCACCGCCACCCGCCACCCGTCGACGGTCACCACGTGCGGCGCGTAGGCCTCGGCTGCGTCCGCGCCCGCGCCCACCGCCGCGAGGCCGGCTGCGGCGAGGTTGCGCAGCCCGTCGAGCAACGCCGAGTGGCCGTAGTCGACGGCATGGTTGTTGGCCTGGCTGACGACGTCGACGCCGGCATCCCGCATCGGGCCGAGCGACTCCAGCGGGCACCGGAAGGTGAACGTCTTCGGCCAGGGGCTGCCGAGGCGGGACGGTACGCACTCGAGGTTCACCACGGTGAGGTCGTCGTCCCGGAACAGGTCGCCGACCCCGGTCCAGGCGTGGGCGTGGCCGCGGCCCGGGTCCGGGCCGTAGCCCGGCGACGTGTTCACGTCGCCGGTACCGCTGATGACGAGCGTCCCGCGGCCTGGGTCGGCCGCGTCGAGCCCGAACCGGCCGGCCACCGGCAGCCAGCCGGCTGCGCCGTAGGCGACCGTCTCGTCGGCCAGACCGGCTGCGTTGGAGTGGCGCAGGTACCAGCGGCCGCGGCCGGGTCGGTAGGCACCCACGGTTGCGGTGCCGTCGCCGGTCCAGTCGGCCGCGAGGACGCGGTCGGCCGGGTCGCCGTAGACGAAGCTGGCGTCGGCCGGACCGGCGTCGAGCGCGGTGCGGTAGTAGACGAGCCCGGTGCGGTCGCGGTGCAGCGCCACCTCGTCGATGCCGTCCCCGTCCAGGTCGGCCGCGAACGGCTCGTCGCCCGGGTCCCCGAAGACGAAGTCGCGGGCGGCCGCCCCCAACCCGCCCCCATCGGCGCCGAGGGCGTCGTGGACGAAGAACCGGCTCTCGGCCGGGCGGTACACGGAGACCGTGTCGCAGCCGTCGCCGTCCCAGTCGCCGGCGACCGGCAGGTCGCCCGGGTTGCCGAAGAAGAACTCCACGTCGGCCACGCCCTGGGTATTCGAGTTGCGGAGGTAGGCGAACCCGTCGGACCGGCGGTAGAGGCCCGGGGTGTCGACCCCGTCGCAATCCCAATCGCCGACGAACGGCACGTCGCCGGGGTTGCCGAAGTAGAAGCTGGTCGTGGTGCCGACCCCGTCGGTGAGGTACCACTCCCCCGTCGCCGGGTCGAAGCCGCCGATGGTCTCTGCCGGCCCGGCACCCATCAGCAGCACGGCGAGCAGCGGCAAGACGAAGCGCATCGCCGGGACCTTAGAAGCGCGCAGGGGGCCTGCCGTTCCCTTCTCGTCGCCCGCTGGAGGACTGGCCGGCGCCCCGCTGCGCTCTTCTCTTCCCCCGCTGGGGGACGTACCCCGAGGCGCAGCCTCGGGGAGAAGGGGGGCAAGCCTGCGACTGGCTACGGCGCGTGTGGACCGGGCGTCCCGACCGGCCAGTGCTCCACGTGGACGTCGCGCATCGGGAAGTCGCGTGGGTTGCCCGTGGCGAGCGT
>JBFKDA010000177.1:0-6194 GCA_041619955.1 Acidimicrobiia bacterium | reverse complement strand
GACGAAGCTCTCCGCCCGGTCGTAGACCATCTTCACGGGCCGGCCGGTGCGCTGCGCCAGCAGGCAGAGGTGGACGTGGACGCTCATGTCCTCGCGCGCCCCGAACGCCCCGCCGATGCCGGTGGGGTGCTGGCGGACCTGGTCGGGCGCGACGTCGAGGCAGGCGACGATCTGGCGGTGGTCGACGTGGGTCCACTGCGACGTCACGTACAGGTCGAGCCCGCCCTCACCGTCGGGGATCGCCAGCCCCGCTTCGGTCCCGAGCGGCGCCTGGTCCTGCTGGCCGACCTCGTAGTAGCCCTCGATCACGACCTCCCCGGTGGCGGCCGGGTCGCCGCGGCGGATGCGGACCCGGCGGAGGACCTCGTCCCGCGCCAGCGCCTCCTCGGGATCGACGAGCGGCTCCAGCGGCTCGTAGTCGACGACGATCGCCTCGGCGGCGCGGCGGGCGGTGTCCGGGTCGTCGGCCGCCACCACCGCCACCGGCTCGCCCCAGTACCGGACCTCGCCATCGGCCAGCACCGGCTGGTCGGCGTGCTCCTGGCCGAACAGCTTGGCGCCGGGTACGTCGTCCTGGGTGAGCACCGCCCGCACCCCGGCCATTGCGAGCGCGGGCGCCACGTCGAGCCGGGTGATGCGAGCATGCGCGTGGAAGGCGTGGCGGGTGGCTCCCCATAGCATCCCGTCGGCGTAGAGGTCGGAGGCGAACGCGAAGTCGCCCGTGACTTTGGGCACGCCGTCGGCGCGGGCCACGGACTCGCCGATCCCGCCGCGGACCCGGGTCTCGACGGGCGTCGTGGTCATCCGGTCAGCCCGGTCAGCGCCCGCAGGATCGCCCCGTACCCCGTGCAGCGGCAGACGTTGCCGGCCAGCGCCTCCCGGATCTCGTCGGGGGTGGGGTCGGGGTGCGTCTCGAGGTAGTGGGCGGCGGCCACCGCGAAGCCCGGGGTGCAGAAGCCGCATTGCACGCCCCCGGCGTCGATCAGCGCCTGCTGCACCGGGTGGAGCTGGTCGCCGGTCGTCAGCCCCTCCACGGTGACCACCTCGCTGCCGGCGCAGTCGGCGGCCATCACCAGGCACGAGCACACCAGCTCGCCGTCGAGCACCACGCTGCACGACCCACACTCGCCCTGCTCGCAGGCGCCCTTCGAACCCGGGAGGTCCAGCTCGTCGCGCAGGACGTCGAGCAGGCTGGCAGGCCCGGCGACCGTGGCCTGGCGCGACACGCCGTTGACGGTGAGGTCGAGCTGCATCAGCGGAGGCACCGCTCCAGCGCCCGGCGGGCAAGCACCCCGGAGGCGTGGCGCCGGTACTGCTCGGTCGAGCGATGGTCGGTGATCGGCCGCACCTCCTCGGCGACGAGGCGGGCGAACTCCGCCAGCGCCGCCTCCGACGGCCGAGGCTCGGCGGAGATCATCTGCTCGGCCCGGGTGGGGCGGATCATCGTGGGCCCGACGGCGCCGAGCGCCACCCGGGTCTCGCCGCCCGGTGCCCGGAACACGCACACGGAGACGGTGGAGATCACCATGGCGTTCCGCACCCCGATCTTGGCGAACGCCTGCGGCCAGCCGAGCGGCTCTTCCGGCAGGACGGCCGCGAGGATCACCTCACCCGGCTGCAGCGAGTTGCGCTTGACGCCGGTCATGAAGTCCACGAAGGGAACCGTGCGGGAGCCGCCGCCGGCCGAGCGGACCTCGATGCCGGCGTCGAGCGCGGCGAGGAACGGCAGCGCGTCGCCGGCCGGGCTGGCGGTGCCCAGGTTGCCGCCCAGGGTCCCGGCGTTGCGGATCTGGGGCGAGCCGACGGTGCGGGCGAGCTGGGCGAGCGCCGGCCACGGCCCGCGCTCCATGCGGGCGTAGGTGACGCCGGCGCCGATGCGGGTGCCGTCCCAGGCCTTCAGCTCCTCGACCCGCCGCAGGCCGATGACATGGCTGGGGCGGAGGTGGCCGAAGTTGACCTCCACCATCACGTCGGTGCCGCCGGCCAGCAGCGTCGCCTCCGGCGCGGCTGCGCAGGCGGCGAGCGCCTCGTCGAGGCCGGCGGGGAGGTCGGCGTCCATCGGCGGTCAGGCTACCGGGCGGACGCGCCCCGGGCCCGCCTTGAGGCGGGCCCGGGAGGCTGGCCGGGGCGGAGCCGATCAGTCGTCGTCTTCGTCGTCCTGGTCCTCGTCGTCGTCCTCGTCGTCGCCCTGGTCGTCGCCCTGGTCGTCGCTCTGGTCGTCGTCGTCGTCTTCCAGGTCGATGCCGGCCACCACGTACGAGGTGCCGGGTAGGCCGAGGTTGAAGCTCGGTCCGGCGGCGGTCACCAGGAAGTCGGGGAAGCCGTCGCCGGTGACGTCGCCGACCGACAGGGCGTCGACGCCGAAGTCGTCCTGGGCGACGGTGTGCGTGATCGTCCGCAGCACCGACCCGTCGGCGCCGGAGAACACCGTGGCCTTCCCGGCACTTGGCGCCCCCTCGCTGGAGGTGTAGGCGGCGATGATCAGGTCGGCGTGGTCGTCGTCGTTCAGGTCGCCCACGCCCCGGCCGGGACCGAAGCCCTCCCCCGGAGCGCCGGCGGTGAACAGGTGGAGCAGCGCGCCGGTGGCGCCGGAGAACACGTACGCCTGCCCGTCGCCGCCGTTGTGGTTGTAGTCGGCGACGAACACGTCGCCGACCCCGTCGTCGTCGACGTCCCCGGCTCCGGAGGCGAAGAACTGGCCGAACACGCTGGCGTTGCCGACGGGCTCGAGGACGTGGATCACGGCGCCGTCGGCACCGGACACGACGTACGCCGCCCCGCCGGTGCCAGCCTGGAATGCGCCGACCGACAGGTCGGGCACGCCGTCGTCGTCCACGTCGCCGACGAGGCCCGCCGCCGAGCCGAGCTGGTCGCCGGCGGCGAGGCCGCCGATGGTCCAGAGCAGCGACGCGTCCGCGCCCGAATATGCCGAGAACGTGCCGGCCGAGCCCCCGAAGCGATCGCCGACCGCGAAGTCGGCGTGGCCGTCCCCGTCGAGGTCGCCGGCACCGGCGACCGCCGAGCCGAAGAACGACGGACCGGCCGCGACCACCTCGTGGATGACCGAGTGGTCGGCACCCGACACGACCAGCACCCGGCCCGGGTTGCCGGTGCCCGGCGCCGGCGCGCCCACGACGTAGTCGCCGACGCCGTCGGCGTCGACGTCACCCGCCAGATCCACCGAGTAGCCGAGCAGGTCGTTGGGGCCGCCCTCGATCGTGTGGACGACGGTTCCAGTCGCACCGGAGTAGACGTACAGCTTGCCGGCGGCCGGACCGCCCGACGGGTCGGTGATCGCGGGGATGGCGAAGTCGCCGGCGCCGTCGCCGTCGATGTCGCCGAGCGCGGCGCCCACCCAGCCGAAGATGTCGCCGTCGGCTTGCCCGTCGAGCTGGGACACGAGCTCGGCCTCGGGCTCGACGAACGGCGGCGAGGCGGCCGCGAGGCCGGCGGCGAGCAGCGTGAGCGCGGCGGTCGCGATCACGGCGGCGCGGAGGATCGATCGCATGGAGGCTCCCTTTCCGTGTGGAGGCTCCAGCGTGCCGCCCGGGCCCGGGTCAGGCTTTCGAGATCTTGCGCATTCGGCGGGGCGGGAAGCCGAAGGCGCGGCGGAACGCCTCGGTGAAGTGGCTGTGGCTGGCGAAACCCAGGTCGACGGCCAGCCGGGCCAGCGGGAGGTCGGGGTCGGGCACCAGGTCGAGCGCGGCGCGGAGCCGGAGCTGGGTGAGGTAGCCGTGGACGGTGAAGCCGGTGTGGCGCCGGAACAGCCGGCTGAGGTGGTAGGGCGAGGCCCCGGCTGCCGCCGCGACGTCGGCGAGCGCCAGCGGCCCGGCGTAGTGCCTGGCGAGGTGGGCCCGGGCGTCCTCCACGATGTCGCGGTGCAGCCGCTCCGTCGTCGCCCGCCGCGCCGGCGTCTTGGCCCCGACCACCGCGGCAGCCTCGCCGGCGAGCCCGGTGAGCAGCCCGATCACCGTTTCCTCCACCCCGAGCGCGTCCACGGCCTTCCCGTCGAGAAGCGCCCCCACCAGCGCCCGCTGCCGGAGGAGCGCGTCGGACCGCGTCGGCCCGTGGGTGAACGGGAACGGCCGGCCCTCCTCCCCGAGGCCGCTCGCGGCCTCGGGCAAGGCCTCGGGGGCGATGCCGATCCAGTCGCACAGGTCGCCGCGCGCGTCGACCTCGTAGCGGGCGTACGCCTGCCGGGGGTTGTAGAACACCACCACGTTGGGGTCGGCCAGCACCGGTGGGGCGCCGTCCTGCTCGATGACGACGGTGGTGTGGGGGAAGGCGGCCACGCAGCTCGTCACCTCGCCGCCGGGGAAGCGGGGGTGGCCGATCGGGCAGCGGAACGTGCCGACCTCGACGAGGTCGCTGCGGAAGAGCACGCGTTCCGGGTCGGCGCCGCCCATGCCCGGAGGCTACCGGTAACGTCGGCTGATGCTCGATGCGTGGAAGAACCTCGACGGTCCGTTCCGGCGCTGCCTGGAACTGGCCTGGGAGTCCTACCGGTCGGGGTCGGTGGGGGTGGGCGCGGTGCTCACCGCTGCCGACGGATCGACCGTCGCCGAGGGGCGCAGCCGCTGGTACGAGCCCCTGGCGCCCGGCGCCGACGTGGCCGGCAGCAAGGTGAGCCACGCCGAGACCGAGGCGCTGGCGCAGGTGGCAGGCGTCCACGACCTGGCCGGCCACGTCTTGTGGACGAGCCTCGAGCCCTGCGTGCTGTGCGCAGGGGCGATCGTCATCGCCCACGTGCCTGCGGTGCGCTACCTCGGCGCCGACGCGCTGATGGCCGGCCTCGAACGGATGCCCGAGCTCAACCCGTTCGTCGCCAGCCGGTGGCCGCAGCGGGACGGGCCGATCGCCGGCCCGTTCGGCGCATGGAGCAGCATGCTCCCGGTGGCGCGCTACCTCCTGGACGACGAGGAGCGCAACGGCGAGCCGGTCACCGTCGGCGCGCTGCGGCAGCGCAGCCCGCGCCTGGCCGCGCTCGCCGAGGAGTTCGCGGCCACGGCACCCGACGGTCCGCTGCTCGACGTGCTGACCGACTGGTGGGACCCGCTCACCCTTGCCGTGACGTGAGGGAATCGCGGTCCCGGTCGGCGCGAATGCCGGCTATCAGTCGGGAGATCGTGGAGGCGGCGACCGGGCTGGGGACGACGTACCGGCGGCGCGCCCTCGACGCGGTCCACCTCGCCACTGCCGTCCACGTCGGTGCCGATTTCTTCGTGACCAACAACACGAGGGACTTCGACCCCGGCGCGATCGCCGAGGTCGACGTGCTGACCCCGGAGCAGCTCTAGGCGCCCGCTCCTAGTCCACCTCGAAGTGGGTGCCGATCGCGCTCGGCGGGTCCGAACGGAGGATCGCCCGTAAGGCCGGGTAGCGGTCGAGCCACCGCACCAGCGACCGCCAGTTCACCACCACCAGCGCCAGGATCATCGCCGGGAACGGGATGATCGGCAGCACCTGGGTGAGGTTGGGGAACTCGGGTTGCAGCTTCAGCGCGAAGGCCTGGAGCGCCCCGAACAGGAACACGCCGGCCGCCACCCGGAACGGGTGCCAGCCGCCGAAGATGACGATCGCCAGCGCGATCCACCCCAGGTTGCGGGTCGGACGGTCGGACCAGCCGAGCTTGACGTCGAGCGAGAACGCCGCCCCGGCGATGCCGACCAGCGCCCCGCCGATCGCGGTGTACAGGTAGCGGGCCCGGTTGACGGCGACGCCCCGGGCGTGGGCGGCCTCGGGCCGCTCGCCCACCCCCTGCAGCTCCAGCCCCTTACGGGTCCGGTAGATGAAGACGTAGCTGGCCAGCACGCTGGCGAGCGCCGCGTACACCACGAGGTTGTGGTCGAACAGCACCCGCCCGAAGAAGGGGATGCTCGACAGCAGCGGGATCTCCAGCGGCGACACCCCGATCGGCTGGCGCCCCACGTACGAGGCACCGAGGAACACGCTCAGCTCGGTGCACAGCAGCACCAGGACGAACCCCACCGCCACCTGGTTGAGCCGCAGCTCGATGGAGGCGAACGCCACCACCAGCGCCACGGCCATCCCGACCGCGGCCGCGGCCGGGAAGCCCAGCCACACCGATCCGGTCTCGAAGGCCCCGACGAACCCTGCCAGCGCGGCCAGCATCATGCTGCCGTCGAGCGACAGGTTGATGACCCCGGCCTTCTCGCTGATCGTCTCGCCGATCG
>JBFKDA010000176.1:0-6256 GCA_041619955.1 Acidimicrobiia bacterium | reverse complement strand
CGATCACGCCGGAGGGCGTGAAGACCGAGGCCAGCGACGCCCAGGTCACCGAGGAGTGGGCGGCGATCCACCTCGACATCGGGCTGACGGCGATGCAGACCATCGCCGACAAGGGAATGCAGATCAAGCACTTCAGGTTCTGACGCCGGCGGCATACGCTCACCGTCCGGCTGGAGCGGTAACGAACGCGGCCGGGCCGGCGACCCGCTGGCCGCCGGCCCGGACCCGGTCGCCGGGCAGCCCCCGGCTGCTATGCGTCGGTCGTGGGGAGTTCCGCCTTGCGGATCGGTTCCGCGACCCGCGGCTGCTGCGGTGTGCCGAGGGCCTTCGGCTTGTTCAACTCGTCGAACATGCGGAACGCCTCTGCCGCCGCGCTCTCCTTCCCGTCCTGCCACATCGGCTGGTACGGCGCCGCGTTGTCTTCCGGCACGAACTGCAGGAAGTAGCCCAGTATCTGCGGTCCCGGGATCTTGATGTAGAAGTACTCACCCTTCTGCCCGTGGAACGAGCTCTCGGCAGCCGACTTGCTCTGCGAGGACGACGAAGCCGAGAAGCAGAAGAGACCCCCGCCTGCCGAGCTCGACGACTCCATGGCACTCTTGTTGCTCCGCGACTCCGACTCGCTGGACTTGATCTTGATCGTGATGTCCTTGGCGATGATCATCGCCGTGGGATAGGCCGGAAGCTGGTACTTCAGGCTCTTGCTCCCGTTCCGGTAAGAGGTCAGCGCGTCGAGGTCGGTGGCGTCCTGCACGTCCTGGACGCTGAGCCCCGCGCCGGCGCGCAGGTCGGCCAGCCGGTAGAAGGCGTGCGACATCCGGAAGAGCTGCGGGTTGAACCACCCGCCGCGGTCGAAGGTGACCTTTGCCACCCGAAAGCCCATCTCGAACTCCTTCGACATGAAGCGGTCCTCCTGCGAGCTGCTCGCCGACGAGCTCGACCTCGAGCCACTGGCGGAGCCGAACCACAGGTTGACCTTCCAGCTCGTGGTGCTGGACGTCGATTGCGAGTCCTTCGCGGACGACTGCTCCAGCTCGTTGCTCTTGATGACGACGTCCATGAACATGCCGTCGGCTTCGGTGTTCTCCCGCGTCGTGGGCAGGACGGGCAGCTCGACACTGCCGCCGAAGTCCTCGATGGCCTGCTTGATCTCCGCCTTCGTCATCTCGCTGTTGACCGGCGGGGTGGCGCCGTTGTTCGTGACCGTCGCTGCGTGCTTCAGCAACTCGGCCTTGGACATCGTGTCGAGGTCGGCCTCCTTGGTGGTGAGGACCGCCACTCCGGCGACGAGACCCGTGAGGTACTCGATGTCCGCCCGGAGATCTTCGATCTGCGACGTGATCTGGATCTTCTCGAACCTCAGGTCGTGTGCCTCGGCGTTCGCCTTGGCGGCCCGCAACGCCGTCAGGGATTCCGAGGCCTTCATCATGTCGTCCTGGGCCTGGGACGTCTTCTTCATCGACTCGACCGCATCCCGGATCAGCTCGATCCGCGGGTCCTCTTCGTCCTCGATCACGCCGAGCCCCATGAGCTGCTGCTTGAACTCGAGCGTCTTGCTGGCGACCTTGCCGCCCTTCGTCGCCTGCGAGTAACACCGGGCGGCGGTCACCACGGCGTCGCCGTACTGCCCGATGAGCCCCGACTCGGCCTCCTTGAGCTCGTCCCTGGCCACGGCCACCTTGACTTCGAGCTTCTCGATGTCCTCCGGGTCCACGCTCGCCAGCTCGATCTGGCGGTACCGCGCCTGGAGACGTCGCATGTCCTTCTGCTTGGCGCGCAGCTGGTCGGCGATGACGCCCTTGGCCATCGTCAGGTCCTCGGGATGCAGGTTGGGCTTGAGGCCTTCGAACCAGTTGCTCGGCTGGAACTGGACCGGGTACACGAGCATCGACTCGTCCAGGGACATCCGCACCGAGTTGCGCAACCGCTGCTTCGCGACCTCGAGCTCCTCGGCCGTCGACGAGGCGTTCAGGTAGCCGAGGGTGGTGAGCACCTCATGCAGGTGGCCCCGCACCACCGCGTCGTTGTGGAGGTTGTTGAGCCGTTCCTGCTCGACGAACCCCTCGGAGCTGAGCCAGCGGGCATAGCCGTCGAGGTCGTCGGCCTGCCGGTACTCGTCGAACTTCGCGTTCTTCTTCTCGTCCCACGCGTTCTTCGCCACGAGGTACTCGCGGTACAGCTTCTTGGACAGCTCGATCCTCGACATCGGACTGCCGTCCTCGTCCTTCTCGTCGGACTCCTCGAGCAGGAACGCGGCCATCCCGGCGCGGTCCCGGATGAAGGGCGCCATCTCCTCGAGTCGCGGGATGTAGTTGTTGATGAGCGTGTTGTAGATCACCGACAGGCGCTCGCCGGTCGGCGCCTGGACGATCGGCGACACCGAGAAGAGCTGGTCGGACAGCCGGAACTCGGCCTCGGCCACCGTGTAGGGCCTCGTGAGCACGCTGTTGCGGTCGCTGGTGTCGTAGGCGTACGTTCGGTAGTTGAGGGGCGTAGCCGGAAACTGCATCGCGAAGAGCTGGTCGCCGCCACCGAGCACGCGCTCGACTTCCTTGTAGATCGTCGCAGCGATATTCGACTTCGTGTCGTCCTGGGTACCCATGGCGATTTTCCTCCAAGTTGATAGGAGCTGACGTGGCAGCATCGACGTGCCGGCGACGCCGCCGCGCGCAAACGCCATGGCGAAGAAGACACCGAGCACCGCACTGACCGTGCGGGTCCTTCGGCTTATCCCCCCCTCGTAGCGCCGTCGTGGAGATCAGGCGCTGGTTGCGACCCCCTGTCACGAGCCGGTGGCGATGACGCCGTTCCGGCCCGTGCTCACACCTTAACCGGGCCGGCGGGCTCCGCTTGCATCGAGGCCACAGATTTGTTTCGCGAGCGGGTGTGCCTGGGAGGCCGCCGATATCAGATGAGCTTGCGGTCGGCGGCCCAGCGGGCCAGCTCGTGGCGGTTGGAGAGCTGCAGCTTGCGCAACACCGAGGAGACGTGCGTCTCGACCGTCTTCACCGACACGAACAGCCGCTCCCCCACTTCCTTGTAGGTGTAGCCGCGGGCGATGTGCTGCAGCACCTCCCGCTCCCGGGGCGTCAGCGAGTCGAGCTCCGGGTCGATGTCGGCGATGGGAATCGACGAGAAGGCGTCCAGCACGAACCCGGCCAGCTTCGGAGAGAACACCGCGTCGCCGTCGGCCACCCGCTGGATGGCGTCGACCAGATCCGGGGCGGAGATGGTCTTCGTGACGTAACCACGGGCGCCTGCCCGGACGACGCCGATCACGTCCTCCGGGGCGTCGGACACGGACAGCGCCAGGAACCTGACGTCGGGGTGGGTTTGGTGGACCGCCTCCAGCACGGCCTTGCCGCCCCCGCCCGGCATGTGGACGTCCAGCAGCACGACCTCCGGCTCCCGCTCCCGGATCAGCTCGATGGCGGCCTCCACCTCGTCGGCGTCGCCGACCAGGTCGACGGCGTCGCCGATCTCGGCCTTGACGCCCGCCCGGAACAGCTCGTGGTCGTCGACCACGAACACCCGCACCCTCATCCCTGCTCCATCCGCATCTCGACCTCCGTTCCCTGGCCCGGCGCCGAGCGTATCGCAGCGGAGCCGCCGTGGCGCTCCATGCGCCCGACGATCGAGTCGGCGATGCCGCGCCGGCTGCCGTCGACACCGGCCGGGTCGAAGCCGGCGCCGCGATCGCGCACGAACACGGCCAGCCCGCCGGCGCCAGCCTCGGCGTACACGCTGACCTCGGTGGCGCCGGACCACTTGGCAGCGTTGATGAGCGCCTCCCGGGTGGCGGCCACCAGTGCCGCGCCCCGGTCATCGAGGCTGCGGTCGCCGACGGTGACGACGTCCACGGTGATCGGGTAGCTCTCCTCGACCTCGGCGGCCACGACTGCCACGGCCGCCGCCAGCGACTCGGCAGCGGCCGCCCGCTCGCCGTACAGCCACGAGCGAAGCTCGCGCTCCTGGCGGCGCGCCAGGGTCGTGACCTCGCCGGCGTCAGCGGCTCGGCGCTGGATGAGCGCGAGCGTCTGGAGCACCGAGTCGTGGAGGTGGGCCGCCATCTCGGCGCGCTCGTCGCTGCGGACTCGCTCGGCCCGCTCGGCCGCCAGCGCCTCCTCGGCGGCGATCCTGGCGCCTTCGTTGCGGCGCAGCACCTCGAGCCCCCAGGCCACCACCGCCGCTCCCACGACGTAGACCGTGCTGGCGGTGATCTTGCCGTTGGCCGAGTAGTCGCCGGCGCCGAGGATGAGCGCCACCGCGGCAGCCACCGAGAGCGCACCGCCGCGCCAGCCCCACACGTACGTCCACAGCAGCACGGACGACAGCGGGTAGCCGCCCGAGAAGTTGACTGCGGTCGTGTCGCCGTCGAGGAACGGGGCCGCCAGGACGAACAGGCCGAGCGCCAGGTCGGCAATCAGCCACGGCCAGCCCAGCAGCACCCGCGGTTGCAGCCGCACCGCGACGCCGGTGGCGACTGCGCCCACCCACGCCGCGGCGATCGCCGCCCAGACCACGGCGAGCCGGGGCTCGTCGTTGGCGATGGCGAGGCCGGCGAGCACCGTCAGCCACACGGCGGCGACAAACCGGTACCCGACCAGCACCACGGCGAGCGTGGCGTCGAGGCGGGCGGCGGTGAGCGGGCGGTTGTCGGGCTGGCGGCCGGTCACCCGGCCAGGGTCGCCTCGACCCGGCGGGGTGTCAAGAACTCGGCCGGTGGCCCCAACGGCCGACCGGCCGCGCCGGACATCAATGGGCAACCGGAGCCGACCCCGCCCTGGCGGCCGATGCTGCGCGTTGCTCGCGAACCCAATTCATTGCTCGGGAGATGTTGGACGCGGCGATCTGCTTGGTCTCCGGCGGCAACCAGGACTCCTGGTAGACGCGCAGGTCGTTCGCCAGCAGGGCCTCGACCTGCTCCAGCCCGCCGGACACGGGGCCCCACCACCAGGGGTACTGCGCCATCCGAACCCAGTTCAAATAGGCCGCCGCGGTGAGCTGTGCCTTGAACGCATCGTTCATGACGCCGACGAGTCGCTCTGCCGCCTTGGCCAACTGCGCCTCGGTGCCCGGGGGCTTGTCACCCCAGGCCGGCTCGGGAGCCACGAGCGGCAGTTGCGTGCGGGTACCTCGTCGCTCCCCTCCGAGAGGTGCACCGAACCCGATCTCGGTGGTGGGCGCAACGGCGGCAAGCGGTAACCCCGTCGCCCGCTGCAGGGTATCCAGTGCCGATTGCTTCTCCCGGTCGGTCAAGCTCGCCCACGCCGGCGACGGCGACGGTGCCGCGAGCGCAACCAGATCCGCCGCCGAGGGCGTGAATGCGGGCGCCGGCATCGCGGCGGCGTCGCGCATAGCTCGTTCTGCCCGCATCTGCGCGAGCTGGCCCATCGCAACCTGGACTTCCGTCGGCATGCGCTACTCCCCTTCCGGATCGCCGCTGGCAGGAGAGGTGACCGTGATGCGCCTGGCATGGTCGATCACCCCTGCGAAGTCACCGACCGAGACCGCCGCATACATGTCGAGCGTGCGGCCTCTGCTCGCGTGCACCAGGCGGAGTGCGACGGCCGCCTTCTCATCGGGAAGGGTGACGAGACCCGCCACGCTGTAGGGGCCGGCCGTCGTCACCAACGCGTGGACCTGCCCGCCCAGATCGGTGACGGCGCCGACCAGCTCGTCGACCGTCGGACCCATCTGGAGGAGCAGGGTGGCGGCGCTCGAAGCGTCGTCGTCGGCGAGGAGGAGGAATAGGGGCATCGTTCACCTCGATTGTGAATCCGGTCTCCCGAAACGAGCACATGGGACGGGAAGGCGCCAGGCAGCGCGGTAGCACGGCGGTGGCCGCGACGATACCGAGTCCTCGGGACCGGTGCCGAGACCCCCTACCCCACCGAGCCTTCCATCTGCAGCTCGACGAGGCGGTTGAGCTCGACGGCGTACTCCATCGGCAGCTCCTTGACGATCGGCTCGATGAAGCCGGCGACGATCATCGCCGTCGCCTCCTCCTCGGTGAGGCCGCGGCTCATCAGGTAGAAGAGCTGGTCGTCGCCAACTTTGGAGATAGTGGCCTCGTGGCCGATCTCGGCGTCGGCCTCCTCGATCTCCATGTACGGGTAGGTGTCGCTGCGGGAGTCCTCGTCGAGGATGAGGGCGTCGCAGCGCACGAACGACTTCACGTTGGTGGCGCCGTCCTCCACCCGCACCAGGCCCCGGTAGCCGCCCCGGCCGCCGTCCTTCGAGATCGACTTGGAGG
>JBFKDA010000175.1:0-6302 GCA_041619955.1 Acidimicrobiia bacterium | reverse complement strand
GGCGTCGGGGCGCTCGGCAACGGCGTCTACCTCGACTTCGCCGACGCCATCGCCCGGGTGGGGCGCGACAAGATCGAGGAGCGCTACGGCAACCTGTTCGAGATGTACGAGCGCATCACCGACGAGAACCCGTACGAGGTGCCGATGCGGATCTACCCGGCCCCCCACTACACGATGGGTGGGCTGTGGGTCGACTACAACCTCATGTCGAGCGTGCCGGGGCTCTTCGTGATCGGCGAGGCGAACTTCTCGGACCACGGCGCCAACCGGCTCGGGGCCAGCGCCCTCATGCAGGGCCTCGCGGACGGCTACTTCGTGCTGCCCTACACGATCGGCGACTACCTCGCCGACTTCCTCAACACCGAGCCGGTGCCCACCGACCACGAGGCGTTCGGCGAGGTGACCGCGACGGTGCAGGACCGGATCGCGCGGCTGCTCGCCATCAAGGGCACCCGCACCGTCGACTGGTTCCACCGCGAGCTGGGCAAGATCATGATCGACCACTGCGGCATGTCCCGCAGCGAGGCCGGCCTCGAGAAGGCGCTGAGCGAGATCCCGGCGCTGGAGGAGGAGTTCTGGCGTGACGTGCGGGTGGCCGGCGTCAACGAGTCGCTGAACATGTCGCTGGAGAAGGCGGGGCGGGTGGCCGACTTCTTCGAGCTCGCCGACCTGATGTGCCGGGACGCCCTCGACCGCGAGGAGTCCTGCGGCGCCCACTACCGCGAGGAGTACCAGACACCCGACGGCGAGGCTCTGCGGCGCGACGACCAGTTCGCGTTCGTCTCGGCCTGGGAGTTCGCCGGTGACGACTTCGAGCCGGTGCGGCGCACCGAGCAGCTCGAGTTCGAGAACGTGCAGCTCACCCAGAGGAGCTACAAGTAATGGACGTCCGGCTGCGGGTGTGGCGGCAGGCCACCGCGGGGGCACACGGCGGGTTCGAGGAGTACGACGCGCCCGGCATCAGCCCGGACATGTCGTTCCTCGAGATGCTCGACGTGGTCAACGACCGCCTGGTCCTCGACGGCAAGGAGCCGATCCACTTCGACCACGACTGCCGGGAGGGGATCTGCGGTTCGTGCGGGCTGATGATCAACGGCCAAGCGCACGGCCCGCAGCTCGGCACCGCCACCTGTCAGCTCCACATGCGCAAGTTCTCCGACGGCGACCTGATCGTGATCGAACCGTGGCGGGCGGCCGCGTTCCCGGTCGTCAAGGATCTCGTCGTCGACCGGTCGGCGTTCGACCGGATCGTCGAGGCCGGCGGCTACATCACCGCCCCCACCGGCTCTGCACCCGACGCCAACGAGATCTTCGTGCCCAAGGAGGCTGCCGACACCGCGTTCGAGGCCGCCGCCTGTATCGGCTGCGGCGCCTGCGTGGCGGCCTGCCCCAACTCCGCGGCCCAGCTGTTCACTTCCGCCAAGGTCGCCCACCTCAACCTGCTGCCGCAAGGCCAGCCCGAGCGCTACCAGCGGGTGGAGGGGATGGTGGACGTGATGGAGCAGTTCTTCGGGTCGTGCACCAACCACGGCGAGTGCGAGAAGGCCTGCCCCAAGAGCATCTCGATCGACTTCATCGCGATGCTCAACCGCGACTACGTCAAGGCGAAGCTCTCCAACCGGAGGCTCGCCGGCCAGCGGTAGCCGGCTGCCGCAGGCGGCGGCCGGAATCTGGCAAGCGGCACCGACACCCCGGGCCTGTTCCGCAGCTCCCCAGCCAGGTGCCCTTCGGCCAGGCGGCCTGGCTGCCCGTCGCCGGCGAGTTCGGACTCGGCTGACGGACCGTTCCCGGCGGCGAGTAGCTTGAGGCGCATGCGCAACCCTCCTCACACGATGCCCGCGCTCGTCACCCCGTTCGACGAGCACGGCGACCTCGATCTCGACGCCCACCGCCACAACGTCGCCACCCTGTCCGGGCGCGGGGTGGGCGGCTTCCTGATCGCCGGATCGACGGGTGAGGGCCCGTATCTCGGGCCCGGCGAGCGGCACGAGCTGCTGGTCGCCACGCGGGAGGAGTTGGGCGACGACCCCTTCCTGCTGTGCGGGGTGGCCGGCGAGTCCATCCGCCAGGCGGTGGAGCACGTGGCCGAGGCGACCGAAGGCGGTGCCGACGCAGCACTGGTGCTCACCCCCACCTCGCTGATACGGGGCGACGACGGGGCGGTCCACGCGTTCTACGTCGGGCTCGCCGCCGTCGACCGCATCCCGCTGCTCCTGTACTCGGTGCCGCGTGTCACCGGCTACGAGCTGCCGGTCGACGCGGCCGTGGACCTTCTCCGGCACCAAGCCCGCATCGTCGGCATCAAGGACTCCGGCGGGCAGCCGGTCCGGATCCAGCAGATGGCGACCGCCGTCGGGGACGGGGCGTGGATCTTCGCCGGCAGCTCGGCGGCCGTGTCCCTGAGCGTGGCCGGCGGCGGCTACGGGGCGATCACCGCCAGCGCGAACTACGCGCCGACCCTCGTCCGGGAGGTGGTCGACGCGGCCCGCAAAGGCGGTGCGGCGCGCGCCGCCGACGCCCAGGCGCGACTCACCCGCCTGACCCAGCTCGTCGAGACCAGGGGCCTCGCCGGCATCAAGCTCGCGGCCGAGGTCGCCGGGCTGCGTCCGGGCCGGTCCCGGGCGCCGCTCGCCCCGCTGTCCGAGACGGCGGCCGAGCCCCTTCGTCGCCAGCTCGGCGTGCTGCGGAGCCAGCTGCTCGGCTGAGCGTCCGGCGCGACTCTCGACAGCCCGCCCGACAGCACTACCCTCGGCGGCCGTCCCCGATGCGAAAGGACCCGCCTTGTCTGTCAAGTTTCTGACCCCGGAGTGGACCCAGGGCCTCGCCGACACCGTCAACGCCCACGAGGGCTTCAAGTCAGCCATCGCGAACGTCGAGCTGGGGCTCCAGTTCGTCGTGAAGGACGCGCCCCACCACGACAACCCGTACCACTATTACGTGAACATCCAGGGCGGGAACGCGGAGATCGCCGAGGGTGACCTCGACGGCCCCGACGCCACGATCACCAACGGCTACGAGACCGCCGAGGGCATCTCGAAGGGCACCGTCAACACCCAGATGGCCTTCATGTCCGGCAAGCTGCAGGTGCAGGGTGACCTCGCCAAGCTGATGATGAACCAGGGCGCCCTCAACGCGTTCGCAACGGCCGCCGCCGGCCTCGACGTCGACTACCCGGAGAGCTGACCGGCCGGGTCGGCGGTCGCACCAGCCGGTAGAGTGACGGCCAGGCGACGGACGGGAGCAGCGCGTGTCGAGTCTTTGGGGCGGTTTCGTCTCAGCCATGCGGCGGAACCCGGCGCGCGCCATGCTGGTCGCCGGCAGCTTGGTGGCGATGCAGTCGGTGCTGTGGGAGTACGTCCGCATGCGGCCCGACTACCGGTTCATCGTCGAGCCGTGGTCGCTGCGGGGCTATGAGCTGACCCAGGGCATCGTGGTGGCGGTGCTGTCGGCAGGGCTCCTGGTGCTCTCGGTGGTGGCCTGGAAGCGGTTCGACCGCCGGATCCCGAACTTCGGGGCGATGATGGCAGCGGCGGTGCTGGTGGTCGGCGTCGCCCTGGCCGTTGTCGTGTCGCCCGAAGCCTCCGACGTCAACCTCAACACCCTGGCTGCGCTGGGGGTCTCGTTCGGCGCTGGGCTCGTCATCGCTCTCGTCTACCGGGACCTCGTCGCCCGCCGGGTCGGCGGCCCGGCCGGCTACGCGACGATCCCGATCCTGCTGGTCGTCGGCGCAATCCTCTACCTGGCGGTCGTGAAGCCGCTGTTCGTGGACGACAGTCAGACGCTCGACCTCTGGGTGGTGGTGCTGATCCTGCTCGGCGGCCTGTTCATCCCCGCCGTGCTCGCCCCGCCGGCCGAGCTGGCCGTGAACCGGGTCCTCATCCTGGCGGCGGCCACCACGTGGATGATCCAGGTGCTGTCGGCCGGAGCCATCCGCACGACGCTGCTGCGGGAGCAGTTCGAGCTCGGCGGCGCCTCGGCCCAGTACAAGGACGCACAGATCACCTCGGGCATGATGCTCGCCTTCTTCGGCCTGCTGCTTGCGCTGCTCGGTGCGATCGCGCTGTGGGCCAAGCGCCGGGATGAGCTCGAAGCACTGCGGCGAGCCCGCCAGCAGCGCGCCGCCGCCCAGGAATCGATGGCCGAGCTGGAGAGCCAGCCGGTCGCTAGCTAGTCGTCCCCGAGGTCGTCGAGCTCAGCGACCTTCGCCCGCACCGCTACCGCGGCCTCCTTGAGCCCAGTCAGCTCGTCGTCCGTCAGCGGCAGCTCGACGACCTCCTCGACCCCGGCCGCGCCCAGGCGAGCAGGCACACCGAGGTAGACGTCGTCGATGCCGTACTGGCCGGTGACCCACGCGCACACGGGCATCACCCGACCCGCACCGTTGAGCACGGCCTCGGCCATGCTGGCCGCGGCCGCGGCCGGGGCGTAGTACGCACTCCCGGTCTTGAGGAGGCCCACGATCTCCGCCCCGCCCTTGCGGGTACGGTCGACCAGCTCGGCGATGGCGGCGTCGTCGAGCGCCTCGGTGAGGGGGCGCCCGCCCACGCGGCACTGGGACGGGATCGGCACCATCGTCTCGCCATGGCTGCCGAGCGTGAGGGCCTCGACGGTGGTGATATCGGCGCCGGTGCGCTCGGCGATGAAGTGCGCGAACCGCGAGCTGTCGAGGATCCCGGCCTGTCCGACCACCCGCTGCTTGGGGAACCCGGAAACCTCGGCCGCCAGGGTGGTCATCTGGTCGAGCGGGTTCGTCACCACGATGAGGACGGCATCCGGTGAGCGGGAGGCGATCTCGCTCGTCACCTCGCGGACGATCTTGGCGTTGACGCCGAGCAGGTCCATGCGGCTCATGCCCGGCTTGCGCGGCAGCCCCGCCGTGATGACCACCACGTCGCTGCCGGCGGTCGGGTCGTAGTCGTTGGCGCCCGTCACCGGGGTCCGGTGACCGAGGACCGGGCGCGACTGGTTCATGTCGAGCGCCAGGCCCTGCGGCAGGCCCTCGACGATGTCGACCATCACGACCTCGTCGGCGAGGTCGGTCCGGGCGATGAGGTCCGCGGTCGTCGACCCGTACTTCCCGGCACCCACCACGGTCACCTTGCTCATCTCTCCACCATCCTCCCGAACCTCGCGTGCCCGGCGCAGGCTAGTGATGCCCGAGGTTGCGCTCCCCCGCTGCTATCAAGGCCGGCATGCCCGGCCGGCTCGTCACGGTGCTGATGGCGTGGATGCTGCTGCTCGGCGGTTGCTCCCTCGGCGCCGGTGAGCCGGTGGCGTCGTCGGGTGCGCTCGCCGCGGTCGGTGTGCCCGAGCCCGAGGGCATCGTCTGGGAGCGCCGCCAGGGCGACGTGACCCTCGTGGGGACGACCTCCAGGCCGGTCGGCGACGAGCTGGCGCTGATCGCCGGAGCATTGGCCGAGGTGCCGGACCAGCTCTTGGCCAAGGCCCCGCTGCGGATGCTGGTGCGAGCGCCGAACATCGGGGGGGCCAACCTGCACCCGGCCACGGCGGCGTTCGCCCGAGGGCCCGACGTGTACTTCGTCGACCGCACCTTCACGGAGGAGAGCGCCGGGACCACCCGGCTCGGCCTGGCCCGGGTGCTCAGCCACGAGCTGGCGCACGTCGCGCAGTTCGACACGCTGAACCCCGACTACGTCGCCGCCGTGCTCGACGGCCGGCTCGAGATCAGCGACACCGGGGACGGCTCGCTGATCGTGCGCGACTTCGCCGAGGCAGTGGGGTGGCGCAACTCCTCGTCGGACCCGCTGCGACCTGCGTGGTCCCTGCCCGACCCTTCGGGCACGACGCCGTACGGCGCCACCTCGCCGGACGAGGACATGGCCGAGTCGGTGGCCCTGGTCGTGTCCGGGCTCGGGGAGCTGCTGTCGCCGGCGCGGGTGCGGTGGGTGGAGGAGTGGCTCGGCGCCGGCGCGTCGCGGTTGGGGGCCGGCAAGCCGTGGGTGCCGCCCGGCAGCCGGCAGTCGTTCTTTCGCGACCCGGTCTACGACGAAGCCGAGGTCGCATCGCGACGGCCCCGGCGAGCCGAGGCCACGTACTTCGAGCTGCCGGTGCCGGTGGAGGCGACGGAGGCGCTGGCGCAGCGGGTGGGCTCGGAGCTGCGGGGCCGCAGCCTCAACGGCCGGCTCGCAGCCGTCGACGACCCCCGCCTCCCGCGCTACGCCGGCGAATTCACCCGCAGCGACGGGGTTCGGTACTGGGTCGAGCTGTGGGACTTCCGGTCGGCGACGGGGTTCCGCAGCGCCCCGGCAGGGCCGATCCTCACGTACGTGATGATGTGGTAG
>JBFKDA010000174.1:0-6367 GCA_041619955.1 Acidimicrobiia bacterium | reverse complement strand
GGCGTGGGTGCAGTCGGGGATGCCGCACAGCTTTGCGTCGCGGATCGTCGCTGCCGCCAGGCGCGGGCCCGTCCGGGTCGCCACCGATCAGGTGAGCACGCCGACGAATGCGTCCGACCTCGCGCGCACGCTGCTCGACGCGATCCGGGCCGGGGCCACCGGCCTGCTGCACCTCGCCAATCAGCCGGCGGTCAGCCGGTTCGAGCTGGCGAGCGACGCGATGCGCTTCGCCGGCCTCGACCCCGGCCTCGTGCACCCGGCGGTGGCCGCCGACTTCCCCGGCGATGCGACCCGCCCGGCCTACTCGGCGCTGGCATCGGAACGCCTCGACCGCTGGGGCATCGACCCGCTGCCCGACTACCGGCCGGGCCTGCAGGAAGCCCTGGCGCAGCCCTCGTGAGTCGGGAGGCCCCGCTGGTATGATCCGGGCCCGCCGGCGCCCGGCGGCCCCGCTCATGGCAGCTTCCCCTTCCCCGTCCCAGCCCTGGGAGATCCACGACTCGCGGTTCGACGGCGACCTCGCCGACCCGGACCGGGCCAGCTCGCCCTGGTCGGGCCACCGCTGGTTCGCCTACGACCTGGTGCGCTGGCTCCGCCCCGGACGGCTCGTGGAGCTGGGCACGCACTACGGGGTCTCGTTCTACGCGATGGTGCAGGCCGTGCGGGACGGCGGCCTCGCCACCGAGTGCCACGCCGTCGACACCTGGCAGGGCGACCCACATGCCGGCTTCTACGGCGAGGAGGTCTACGACCAGTTCACCCGCATCCTCGGGGAGTTGTACCCGGGTGTCGACGTGGTGCTCCATCGCATGACCTTCGACGAAGCCCTCGGCCGGATCGACGACGATTCGGTCGACCTGCTGCACATCGACGGCTTCCACAGCTACGAGGCCGCCCAGCACGACTTCGAGACCTGGCTGCCGAAGCTCGCGCCGAACGGCGTCGTGCTCATGCACGACGTCAACGCCTCGTCCGGCTACGGCTCCGCGGACCACTGGGCGGAGGAGATCGCACCTCGCTACCCCTCGTTCGCGTTCGACCACAACTTCGGCCTGGGCGTGGTGCTGCCCAAGGGAACCGCCGGGCGGGAGTACCTGCTCGGCGACGAGTTCGCGCGGTGGCGCCCGTACTACGAGCACCGCGCCGGCCACGAGCTGGGACTGCAGCATCACCGCGACCAGACCCGGATGATCGAGGCGCGCGACGCCGAGATCGCCCGCCAGCGCGACCTGCTCGCCGACCGGGAGGAGACGATCGCCAGCCAGGCCCGACTGATCGACGCCCGTGACGAGGCCATAGCCGCCCAGGAGGCGCTGATCGACGCCCGCGACGAGGCGATCGCTGCCCAGGCCCGGATGGTCGACGAGCGCAACGAGCTGCTGGCGGCTCGGGACACCCGGCTGGCCGCCGTGGAGAGCGACGTGGCCAGGCTGCGGCCGGAGCGCGACGTGTACCTCGCCGAGCTGCTGGCGGTCGAGAAGGCCCGCGCAGTGGACGCCGCCACTGCGCCGGCCCCCGCGATCGCTGCCCCGCCACCACCACCCCCGCCGCCGGCATCGAGCGGGGCGAAGGCGGTGCTCAAGGCGGCCGTCCGGCGGCTGCCGACCCCTGCTCGCGACGTCGTGGCCGCCGCCCGCCGCCGGTGGTGGCGCCTCCAGGAGATCCGCGCGGTCCGGCGCGCCGCCCGCCCGGCGCGGGAGGCCATCGCCGGCCTGGTCGACGCCGAGTTCTACCGGCGCAAGTACGGAGCGGCCGACCCGGTAGCGCATTACGTCAGCACCGGCGCAGCCGCCGGGCGCGACCCCCGACCGGGCTTCGACACCGCGTTCTACACCGCCTTCAACGGCGACCTCCCCGCCGCGACCAACCCGTTCGCGCACTACGTCACGGCCGGCGCCGCCGAGGGCCGTCCGCCGTCGCCCCGCGCCCTGCGGGCGATGCTCGACCTGCCTCCCGGCGACCCGCCGGCACCGGCGGCGCCGCTGCTGCTGCTCGCCGCCGACGGCAACCGCCGTGCAACGCCGCTCGCCGAGGTGCCGTTGGCCGACTACGACCTGGTGACCTTCGACCTGTGGGACACGCTGCTCACCCGGCGGCGCCCCCCCGAGGCCGCCAAGCTCGACACGTGCCGCCACCTGGCCGGCACCCGCGCCTTGCAGGACGCCGGAGCCGGCAAGTGGGAGATCTACGACAAGCGGCTGGAGGTGGAGAGCCGCCTCGCCACCGCGCGGGCCACCGAGCACGGCTGGGGCGAGTACGACCTCGCCGAGGTGCTCGCCGCCGTGCTGGCCGAGCTGACCGGGGCGGCCGACGACGAGCTCGCCGCGGCCGCCGCCGCCTACGAGGTCGACCGCGAAGCGGAGCACACCACGGTACGCGCCGACGTCGGCGAGTGGTTCGCCAAGGTGAGCGCCGCCCACCCCCAGGTGGCCGTCGTGACCGACTTCTACATGCCAGAAGACATGGTCCGCCCGGTGGCGGCCGCCGCCGGGCTCGACCTCGACGGCGTGCCGGTGGTCACGTCGGTCGAGCAGGGGGTCTCCAAGGCGGCCGGCGGCCAGCTCCACGAGCGGGTTCGCGCCCAGCTCGGCGTCGCCGCCGACCGGCACCTGCACGTCGGCGACTCGGAGCACGGCGACGGCATCATGCAGACCCGGGGGGGAGGGCATGCGGTGATCGTGCCGCCGCCGGTGTCGTCCGCTGAGTTCCCGTTGCACGGCCGCCTCGACCCGGCCGCGCTCGGCAGTGCGCTGCGGTCGCGGTCCGCCAACGTCGCCGCCGGGCTCGCGGCCGCGCCTCCCCGGCGGTGGGCCGACTACCCCGGTGCGCTCGGAGTGGCGGCGCTGCGGGCGGGCACGAGCTACGCGCTGCTCCCCACCGCGGTCGTCGCGGGCGCGATCGAGCGCGCCCGCACAGTCGGCACCGACCGCGTCTTCTACCTGACCCGCGAGGGGGCGGTGCTGCGGCGGGTCCACGAGGCGGTGGCCCCACACCTGCCCGGCCCCGCCGTAGCTGCCGAGCACCTCGAGGTGAGCCGTCGGGCCACGTTCGGCGCCACCGTCGAGGCGCTGGACAGCGACCGGTTGAAGCGCCTCTGGGACTTCTACCGGGAGCAGAGCCCAGCCGAGCTGCTGCACTCGCTGGGCCTGGAGCCGGGCACGTATCGGCCGCTGCTGGCCGCAGCCGGGATCGCCCCGGATGACCCCCTGGGAGCGGAAGCACTGCGAGACGTCCTGGCCGAGAAGACGGTCGCGACCGTCGTGAACGCCGAGCTGGCGCTCCAGCGCAGCCGGGTCACCGAGTACCTGCGCGACCGGTTCGGCGACCGGGAAGTGCTGGTCGTGGCGGACATCGGCTGGCGGGGCTCCATTCAGGACAACCTGGCGGCCCTGTTCCCCGACCGCCTATTCCACGGCATGTACCTGGGACTGCTGCCCTACCTCAGCCCCCAACTCGCCAACGCCGGCAAGCAGGCCGTCGGCCCCGACGGCAACCTCGGCCACGACCTCACGGCGGTCGACCACTTCGTCGGCGCCCTCGAGCGCCTGTTCACCGGACAGGAGTCACCCATCACGGGCTACACGCGCAACTCGGAGGGCCGGGTCGAGCCGCGCCACGGCCCGCCCGCCGACCCCGCGGCCGGGATGCTCGCCAGCCGCTTCCAGGACGGGCTCGTCCTCGGCGCCGAGGCCATCGCCGAGGTGCTCGACGCATATGCCCTCGATGCCGACGACCTGCGGCCGGCAGTGGCCGCCACGCTCGACGAGCTGCTGCGCGCCCCCCACACCGGCGCAGCTGCCGCGGTGTACGCACGGGACCACGACGAGGACTTCGGGCGCGTCGGCCGCTACCCCCGCACCGGCATCGCCGCCGTGGTCCGCCGCCATCTCGACGCCGCCGCGCACGGCGACCCGCCGCCGGACCTGGCCACCGAGTGGTGGCCGCCGGGCCTCGCCCGCCATCCCGCGGTGGTGGGCGTCAGGTCGGCGCTGGCGGGCCCTATCGTGGACTCCCCCTCCTGAGACGACATGGACGCATCTGACTTCGGCCACGCCTACTACCGCCGCTTCCGCCCCCCCGTCGCCACCTTCGGCCAGACCGACGCCGCGCCCCCGCTGAAGATCGCGTTCCTGATCGGCTCGACGGACATCAGCGGCGGCACCTACGTCATCCTGCAACACGCGCTCCACGCCGTCGAGCAGGGGCACGAGGTGACGCTGGTGCCCTTCTTCCCGGCGCACGCCGAGTCGACCGGATGGCACCCCGCGTACGAACGGCTGCGGGTGGCCGGGGCCGACGAGGTCGCCGGCGAGGAGTTCGACCTGGCGCTGGCGACCTGGTGGCGCACCGTCTACGAGCTGTGGAAGGTGCGCGCCCGCAACTACGCGTACTTCGTGCAATCGGTGGAGTCGCGGTTCTACCCGCCGTCGGAAGAGCAGGTCCGCCGGCTCGCAGACGAGACCTACGGAATCGGCCTGCCCGTCGTCACGATCTCGTCGTGGCTCCAGTGGTTCCTCGCCCTCGAGCACGACCGGGCATCGTTCGTGGTCCGCAACGGCATCGACAAGCGGCTCTTCTCCCACCTCGGCCCGGCGCTCGCCGACCGCGTGCCCGGTGAGCTCCGGGTCCTCGTCGAGGGCCCGGTGGACGTGCCGATGAAGAACGTGCCCCGCACCGTCGAGCTCGCCCGGGAAGCGGAGGCCGACGAGGTCTGGCTGCTGACCTCGAGCCCGGTCGACGAGGTCGCCGGCGTCGACCACGTGCGCAGCCGGGTGCCGGTCACCGCCACCGCCGCCATCTACCGGTCCTGCGACGTGCTCGTGAAGCTCAGCTACGTGGAGGGCATGGCCGGGCCACCGTTGGAGATGTTCCACTGCGGCGGGACGGCGGTGTCGTGGGACGTCACCGGTCACGAGGAGTATCTCCGCAACGGGGTCAACGGCTTCGTCGCCGAGCTGGGCGACGAGGCTGCGGTGGTCGAGGCGCTGCGGACGCTCCGCAAGGACGAGCGCCGCCTGGCCCGCATGCGGCGAGCCGCGCTGGAGACCGCGGCCAAGTGGCCGTCGTGGGACGAGTCGTCGGCGCGGTTCCGCATCGCGCTGGAGGTGCTCGGGCGCCAGGCTCCCCACGACTACCGCGGGATGCTCGTCGCGTCGGAACGCGGGCACGACCGGCTGCCGTGACCCGGCCGGACCCGGACGCCACCGAGCGGTCGCTGCGGATGTTCGTCGCCGAACGCGACGAGGTCATCGCCGCCCAGCGGGAGCGCCTGACCGAGTTGGAGCGCCAGCTCGCCGAGCAGTACATGCTGGTCGCCCGCTACCGCCGGGTACTCGCCCCCGCCCTCTGGCTGCGCGACCGGGCCCGCAACGTGGCGACGGCGCCGCGCCGGACCGCCCGCCGGGCGTACGAAGCGATCCGCCGGGTGGCGTGGCGGCACCCGCGGCTCGCGAAGCCGGCGGTGTGGCTCAAGCGGCGGCTCCGGCCCGGGCCGACATCCCCGGCCGAGCACGACGACGACGCCCGGGCGCTATTCCATCCCGAGTGGTACGCCGCCCGCTACCCGGACGTGGCCGGGCCCGAGCCGTGGGCGTCGTACCGCGAGTCCGGCTGGCGGGCGGGCCGCAATCCCAACCCGCTCTTCGACACCCGCTGGTACCTCGCCGCCCATCCGGAGGCGGCCGGTGCCGATCCCCTGGAGCACTACGTGCGGGAGGGATGGCGCGCCGGCGCCGATCCCGGCCCGCTGTTCTCGGTGGCGTGGTACCTGGAGCAGCATCCCGACGTCGCCGCCGCCGGCCTGGAGCCGCTCCGCCACTACCTGGAGCGGGGGATGGCGGAGGGGCGGTTCACATCGCCGGCCCACGCCGAGTCCTGCCTGACCGCCACCGCGGCGGGCGCGCCGGCCGCGCCGACGTCCGAGGACGGGTACCGCGCCGACCTCGACCTGCTCTCCGGCAGTGCGCCAGTGGTGTTCGACGCCGACACGCTGATCCTCGGCCGCCACGGGCTCGGCGCCGCCGCCCGGGCAGCGGCGCGCATGACGCGTATCAGCGCGTCGAACGACACAGCGCGCCTTGGCGCGTCGGACAGCACAGCGCGGTTGGCCGCGTCGGACGGCACCGCGCACCTCGGCGCGTCGGACGGCGCATGGGAGGAGCACTACCGCCGGGCGTGGACGGACGTCCGCCCTGACGTCAGCGGGACCCTCCACCGCCTCGCCGCTGCGGGGGCCGGCGTCGGCGTCCGCAGCTCGCACCCGGCGGCCGACGCCGCGTTGCTCGAGGAGCTCGGCTTCGATCTCGACGGCGTGCCGGTCGCACGCGACGACCCGCCCCCCGGCGCGGTGCACGTGCGGCTCGGCGGC
>JBFKDA010000173.1:0-6371 GCA_041619955.1 Acidimicrobiia bacterium | reverse complement strand
GGCGGTGTACAGGTAGAGCTGCGACGTCGTCGCCGTGAACGTGTCGTCACCGGACAGCAGCACGAGCTCGTCGTAGCCGGGCACGGCCACGGTGTTCTCGTGGTTGTGCCGGCCCATGCCGGGAATCACCGCGTAGTCGCCGGTGGCGGTGTCGAGCGCCACCGCGTAGCCGCCCTGGCGCTCACCGGCCGGGACGCCCGGGTCGGGTCCGTACGGGGCGCCGGCCGGCACCGGCACGATGTCGTTGGTCTCCTCGTTGGCGAAGAACACGTGCGTGTCGAAGCCGTCCGCGGGCGTGCCCATGTACGACGAGCAGAACCGCAGGAAGCCGTCGCTCGACGGGATCGACACCTCGGCGCTCAGCACCCGCCCGGTGCGGGTGTCGAGCGTCCAGCGGGTGATCGACGCGTCGGTGAAATCGCGCGCGCTGCGGAACGGGACCGTGCTCTGCTCGTGCGACACGTACACGTCGACGGTCGCCGGCCGCTGGCCGCGCCGCCCCTTCGACTGAGGATCGCCGTCGTCGTCGGGCGCCAGCCCGACCCCGTCGGGGATGCCCTCGAACATCACGCCGTCGACGGTGTCCCCCACGCTGATGATCGGCGTGACCTTGGCGCCGCCGACGATCGGCGTGAGCAGCGCCGGGTCGCTCGTCTGGAACCCGTGGCCACCGGCCAGCGCCGGGCTCGGCAGCAGCCCGGCGGCCAGCGCGACGACGGCCACCATCAACCACAGTCTGCGTTTGCGCATGAAACCTTCCTCCTCTGCGCCCGGACGGTCCCAGGGGGGCGCATACCCATGGACGCCAACCTACACCGACCACGCGCTGCGCGCACCGGGAGCACGTTGCGGCGCAAGCAGTACCCTCGTCGCGATGGCCATCTACGAGCTGGACGACCCCGGCGACCTCGTCGCACCTGCCCTGATCGCGTCGCTGGACGGCTGGGTCAACGCCGGGATGGTGGGCACGGCGGCCGCCGACCACATCGCCGCCGATGGCGCCGTCGTCGCCCGCTTCGACCCCGACGCCCTGTACGACTTCCGGGTCAACCGCCCGACCGTGACGTTCGTGCGCGGCGTCACCGACTCGGTGGAATGGCCCGAGCTGACGCTCCGCCGGGCGCGCGCCGGCGACCGCGACCTGCTGGTGCTCACCGGCACCGAGCCCAACTGGAACTGGCAGCTGCTGGGCCGCTCGGTGGCCGACCTCACCGCCAAGCTCGGCGTGGTGGAGCTGGTGTCGCTCGGGGGCATCCCGTCGGCGGCGCCGCACACCCGGCCCACGCGGCTCCTGACCACCGCGTCGCGAGCCGACCTGATCACCGAGGACGAGCAGCTCCCGGAGGGCAGGCTGGAGGTGCCGGGCGCGGCCGTGACGATCGTCGAGAGCTACGTGGTCGACCAGGGCATCCCGGCGGTCGGCTTCTGGGCGCAGGTGCCCCACTACGTCGGCGGCACGTACCACGCCGGCGTCGTGACCCTCGTCGAGCGGGTCGCCCGCCATTGCGGCGTCCCGATCCCGCTGGGTGGGCTCGTCGACGAGGCCGCCGGCCAGCGGGAGCAGCTCGACGAGATCCTCGAGAGCCAGCCGCAGGCCCGCCAGTACGTGGAGCAACTCGAAGCCGTCGCCGACGCCCAGGGCGAGATGCCGTCCGGCGAGGAGATCGCCGCCGAGATCGAGCGGTTCCTGCGCGAGTCGACCGGCGAGGGCGGCGAGGACCCGTTCGACCGCTAGGCGGCCCTCGGTGGCTCAGCCCTTGCGACGGCCCATCTTGCGCTTCAGGAGCGCGACCACCGCCAGCCCGCCGGCGGCGCCGGCGACCTTGCGGATGTTGGCCTTGATCCAGGCCAGGAGGGACGCGAAGAACAGCGAGATCCCCTGCACCTCGGACGCCTGGATGGCGTCGGCCTCCTCCTCGGTCTCGGCAGCCAGCTTCTGTTCCAGGCAGGCGACGAACTCGCCGATCAGCCGGTTCGACATCTCGGTGACGAGCCCGGTGCGGCCGAACTGGGCGATCGCGCCCGACAGCGTGACGTCGGCGTCGACGTCGACCTTGGTACCGCCGTCCTCGGCGGTGAGGGCGTAGTCGACCTTCACCTGGCCGCGGCTGCCGCCGCGGCGGTCGACGCCCTTGCCCGTGATGTGCGCCGACTTGGCGGCCTCGTCCGGCTCGACGTGGGCCTCGCCCTCGAACGTCGCGCTCATCGGGCCGAGCTTCACCGTCACCTTGCCGGCGTAGTCGCCACCGCCCTTGTCGTCGGTGAGCTCGGCGCCAGGCAGGCACTGGGCGACCGAAGGCACGTCCTGGAAGAACGTCCAGACGTCGTCGACGGGACGGTCGACGGAGAACGTGTGGCTGATCTGCATGCGGTGGAGCTCCTCGGACGGGTGGCAGCAAGATACCCGACGCAGTGACCCCGTCTAACGGGTGAGCACGAACACCGCCTCGCTGGCGAACCGGTGGCTCCGCACGCTCCAGCCCCCAGATGCAGCCTCCTCGATCAGGCGGTGGTCGTGGGAGAAGCTCGCATACCGGACCGGGCTCAGGTTGCCGGTGGGGTAGCTCACCACCACCGCGGGCGCCGCGACGCCGGCGAGCAGCCGCGCCGGCGCGTCGGGGTCGTGTGCCTCCAGCGACGGGACGAGCTTCAGCATGAGCACGACGTCGGCAGCCACGTCGGGCGCGCCGCCGAGCAGGTTGCACGTCCCGATCTCGCCCGCCAGCCCGGCGAGGCGCAGCCAGTCGCCGACGAAGCCAACCATGTCGCCGTCGACGTCGCATGCGTGATAGCGCGCTCCCGCGGCGAGACCCATCCATGGCGCAGCCAGCGGGTTGAGGCCGCAGCCGAGGTCGAGGACCGACGTGACCGGGCCCAGGCCGGCGAACGCCTGCCGGTAGAACGCCTCCACGATCGGCAGCCGCTCGGCGGTCGAGGCGTGCCAACGCATCATCCCGGCCGCCGCCGCACGCACCTCCGCCTCCGAGCCGGTCTCCCAGGCATCGACCAGCTCGGTGAGCCACGCCCGGTAGCGAGGGCGCTTGCGCCAGAAGGCGCCGGTCGCCTGATGGAGCCGTCGCTTGGTGGCCTTGATCGCCGCCGCGAGGTCGGGCCGGTTGGACGCCTCGGCGGCTGCGATCGCCCGCACGAAGCCGGGGTCGACAGCCCGGTAGCGCCGCGAGTCGAGCATCGCGGCGGCCACGTCGGCGGGGTCCACGGTCACCGTGCCGCGGCGGCCACCACGCGTGCCATGTGCCGCAGGTTGTGGATCGTCGCCAGCCGGCCCGCGTTGCCGTCGCGCAGGGCGAACAGGTGGTGCAGGAACCCTCGGGTGGTGGTCGTGCAGGCGGCGCAGTCGCAGGTGGGGTCGATGGGGTCCAGGCTGCGGCGATGCCGCTCGTCGTTGATGTAGATGCGGCCGAACGACTCCCCGCCGCCTTCCTCGAAGAGATACAGCCGCCCGCGCCGGGCGTCCTTGGTGGGCAGCGAGCTGTCGGCGAGGCCGTACCCCATCCGGATGCACCGCGCCACCGACGTGGGGTGGCCCACCCCGAGCGCGTGGAGCGGGAGCGCGGCGGGCACGAGGTCCCGCACCAGCGCCAGCTCGTCGGCCAGCAGGCCGCCGTCAGGGCCGAGCGGCCATCCGCCGAACCCGTAGAGGTCGAAGCCGATGTCGAGCAGTGCCTCGGCGCAGCGGCGGCGCAGGTCCGGGTGCCCCCCGCCCTGCACGATCGCCATGAGCAGGGGACGGCGGTCGTGCTCGCGCCCGTCGAGTCCACGATCGAACTCCGCCCGGCAGGCCGCCGCCCAGCGGATCGTCCGCGTCACCGCCAGCTCCTGCTGCTCGCGGGGCGCGTCGGTCGCGGTGCACTGGTCGAGGCACGTCACCACGTCTGCCCCGAACCCGAGCTGCAGGCGCACGCTCTTGGCGGGGTCGAGCCGGAAAACCCGGCCGGCCTCGGAACGGAACGAGAGCCCCTTGTCGGAGATCGATCCGCGCTTCGAGTCCTGTGCGGCCACCGAGTACGCCTGGAAGCCGCCGCTGTCGGTGATGATCGGGCCGTCCCAGCCGGCCATGCCGTGCAGGCCGCCGAGCGCCTTGACCACCGTCGAGCCGGGGCGCTGCATGAGATGGAAGACGTTCATCATCAGCGCGCGGGTGCCGGTGGCGCGCACGTCGGCGGCGGTGACCGTGCGCACCACGCCGGAACTGGCGTCGGGCAGGAACGCCGGCAGGTCGAGCTCGCCGGCCGGGAGGACGAGCGCGGCGCTCACGCTTCCCCTTTGCGGATCCTGGCCACGAAGAACGCCTCCATGAACTCGGTGGGCATCACCCGGGTCGCCCGGCGCACCCGGCCGTCGTACCGCGTGCCGCCGAAGGACCCGAGCCCGGCCCGGCCGTTGGGCAGGTCGACGCCGATCGGCTCGACGTCGGCGTCGGCGTAGCGGCGGAGGAGATGGTCGACCACCTCTTCGTTCTCCTCGGGCGCATAGGTGCACGTGGCGTACACGAGCACGCCGCCGGGCCGCAGCAGCCGGTAGGCGGCGGCGGCCATGCGCTTCTGGAGCCAGCTGTACTTGGTGATCTTCCCCGGCGACCAGAACCGCAACGCCCGCGGGTCGTTGAGGTCGACGCGGCCCTCCGCCGTGCACTGCGCGTCGACGAGGATGCGGTCGAACTTGCGGTCCACGTACTTGTCGACGTACTCCCCGGGGTGGGCGGTGATCGCGGCAGGCGCCACCCCGTAGGTCGCGAGCAGCTCGGTCATGTTGGCGACCCGCGGCTTGCTGGCGTCGTTCACCCACAGCTCCACATCGCCGCGCAGGCGGGATGCGATGTGCGACGCCTTGCCACCCGGCGCCGCGCACAGGTCGAGGACGGCGTGCCCGGGCCCGGCGTCGAGCGCCAGCACGGGCACGAAGCTGGATGCGTTCTGGATGTAGGCGCGTCCCTCCGTGACGACGTCAGCCGCGGCCAGCTCGCGCTTGGCCGACAGGACGTGGAACGCGTCCGCGATCCACGGGATCTCGGCCAGCTCGGCGTGGGCGCGCAGCTCGGCCACGATGTCGGCCTCGGCCGCTCCCGCGAGGTGGTTGACCCGGACGCTCGCCCCGCGTGGCAGCCGCAGCAGCGCCTCGGCGTCGGGCCGCGACAGGCGGGTGACCTCGGCGATGCGCTTGAGGAACCGCCCGCGCTTCGAGCGCTCGTGCTCCGAGGGCGCGCGACGAGCGGTCACGCCTGCTTCCGCACGACCTGCACCCGCTCGGGGCCTGCGTCGAACGTCGTGACCGCCCAGCCCTCGCGGGCGGCGAGCTCGGCCACGCGTCGCTCGTGGTCGGCCGCCTGGCGGTATGGCCGCCCGCGGAAGTTCACGGTCGGGTGGCTCACCGCGACCCACCGGGCGGGCACCCTGGCCACCAGCTCCAGCGCCGCCCCGGGCCGGCGCAGCTCCAGGCAGTGGAACATCTGGAGGAGCAGGGCGACGTCGGATGCGGGCAGGTCGTCGCACAGGACGTCCTGCCAGCGAGCCTCCCCGGCCACCTCCTCGCAGGCGAAGTACCGGCCGACGGCATCGACGTTGGCGGCGTCGTTGTCGAGGGCCAGGTACGTGGTGGTGCGGTCGAGCCCCATCCACCGGAAGGCGAAGGGGTTGACGCCGCACGCCAGGTCGGCGACGATCGCCGGCGGCCCGGTGACGGCGAACAGCCGCTCGTAGAGCTCGCTCACGACGGGGAGGCGCATCGCGGTGGTCTTGTGCCCGGCGAGCACGGCCGCGCACGCAGCGCGGACCGCATCGTCCCCCGCGTCGAAGCTTGCCTCGACGGCCGCCACGAGCGGTTCCAACCGCCGGGTGAGCAGGTAGCGGGCCAGCACCGTATGGAGGCGGCGGCGGGCCAAGCCCTCGAACCGGGACGCGTCGTGGCGCCCGTGCTCGCGCGTCACGACGTCCCGGATGGTGCTCGCCGCCAGATCCCGGTACTTCGGGCTGGCCGCCAGCCGGGCGATCAGCGCCTCGGGCGACGGCGTGCGCTTGGCCATGGCGCGATCCTACGGGGCCGGCAGCCTGCGATACTCGCCGCATGCCCCGGCCGGACCTGCCCGCTGGCGCGCCCGCGCCCACCTCACCGCTGGCGACCCACCCCGCCCGGCGGGCAGCGTTCGGGGGACTGCTGGTCACCGCCATGGCGTCGGGGACCTTCCTCACGGTGGCGCTCGGCCTGCTCGCCACCTACCTGCTCGACGAGTTCGGCATCACCCGTGCCCAGCTCGGCGTGGTGATCGCGGTGACCGCCATCGGCGGGGCACTGCTCTCACCGGTTGCCGGCCGGGTCGCCGACCACGCCGGCGGCAAGGCGGCGTTCGCCGGTCT
>JBFKDA010000172.1:0-6446 GCA_041619955.1 Acidimicrobiia bacterium | reverse complement strand
CGGGCGGCGGCGTTGGTCGACGACGCTCCCTGGACGGCCAGCTCCCGGGCCCGCTGCAGGCGCCCGACGACGTCCTGGAGGGTGGTGTCGGCGAGGTCGACCCAGACGGCGCCGTCGGCCGCGTTGCGCGCGTACTGCTCGTGGACCCGCAGCTCGGCGCGGAGCGCCATCGCCCGCCCCGCCGCGGTCACGTCCTCGCTGACCGCCGCGAACCGCTTGCCGGTGGCCAGCCGCTCCCGCGCCGCCTCCGCTCCTTCCAACCGGGCATGCAGGTGGGCGAGGCCGGCGTGGAACCGGGCGAGGTCTCCGGGGACGCGCACGCCTACCTCCCCACCAGCCCGGTCCGGCGGACGAGCACTTCCAGCGCCTCGTCGACGGCGGTCATCACGCGGGCGGCCGCTTCGTAGGCGCGCTGGAACCGCAACAGGTGGGCCATCTCCTCGTCGAGCGACACGCCGTGGGCGCCCGCCCGTGCCAACTCCGCCGCCGCATGGAGCGCGTCGTGAGATTCGGCGGTGCGGCGGGCACCGGCCGCCGCCGCACCGAGGCCGGTGACGACCGCCCGCCAGGCGCCGTCGAGCGTCTCCGCCCCCAGCGCCGGCGCGGTGCGCAGCCCGGCGAGGGCGGCGGCGTTGCCGCCGTCGAACACGGGGAACGGTGGCCCCGGCGTGGCGGCGGTGGCGAGCTGCGACGGGTCGGTGATCGCGGCCGCCAGCGACGCAGCCGGCCGGGCCGGGTCGTACGCGAACAGATCGCCGCCCGGCGTCGTGGCCGACGACCAGCCGGCCGAGTGGGCGGCATTGAGCTGATCGGCGAGCGCGACCGTGAACGCGTCGAGTGCGGCCTGGTGGGCGGGCAGATCGTCGGTGAGGAACGACGCCGTGCCGCCGACGGCGCCGCCCGCCTCGACGGCGGCGCCCGAAGGATGGAGCACCGTATGGGTGATCGGGTCGAGGGCGAGCTGGCCGGCGTGGACGCCGTCGACGAGCGCGAGCCCGCCGACGCTCACCCGCACTGCGTTGCCGGGCCCGGCGACGACGGTGGCGCCGACCAGCTCGGACAACCGGTCCACGGCGGCGTCGCGCCGATCGGCGAGGTCGTTCGGGGCGCCCGAGCCGGCGGCCGCGACGATCGCCTCGTTGAGCCCCGCGACCTCCACCGCCAGCGCGTTGACCTCGTCGACGTGCGCGGCGAGCGTCGCTGCGGCCTCGGCGCCGCGGGCGTCCCAGGCGGCGGCGAGTCGGCGCACCTCCGACGCGAGGCCGTCGAGGGTGGCCAGCGTCGCGGTGCGGGCGGGGGCCGAGGATGGGTCGAGCGCCAGCTCCTCGAACGCCGCCCACATCTCACCGAGCGCGGCCGCTACCCCGCCGCCTGGCTCGCCGGTCGCGGCTTCCAGCCCCGCGAGCAGGGCGGCCCGGGCGGCCGCTTCGCCGAGTGCGGCCCCGCCGGACCGGACCCGGGCATCGGCCATGGCATCGCGGGCGCGGCTCAGCCCGGCGACGTCGACGCCCGACCCGGCCGGGCCGTGCACCGACTCGTAGGGGGCGCGGGTGGCCAGATCGGCGCGCTGGCGCGTGTACCCGGGCGTCGACACGTTCGCCACGTTGTGGGTGGCGGTGTCGATCCCCGCCTGGGCGGCGCGCAGGCCGCTCAGCGCCGCGTGGAGTCCCACCATGTCGCTCATCAGATCGCCCGGTCGAGCGTGGTGGGGTTGGTGCCGGCAGCCGCCGGGCGGCCGCCTGCGTCGTAGCCGGCGGGGGCGGTCCCCGGCAGCAGCCCCAGCGTGGCGCGGATCGTCTCCAGGTTCAGCGCGGCCAGCCGGCGGTTCTCGAGGGTGACCCGCTCGATCTGGTCGACGAGATCCATGAAGCCCTGGCGGTGCTCCCGGAACCCCGGTCGCAGCGGCTCGGGGGCGGCCGCAGCGAGGTACTCCAGCGAGACCTCGTCAGGCGCCATCCCCCACACGGCCGCAACCTCTCCGATGACCTCGCGGCGGTGCCGCTCCGCCTCCCGCACCCTGCCCATGACCTGCTCGACCTCGTCGATCGCCAGCTCGACGAACGGGGCGGCATCGGCGGTGAGCACGAGGTTGGCCTCGACGAGCTTGAACAGCAGGTACTCGAGCAACCGCCGCTCGAGCCACAGCGTGTCGGCGAGCCGGGCGAGCGGCGCGGGGGCGCGAGGGGTTGCCATGCGCCTCCCGTCGGCCCGGCGACGCAGAAATCAAGCAGTGGACCGCTAAAGCCGCCCCCGGCTCGGTCGACGGGACGCTCGTACGGTCACACGGAGGTGCCGTCGCCGCCTCGACGCGGCGCAAGCAGATCCATCTCCGAGGGAGGCCGAATGTCCGAGACCACCACCCCCACCCCCTGGCTGACCCACGACATGGCGCTGTCGCGCATCGCCGGGCTCCAGCAGGAGCTGGACGCCTGCCGCAACGAGATCGGCACCCTGAAGCTCCAGCTCGACATCCTGTCGACCACGGACTCGATCACCGGGCTTCCCAACGTCCACGGCATGGTGGAACTGATCGAGGATGCCGGCCACCGCCTCGCCCGCACCGGCGAGGCGTACGGCGTGCTGATGATCCGCGTGCCGGCGCTGGAGGAGGTGCAGTCCGCCGGTGACCCCGACGTCTACCGCGAGGCGGTGCGCCACACGGCGGCGCTGATCGTCGCCGGGCTCCGCCAGGTCGACAAGGTCGGCCGCCTCGACACGGCCACGTTCGTCGCCACCCTCCCCGGCCTCACCGCGGATGGCGTCGACGGCGTGATCGACCGGCTGACCAAGCTCCTGCACGCCGTGCCGCTCGCGTTCGCCGGCAGCCGGGTCGTGCGCCTCGAGAGCGAGATCGCCGTCGTGCTGAGCCACGAGCACGGCTCCACCGAGGTCCCGGTCCTGCTCGACGCGCTCTACGAGGCGCGCGAGCAGGCCAGCTTCCGTACCCCGGTCGTCGTCCCGGCGCCGGCCGCCGACAAGCCCTACGAGATCCACCTCACCTGATCGCTTGAGCAGACGGTGGGCCTGCCGACGGGTGCACCGCCAAGAATCCGACGGCGTCCCAGGACGGGGCGCCGCGCCGCCCCACGGACGGGCCGCCCGACAGGAGTCCCCGCCCATGATGCGCTCGATGTTCGCCGGAGTGTCCGGCCTCCGTTCCCATCAGACGATGATGGACGTCGTTGGCCACAACATCGCCAACGTCAACACCCCCGGCTTCAAAGCCTCACAGGTCACGTTCCAGGAGGCACTCGCCCAGATCGTGCGGGGCGCCTCCGGATCGGGCGGCGAGCGGGGCGGCATCAACGCCGTGCCGGTGGGCCTCGGCACCCAGGTCGCCTCGATCGACGGCGTGTTCACCCAGGGCGCCAGCCAGGTGACCGGGCGAGCCACCGACCTCGCCGTGCAGGGGGAGGGCTTCTTCGTCCTCGACCAGGGCGGCCAGCAGTTCTTCACCAGGGCCGGCGCCTTCAACTTCGACGAGGTCGGGACGCTGGTCGCCGCCGGCGGCCTGAAGGTGCTCGGCTGGGTCGCCGACGCGCAGGGCAACGTCAACACCGATGCCGCGATCGGCCAGATCACCCTCCCCGTCTCCCAGGTCATCGAGCCCGAGCCCACGGGCTTCGTCGACATCGGCGGCAACCTGTCGAGCGACGACCCGGTCGGCGCGGTGCAGACCACCAGCGTCACCGTGTTCGACTCGCTCGGCAACCCGGTGGATCTGGTGGCGAGCTTCGAGAAGACCGGGTCGAACAGCTGGAGCGTCACCGCCACCGCCGACGGCAACGCCCTCACGACCAGCCCGGCGGCGCTGACCTTCGACACCACCGGCACGCTGACCAGCGCCGGGACGATCTCCCTCTCCGGCTACACGCCGCCAGGCGCGGATCCGCTGGCATTCGACCTCCGCCTCGACGGCGACGCCCCGCTCGTGCAGTTCGGCGGCAACTCCACCGCCGAGGTGCTGGCCCAGGACGGCAACGCCATCGGCTTCCTGCGGAGCTTCGCGTTCGCGGACGACGGCACGATCACCGGTCAGTTCTCCAACGGGAACACGAAGGTGATGGGCCAGGTCGCCACCGCGGTGTTCAACAACCCCGGCGGGCTCACCCGGGTCGGCAACTCGAACTTCGCCGCTTCCGTGAACTCCGGCGAGGCGATCGTGGGCAGCCCGGGCAGCGGCAACCGCGGCCTCGTGTCGGCCGGGACGCTGGAGATGTCCAACGTCGACCTCGCCCTGGAGTTCACCAACCTCATCATCGCCCAGCGGGGCTTCCAGGCGAACAGCCGGATCATCACCGCCAGCGACGAGTTGCTCGGAGATCTCGTGAACCTCAAGCGGTAGCCCAGCCGCTGACCGCCCGGTACCGCCCGCCGCCCCCCACCCTCTCGCCGGCGGGCGGTCCCGCGTTCAAGGCGGCAGCGCATCCGCGCTCAAGGCGGCAGCGCATCCGCGCTCGAGGCGGCAGCGCATCCGCGCTCAAGGCGGCATGGCGCCGGCCGACGGGGGTGGCTGATGATCCTGGTCCACCGACTCAGCGGCGCCGAGCTCGTGGTCAACGCCGACCTCATCGAGACCGTGGAGGCCAAACCCGACTCGGTCATCACGCTCATCGACGGCAAGCGCTTGCTGGTGCAGGAGGCGCCCGAGGAGATCGCCGCGGCCGTCGTCCGCCACCGGGCCGCGGTGCTCGCCGCCGCGGGCGACGCGGCGGCGGCCCGGGCGCAGCTGCTGTTCTTCCCGGCCGACGAGGACCGCTGACCTACCAGCCGAGCCGCTCGAGCACGGCGTCGAGGTGGGGCTCGACCGGCTCGATGTCACCGAACGTGCCGAGTGCCGTGTCGGGGTCTTTCAGGCCGTGGCCGGTGAGCGTGCACACCACCGGCCCGTCGGGCAGGTCGTTCGCATGGGCGAGTATCCCGGCGATCGCCGCGGCCGACGCCGGCTCGGCGAACACGCCGTCGCCCGCCGCCACCTGGCGGTAGGCGGCGAGGATCTCTTCGTCGGTCACGGCGGCGATGCGCCCGCCCGAGGAGTCCCGCGCCGCCACGGCGCCGTCCCAGGACGCCGGGTTGCCGATGCGGATCGCAGTCGCCACGGTCTCGGGGTGGTCGACCGCTTCGCCGTGCACGAGCGGCGCCGCCCCGGCGGCCTGGAAGCCCCACATCTGCGGCGCGCAGCCCTCGGCCTGATACCCCTTCCAGTATGCGGTGATGTTGCCGGCGTTGCCCACCGGCAGGGCGTGGACCGCCGGGGGCCCGCCGAGCGCGTCGAGCACCTCCCACGCCGCGGTCTGCTGGCCGTCGATCCGGTAGGGGTTGAGGGAGTTGACCAGCGCGACCTGGTGGACGGCCGTCAGCTCCAGCACCAGCGCCAGCGCGTCGTCGAAGTTGCCGGCGACCGGGACGATCCGGGCACCGTGCGCGACAGCCTGCGCCAGCTTGCCGCGGGCCACGTTGCCGGCAGGCAGCACCACGATGCAGTCGATGCCGGCCCGCGCCGCGTATGCGGCGGCGGCCGCCGACGTGTTGCCGGTCGACGCGCAGGCGATCGCCCGGGCCCCGGTCTCGAGCGCCTTGGACACCGCCAGCGTCATCCCCCGGTCCTTGAACGAGCCGGTCGGGTTGGCTCCCTCGAACTTGAGGAAGACGGGGCGCCCGACCTCGGCGGCGAGCGCCGGCGCGGGGATCAGCGGCGTGGCGCCCTCGAGCAGCGTGACGATCGGCGTGGCGTCGGTGACCGGCAGCCGGTCGCGGTAGTGGGCGACGACGCCCGGCCAGCTCATTCCTCGTCGCTGACCACGCGCAGCGTCGCGGCCACGGCCTCGACGACGTCCAGCTCCCGCAGCGCGGCGGCGGCCTGGCGCTGGTTCGCCTCCGTGGCGCGGTGGGTCACGATGAGCAGCGTGGCCTCGTCGCCCGTCCCCTCCTGCCACACCGACTTGATCGACACGTCGGCGTTGCCGAACACCGCCGCGATCCGGGCGAGGACGCCAGGGCGGTCCGCCACCAGCAGCCGGAAGTACCACTTCGTGACGGTGGCGGCGAAGTCGATCACCTCGCCGGGGGCGAAGCGGATGCGCGGCGCGGCCTGGGCGTTGGCCAGCAGCTCGCGGGCGGCGTCGATCATGTCGCCGAGCACGGCCGTGGCGGTGGGCTCGCCGCCGGCGCCCGGCCCGGCGAAGAGCAGCTCCCCCACCGAGGGGCCGGCCACGAACACGGCGTTGGTCGCGCCCCGGATGCCGCTCAGCGGATGGTCGGTGCGGAGCATCGCCGGGTGGACACGCACGCACACGCCGGCGTCGGACTTGTCGGCGACCGCCAGCAGCTTCACCACGTAGCCGAGCTGCGCCGCGAACGCGATATCGGCCGCGTCGAGCCCGTCGATGCCCTCCCGGTGGACCCGGCCCACGTCGACCCACGTCCCGAACGCCAGGCTGGCGAGG
>JBFKDA010000171.1:0-6455 GCA_041619955.1 Acidimicrobiia bacterium | reverse complement strand
GAACAGCTCATCGTGTTCACCGGCCTCAGCGGGTCGGGCAAGTCGTCACTGGCGTTCGACACCATCTACGCCGAGGGGCAGCGCCGCTACGTCGAGAGCCTGTCCGCTTACGCACGGCAGTTCCTCGGGCAGATGGAGAAACCCGACGTCGACTTCATCGAGGGCCTGTCGCCGGCCATCTCCATCGACCAGAAGACCGCCAGCCGCAACCCTCGCTCCACGGTGGGCACGGTCACCGAGATCCACGACTACCTGCGGCTGCTGTTCGCCCGGATCGGCATCCCGCACTGCCCCACGTGCGGCCGGCCGGTCAACCGCCAGACGCCGCAGCAGATCGTCGACCAGATCCTCGAGCTGGACGATGGCACCAAGTTCCAGGTGCTGGCCCCGGTGGTGCGCGGGCGCAAGGGCGAGTACGAGGCGCTGCTGAAGGAGCTGGGCCGGGAGGGCTTCAGCCGGGCCCGCATCGACGGGGAGGTGCGCGACCTCACCGAGGACATCCGCCTCGACCGCTACTACCAGCACACCATCGAAGTGGTCGTCGACCGGCTGGTGCGCAAGGAGGGCATCGAGCGGCGGCTGACGGAGAGCCTGGAGACGGCGCTGCGGCTGGCCGAGGGGGTGGCGGTGGTCGACGTCGTCGACGGCCCGCAGCACACGTTCAGCCAGGCGCTGGCCTGCGACCACTGCGGCCTCAGCTACGACGAGCTGCAGCCCCGCAACTTCTCGTTCAACAGCCCGTACGGCGCCTGCTCCGACTGCCTGGGCATCGGCACGCGCTTCCAGGTCGATCCCCGACTGGTAGTGCCCGACCCCGACCGACCCATCGGCGACGGCGCCATCGCTCCCTGGTCGGGGCGGCACCGCTTCAGCTACTACAGCCGCCTCCTGGAAGCGCTGGGGCGGGAGCTGCAGTTCTCGATGCAGACCCCCTTCGGGAAGCTGAAGAAAGGCGTGCAGCAGAAGATCCTCTACGGCACCGGTGAGAAGCAGGTCGACGTGTCGTACACCAACCGCTTCGGCAGGCGGCGGCAGTACCGCACCTCCTACGAGGGGGCGATCCCGTGGCTGGAGCGCCGCCACGAGGGGGCGGAGAGCGACTCCGCCCGGGAGGCCTACCGCCAGTACATGCGGGAGGTGCCGTGCAACGCGTGCGGCGGCGCCCGGCTCAACCCGGTGTCGCTGGCGGTGACGGTGGGCGGCCGCAACATCCACGAGGTGTCGGCGCTGCCGCTGCGGCTGGCCGCCGAGTTCCTCGACGGCCTCGACCTCGACGCCCGCGACCTCAAGATCGCCCACCAGGTGCTCAAGGAGGTGAAGGCCCGGCTCACGTTCCTGCTCGACGTCGGCCTCGACTACCTCACGTTGAGCCGCAGCGCGGCGACGCTGGCGGGCGGCGAGGCGCAGCGCATCCGCCTGGCCACCCAGATCGGGTCGGGGCTGGTGGGGGTGCTCTACATCCTCGACGAGCCCTCGATCGGGCTGCACCAGCGCGACAACAAGCGGCTCATCGAGACGCTGGTGCGGCTGCGCGACCTGGGCAACACGCTGATCGTCGTCGAGCACGACGAGGAGACCGTGCGCACCGCCGACCACGTCGTCGACATCGGGCCCGGGGCCGGGGAGCACGGCGGCCGCATCGTCGCCGAGGGCACGCTGGCCGACATCATGGCCGAACCGGCATCGATCACCGGCGACTACCTGGCGGGGCGGCGGGCGATCCCCGTGCCGGAGACGCGCCGCCTGCCGGACGGGCGGGCCATCCGGGTGGTGCAGGCCGAGGAGAACAACCTCAAGGAGATCGACGTCGAGTTCCCGCTCGGGCTGTTCGTCGCCGTCACCGGGGTGTCGGGCAGCGGCAAGTCGACGCTGGTCGAGGAGATCCTGTCGAAGGCCCTGCGGTCGAAGCTGTACCGCACCCGGGAGGCGCCGGGCCTGCACCGGCGGGTGACCGGCGCCGACGAGATCGACAAGTGCATCGACATCGACCAGTCGCCCATCGGCCGCACCCCCCGCTCGAACCCGGCGACCTACACGGGCGTCTTCGACCGCATCCGGGAGCTGTTCGCCTCCACCCCCGACGCCAAGATGCGCGGCTACAAGCCGGGCCGGTTCTCGTTCAACGTCAGCGGGGGACGCTGCGACGCCTGCAAGGGCGACGGCACCATCAAGATCGAGATGCACTTCCTGCCGGACGTCTACATCCCGTGCGAGGTGTGCAAGGGGCGGCGCTACAACCGGGAGACGCTGGAGATCCTGTGGAAGGGGCACACGATCGCCGACGTGCTCGACATGTCCGTGTCCGAGGCGCTGCGGTTCTTCGAGAACCAGATGCGCATCTCCCGCATCCTGCAGACGCTGCAGGACGTGGGGCTCGGCTACATCAAGCTGGGCCAGCCGGCGCCGACGCTGTCGGGCGGCGAGGCGCAGCGCGTGAAGCTGTCGTCGGAGCTGGGCAAGCGCTCCACCGGCCGCACCTTCTACATCCTCGACGAGCCCACCACCGGCCTCCACTTCGAGGACGTTCGCAAGCTGCTGCAGGTGCTCCACCGCTTGGTCGACGCCGGCAACACGGTGGTGGTGATCGAGCACAACCTGGACGTGGTGAAGTCGGCCGACTGGCTCATCGACCTGGGCCCGGAGGGCGGCGACGAGGGCGGCCGGGTGGTCGCCCAGGGCTCGCCGGAGGAGGTCGCCCAGGTGGGGGAGAGCTACACGGGCAAGTTCCTGCGCGAGGTTCTCGGGTAGCCCGAGCGGCCGCCGAACAGCCGTTCGGGACGGGGCATAACCGACCGATTTCCCTTGGCTTTCCATGTGCCGCCCCGCTCTACTGGATCAAGAGCGCGCCCTTGGGCGCTCGGAGGTCCCGTGCGCCCGCCTGCCTTCCGCGCTGGGAAGGAGCGGCGATGAGCACCCGCGACGGAGCGCGGCGGAGGCTGAAGATCGTCGGCGGGGTGCTCGTGCTGTTGATCGTGATGGGCGCCCCGGCGGTGACGGCGACGCTTGGGTTCGTCCCCGCTGCCGTCGCCGAAGCGGGGCTGTTGTTCGTCGCCTCCCTGGTGGCGATCTGGGCGGTGGCGTGGCGGCGCCCTGCACAGCCCGACTCTCGGATCGTGGCCTGGCTTCGGGTCTACCTGCCCATTCTCGACGGCTACCTGCGGCAGCGGGAAGAGGAGCTGGAGCGGGAGCACCACAACCAGATGGTGGTGGCGAGAATGCAGCACGCCATGGCCTTTTACGGAGTCGGGACGCTGGATCGCGTCGCCGTCGACACGATCACGGGGACGGAAGATCGGCTCACCACCATGAGCTGCGCCCGCGAGGTGGCCAGGCTGCTGACTCCGACGAGCCGGCCACCGCCGGTCGAGGTGCTCGCGGCGTTGTACCGCGATCAGTGGAAGGAGCACGCCCCCGACGAGTGGACGACGCTCTGCGCGAACGAGGAGCTGTTGCGCGCGCTCGCAGCCGTTGTCGTGGACAGCGGCCGGCTGCCGGTTGCCGGCCATGGTCCGCGAGAGATCGAGGAGGAGCTCCGCAAGCTCCGGGACCTCCGGGTCGGGGAGCTTCGCGCCGGGCTGGCCAGCCGTCCCACCGACCGCGCCGGGGAGCTCTCTTACATCATCGGGTCCAAGCACGACCTCGGCTCGCTCGATCAGAACAAGCTCACCGGCGCGGCTGGCGGAGCCGGTGCCTCCTGGTACTGCCGTCAGGCCGCCCATCACGCCGTCTTCCGCGCTGAGCTGGCCGGAGAGGATCGTAAGGAGCTCGCCGACCTGGTCGAGCTGCTCTGGCGGGATTGGAAGGGCCAGGCCACCAGCCACCTGTGGAAACGAAGGCACGTGCGGCGGCTGCTGGCGATGGTGCTCCCGTGGTGCCCCCAGCTCCCGCACCGGGATCCGGCGGTGATCCGCACGGTACTCGAGCCGGTGCAGAGGTTTTCGCTGGCCCTGGTCGAAGCGACGTTGTCCGCCATCGCCGATCTCGACCGGCACCTCGAGGCATTTGCCACGTTGCTCGACGAGCACGACCTGCCGACCGTGGCGTCCGTCCCCGATGCCCTCGAGCTGCTCGCCGCAGACAAGATCGGTCCCGGGTTGCCGGCCGGCCCGTGGGAGCTGGCCGGCCTTCGCAGTGTCGAGACCACGTATCAAGCCCTGGCCGAGGCGGCGGAGCCGGCCATCCGCGCTGTGGTCGGTGACGGCGTACCGGTGGAAGAGCTGACCGACTTGGTGCTGGTGGCGGTGGGCTGTTATGCCGACGGGCTGGGTGTCGGCGGCGCCGAGCTGCGACGCCACGCCTGCACGGAGGCCCGACAACCGCACCGGTGGCGCGTGGCCGAGATCGTCGGTGGCCATCTGGCTCTCGCCGAGGAGGCACCCGGCGTGCCGCTCGGACACGTCTTCCGCGAGTGGCAGCCCGCGCTGGCGGCGCTCGGTGACCGGCAACGGCGTGTGGTCGCAGACGTCGACCTGGCGTTCGCATCGGAGCGGTGGCCGCGTCGTCTCACACTCACCACCGACACGGCGCGCGACGAGATGCATGCGCTGGTCGAGCCGTTGGGTGCCAAGCTCGACCGGCTCGCCAGCGAGCTTCCCAGGATCGCCGAGCAGAATTCCTGGTCGGCAGCCACCTCCGACTACCAGAAGCAAGTCGCCCGGGTTCTCGCCGACTTCCAGACCCACATCGACGACCGCTTCGGCAGCGTCCTGTCGCACGGCTTCGCCGAGGAGTTCGCCGACGTCATCCGGCCGGGGCTCGCCGATCTCCACCACCAGGTGGAGAGCCTGGGGCACCCGTCGCACGAGGAATTGCTCACCGAGCTGCGCCGGCACATTGCGGCGCTCCCGAGCGACGTCGAGCCCACGTTGGCTCCGCTTGCGTCCCGGCTTCGCCGCATCGAGGGCGACCTCGACGAGTTGAAGCGGCTTGACACCCTCAAGGCCATGCTGGCACGGCGCGGTGGCGGGACGTCCTTCGACGGGTACCTCATCACGTTCGACGCTCGCCAAGGACCGCTGGCCCGGCTGATCGACTGCCTCAGCCATCCGACCAGCAAGCAACGCAAGACGCTCAACAAGCACGGGATCGCCCCTCCGGGGGTGGGCGGCGAGCCGCGGTACAACTTCACGAACTACACGAGATATGCCCGGCAAGGGCACCCGCCGGAGGGCCTCGGCACGTTCGACACGTTCCGCGAAGCGTTCGAGCAGGACGTGGAGCTACTGCTGTGCCACCGCGACGCGTTGGTGGGAACGCACGACTGGTCTGAGATCGAGGTCACGCTGATCCCCATCCACGTCAGCGACGCGGTGCCGTTCACCTCGGTGGACGACGCCATCGCCGCCCTCCTGCGAGACCCGCCGTCGATCGCGGAGTTCCCCGCCGCATAGGCCCCATCGCGCCCCACCCGCGAGCCCCCCCGGTCCGCGCAAGCCGCGTGCCGGGCGATTCCGCCGGTAGCGTCCGCAACGATGGACGACTGGGACCGGCTGGCGGGGTGGTGGCGGGCGGAGGTGGCCGCCGACCCGGCTTACGGCGGGCAGGTGCTGCCGCTGCTGGCGGAGGCGCTGGCCCCGGTCCCCGGCCGCCACTACTTGGACCTCGGCTGCGGCGAGGGCCAGGGGATGCGGATCGTCGGGGCCGGGGTGGTCGGGTGCGACCTGTCCCACGACCTGCTGCGCTCCGCCCGGGCCGCCGGACCGGTGGTGCGGTGCCGGCTGCCCGACGGCCTCGCGTGTTTCCGGTCAGGCGCCTTCGACGGCGCCTACGCAGTCCTGGTGCTGGAGCACCTCGACGATCTCGACGGCTTCTTCGCGGCGGCCCGGCGGGTGGTGCGGTACCAGGGGACGCTGGCGGTGGTCGCCAACCACCCGGCGTTCCTGGCGCCCGGCGCCGGCCCCTTCGTCGACCCGGCCGACGGCGAGGTGCTGTGGCGGTGGGGCGCCTACCTGCGCCCCGGTACCACGCAGGAGCCGGCCGGCGACCGGACGGTGGCCTTCCACCACCGCCCGCTGGGCGACCTGCTGACGGCGGCCGGGCGAGCCGGCTGGTCGCTGCGGTGGCTGGCGGAGCGGCCGGCCGAGTCCGACGACCCGCTGCTCGCCGCCCAGCGCCACGTCCCCCGCCTGCTGGCGGCCCGCTGGGGCATCACGGACTGAGGGTCCGGCGGTCGAGCTGGTGGGCGGCGCCGACCGCGAAGCCCCGTCCCCGACTCCGCTCCGCCCGTCGGTACCATCGCCGTACCGATGGCTCGCCGCCCCGAACCCTCCGAGATCCCCGACGCGCCCGGCGCGTACCTGTTCCGCAACCGCCACGGCGAGGTCATGTACGTGGGCAAGGCCAAGTCGCTGCGCAACCGCGTCTCCAACTACTTCACGACCGGCAACATGGCCCGCACCCAGGCGATGGTCGACGCCAGCGAATCCGTCGAGTGGATCGTCGCCGACTCCGAACTG
>JBFKDA010000170.1:0-6456 GCA_041619955.1 Acidimicrobiia bacterium | reverse complement strand
TGGACCCACCGCCACCGAGAAAGTTCCGCGTCACACGTCGAAGATGACGCGCGCCCACCAGCCGTCGGGGATCTGCACCACGGCGAGGTCGTGCCAGGTGACCGCCTTCACCGGGGGTCCGCGCAGCCCCACCCCGTCCAGCGGCGCGCCGGTGGCGGCCCCCTGGCACCCGCCCTCCTCCAGCCGGTCGACGGTGAAGCCCGCGAACGCCAGCCGCTCCACCTCCCCGAGGAACAGCAGCTCGCCGAGCCACCCCACCAGCAACTCCTCCACGGTGTCGCCGGCCGCCATCACCGGCACGTCGCGGTCGGCCCGCAGGCCCGCCAGGTCGTACATGAGGTCGAACATCCCGAACGCGGCGTGCTCGAACAGCTCGGGCAGGGTGGCGCCGTACGCCACGATGCCGGTGTCGGCCGTGTGGGGGATGACCTCGTACCGGGGCACGCCGCCATTGTGGCGGGTTTCGCTCAGCCGCCGCTGCGCCCCGCCGATAGTCCGAAGGGATGGACAACGCCGCCGACCTGCGGGTCCTGCTGGACTCGGCGTACCCGCTGATCGTCGCCACCGCGCGCGACGAGCAGCGGCTGCTGTCGATCGTGCGGCGCACCGCGGCCGGCCTCGGGCTGGCCGTGTGGACGTGGACCGCCACCCAGGGCCTCGCCCGCGACGGGTTCCCGGCTCAGTACGGCACCACCGACCCCCGCCACGCGCTCGACTGGGTGGGCGCGTTGGACGACCCCGGCGTGTTCGTGTTCGCCGACCTGGAGCCGGCGCTCGACGACCCGGTGGTGGTGCGCCACCTCAAGGACCTGTCGATGCACGCTGCGCCCGGCCAGACCGTGCTCGTCGCCGGGGGCACGATGCCTCCGGAACTGCAGGGGCTCGGCGTCCCTTGGGCGCTGCGGCCGCCAACCGACGAGGAGCTGGAGCACCTCGTCCTGCGGTCGATGCGAGAGCTCGCCGCCGCCGGCTACGCGGTCGACCTATCCGACGGCGACGTCGACCAGTTCGTGGCGACGCTGCGCGGCCTGTCCGTCGGCGACGCGGCCCGGCTCGTCCACCGGGCGGCCCGGGTGGGGGGAGGCCTGCGCCCGGATGCCCTACCGGCGCTGCGGGACGCCAAGGCCGAGCTGTTGAACGCCGACGGCGTCCTCGAGCTGGTCCACGCCCAGGCAGGCACGCTCGCCGACGTCGGCGGCCTCGACGGCATCAAGGCGTGGATCGAGCGGCGCCGGCTGGCACTGGCCGGAGGCGGCGCCGCCATCGGCATCGACCCGCCCCGCGGGTTCCTGCTCACCGGCGTCCCAGGGTGCGGCAAGTCGCTGGTGGCGAAGACCCTGGCCCGCACCTGGGAGGTCCCTCTGGTGCGCCTCGACCCGGCCCGGCTGTACGGCAAGTACATCGGCGAATCCGAGCAGCGGCTCGCGGCCGCCCTGGCCACCGTCGATGCGATGGCGCCCGTCGTGCTGTGGATCGACGAGATCGAGAAGGGGTTCGCGGCGGGCGGCACCGCCGACGGCGGCGTGTCGCAGCGGCTGCTCGGCACGTTCCTCCACTGGATGCAGGAGCGCGCCGATGGCGTCTTCCTCGTGGCGACCGCCAACGACGTGGCGGCGCTCCCGCCGGAGCTGCTTCGCAAGGGCCGCTTCGACGAGGTGTTCTTCGTCGACCTGCCCGACCGGCCGGCACGCGCGGAGATACTCGCCATTCAGCTCGACCGGCGGGAGCAGGATCCGGCCGGCTTCGACCTCGCCGCGCTGGCGGCGGCGAGCAACGGCTACTCGGGCGCCGAGCTCGAGGCCGTGGTCGTCGGCGCCCTCTACCGGGCACTCGCCGAAGGCCGGGCGCTCACCACCGCCGACGTCCGAGCCGAGCTGGCCGGCACCGTGCCGCTGGCGGTGAGCCGCGCCGAGGACGTGGCCGCGCTGCGGGCATGGGCGGACGGGCGAGCGCTGGCCGCGTAGCCCCACAGAACCTGATAGTATCTCTATCAACTTTTCTGGCATACAGGTGCTAGAGTTTGTGTTGATCTCGCCGAGGGAACCATCAGAACATGGACGCCAACAAGCTCACCCAGAAGTCCCAGCAGGCCATCCTCCAGGCCCGCGACCTCGCCGCGTCCGCCAACCACCAGGCGGTCGACGCCGAGCACCTGCTCGCGGCGCTGCTCGCCCAGGGCGAGGGGATCGTCTACCCGCTGCTGAACAAGCTCGGCGTGAGCATCGCCGAGCTGCGCACCGGGGTGGAGGCGCGCCTCGCCGACAAACCCAAGGTGTTCGGCGGTGCCGAGGCGGCGCTGTCGCCGGCGGCGGTGAAGCTGCTGGAGCAGGCCGACGCCGAGCGCCGCCAGCTCAAGGACGACTACGTGTCGGTGGAGCACCTCGTCCTCGCGCTCGTCGCCGACAAGAGCCCCGCCGGCGACCTGCTGCGCAGCGCGGGCGTCACCCGCGACGCGGTGCTCGGCGCCCTCCGCGAGCTGCGCGGCAGCCAGCGGGTGACGTCGGCGAATCCCGAGGCCACCTTCGCGGCCCTCGAGCAGTACGGGCGCGACCTCGTGCAGTCGGCGCTCGACGGCAAGCTCGACCCGGTGATCGGCCGCGACGACGAGATCCGCCGGGTCATCCAGGTGCTCAGCCGCCGCACCAAGAACAACCCCGTCCTGATCGGCGAGCCAGGTGTCGGCAAGACCGCGATCGTCGAAGGGCTGGCACAGCGCATCGCCGACGGCGACGTGCCGGAGGGCCTCAAGGAGAAGCGCATCGTCGCGCTCGACCTGGGCGCGATGGTTGCCGGCGCCAAGTATCGCGGTGAGTTCGAGGAGCGCCTCCAGGCGGTGCTCAACGAGATCAAGGACGCCGAGGGCCGGCTCATCACGTTCATCGACGAGATGCACACGATCGTCGGCGCCGGCGCCGCCGAGGGCTCGATGGACGCCTCCAACATGCTCAAGCCGATGCTGGCGCGCGGCGAGCTGCGGATGATCGGCGCCACCACGCTGGACGAGTTCCGCAAGCACGTCGAGAAGGACGCCGCCCTCGAGCGCCGCTTCCAGCCGGTGTTCGTCGGCGCGCCGTCGGTGGACGACGCGGTCGGCATCCTGCGCGGCCTCAAGGAGCGCTACGAGGTGCACCACGGCGTGCGCATCACCGACTCGGCGCTGGTCGCCGCCGCCATGCTGTCCGACCGCTACATCACCGGCCGCCAGCTCCCCGACAAGGCCATCGACCTGATCGACGAGGCCGCCAGCCGGCTGCGCATCGAGATCGACTCGATGCCCGAGGAGATCGACGAGCTGGAGCGGCGCCGCCGCCAGCTCGAGATCGAGCGGGCCGCCCTCCAGAAGGAGACCGACGCACCGTCGCGTGAACGGCTGACTGCGATCGAGGAGGAGCTGGCCAACCTCACCGAGGAGATCGAGGGTCTCGTCGCGCACTGGAACCTCGAGAAGGAGGCGATCGAGCGCATCCGGGGGACCAAGCAGGAGATCGAGGACGCCAAGGCCGCGGCCGAACGGGCCGAGCGCAGCGCCGACCTGGAGCAGGCCGCCCAGCTCCGCTATGGCACCATCCGCTCGCTGGAGGAGCGGCTGGGGACCGAGCAGGAGCGGCTCGAGAAGCTCCAGGCGCAGACCACCATGCTCAAGGAGGAGGTCGACGAGGAGGACGTCGCCGAGGTCGTGAGCCGCTGGACCGGCATCCCCGTCTCGCGGCTGATGGAGGGCGAGGTCCAGAAGCTCGTGCGGCTGGAGGAGGAGCTGCATCGGCGGGTCATCGGCCAGCAGGCCGCGGTCGCTGCCGTCGCCAACGCGATCCGGCGCAGCCGTGCCGGGCTCAGCGACCCGAACCGCCCGATCGGCTCGTTCATCTTCCTGGGGCCCACCGGCGTTGGCAAGACCGAGACCGCCCGGGCGCTCGCCGAGTTCCTGTTCGACGACGAGCGGGCGATGGTCCGCATCGACATGTCCGAGTACATGGAGCGCCACTCGGTGAGCCGCCTCATCGGCGCGCCGCCCGGCTACGTCGGCTACGACGAGGGCGGCCAGCTCACCGAGGCCGTGCGGCGCCGGCCCTACGCGGTGATCCTCCTCGACGAGATCGAGAAGGCCCACCCCGAGGTGTTCAACGTGCTGCTGCAACTCCTCGACGACGGGCGGTTGACCGACGGCCAGGGCCGCACGGTGGACTTCTCGAACTCGGTGCTGATCATGACGTCGAACCTGGGCTCGGAGCTGATCGACCCCACGGTCGACGACGACGCAATCCGCGACCGGGTGATGGCGGTGGTGCGCGGCCACTTCCGGCCCGAGTTCCTCAACCGGGTGGACGACATCGTCGTGTTCCACCGCCTGTCGAAGGAGGACATCCGCCGGATCGTCGACCTCCAGCTCACCGTGCTGCGCCGCCGGCTGGCCGACCGCCGGGTCGACCTGGAGCTCACCGACACGGCCGCCGACTGGCTGGCCGACCAGGGCTACGACCCGTCGTACGGCGCCCGGCCGCTCAAGCGACTGATCCAGCGCGAGATCGCCGACAAGCTGGCGATGGCGATCCTCGAGGGCCGCTTCGGCGATGGGGACACCGTGCAGATCGACGCCGCCGGCGGCGAGCTGACCTTCGGTTAGCGGCGCGGCCGAACCCCCGGGCTCCACCTCCCAGGGGTCCGAGCAGCTGTCCCCCACGGACACCTTCGTGCCCTTCGCCAACGACTCTAAGGCGTCGAGCGATCGCGCACCAGAGCCAGCTTTGGGTGCGCCGAGGTGACTAGACACCTCGCCCGCGAGCCTCGATCCGTCGCTCCCCGCCAGCCCTTGCAATACCTTGCCTCGCAAGCTATGCTATGTCACAAGATATCCAACGACACAAGAGAGCGCGACGACCGTCAGCATGGAACACCGATCGCAACTCCTCCGAGGTGTCCTCGACATGTGCTTGCTGGCGCTGATCGCCGAGGAGCCGAGCTACGGCTACGAGATGGTCTCGAAGCTCGAGGAACGCGACCTGCCGCTGCCCAGCGAGGGCAGCATCTACCCGCTGCTCTCCCGCCTGCAGCGGATGGGGCTCGTCGAGGGCTACCTGGTGGAGGCGGCCGGCGGCGGGCCGCCGCGTAAGTACTACCGGATCAGCGAATCGGGACAGGAGCGACTGGACGAGTGGAGCGCAGAATGGAGATCATTGGCCACGGGAGTGTCGAGAGTGCTGAACGGCGAGCGACGATGACCGAAACGCCGATGCCGGAGATCGTGGCGGCGTGCGCCCTCTACTGGTCGCGAGCCGGGCTCCCCGACCACGTGGTCAACGAGATGCGCGCCGAGCTCGAGTCCCACCTGGCTTCCGCGCAGTCCGCCGGCAAGAGCCCGCAGGCCGTGGTCGGATCCGATCTGCCCGCGTTCGCCGAGGCCTGGGCCCGCGAGCAGCACACCGGGGGCTACGTGCCCACGTGGGACGAAGTGGCGGCCGCCGAGCGCCGGGGGCGCCGCTGGGGCGCATGGGTCACCGCAGGTTTGGTCGGCGCCGCCGCAGTTGCGGTGTGGCTGGCAGTGGTTTTGGACGACAGAGGAGACGACGGCATGGACGATCTGTGGCTGTGGGTTTGGCTGGGCACCGCCATCACCTTCGCGTTCGGCGAGATGGTCACGGCCGGCTTCTTCCTGCTCCCGTTCGCCATCGGCGCCGCCGCAGCCTTCCTGCTGGCGCTGCTCGGCGTCGCGGAGGGCGTGCAGTGGGCGGTGTTCCTAGTGGTGTCGATCGCGGCCCTGTTCGGGCTGCGGCGCTTCGCCGACCGCGAGGACGAGAAGAACCAGCCGGTGGTCGGCGCCAACCGGTACATCGGCCAGCGCGCGCTCGTGCTGGAGGAGGTCAACCGGGCGACGAGCAGCGGCCGGGTCCGCATGGAGACCGAGGAATGGCGGGCCACCACCACCGGCCCGCCCATCCCGCCCGCCGCCGAGGTGGTGGTGGTCGGGGTCACCGGCGCCAGGCTCGTCGTGGAGAACGTGGAGATGTGAGCGCCCCGGTCGGCTAGAAGGTCTTATTGAGGAGCGAGAGGGAACAGGAGACACAACCACATGGCAGCAGGAATCATCGTCCTGATCGTCATCGGCATCGGCGTCATCGGGTACGCCGCGGCCGCCATCAAGCTGGTGCGCCAGTTCGAGAAGGCGCTGATCGAGCGGTTCGGGCGCTACGAGCGCACGGTCGACCCCGGTCTGCGCTTCATCATCCCGTTCATCGAGCGGCTGGTACGGGTCGACATGCGCGAGCAGGTCGTCGACGTGCCGCCGCAGGAGGTCATCACCAAGGACAACGTGGTGGTCACCGTGGACGCGGTCGTGTACTACCAGGCCACCGACCCGGTGAAGCTGAAGTACAACGTCGCCAACTTCATCGTGGCGGCCACCAAGCTGGCGCAGACCAACCTGCGTAACGTCGTCGGCGACCTGCAGCTCGACGAGGCGCT
>JBFKDA010000169.1:0-6470 GCA_041619955.1 Acidimicrobiia bacterium | reverse complement strand
GGGTCTCTCCCGCGTCGGGGCTTGACGGTTTACGGGTTCCGGCCCAGGACGGCGACCAGCTTGTGCATCCAGGACGCATCGGGCGGGGCCGCGACCTCGGGGCCGTAGAAGCCGCCCTGGCGGCCGAAGTCGGCGCCGGGGGCGGTGAACTCGTAGACGGCCCTGGCCAGCTCGTCGTCGATCACGGGGTTCTGGTCGGTCGCCTTGGCCAGGTCCCATCCGTGCACGAGCGCTTCGCTGGTCGCGATGTTGAACATCGCCGCGCCGGGCAGCTCGGCGGCGGGCAGCTTCATCGACTTCTCCATCACACCGTCGATGTCCATCGCCGCCCGAACCCCGGCAGCCGACTGGCGGTAGGCGCCGGCCGGGTCGTCGCCGAGCATGTCCGGGGGAGGCCCGTCCCCGGCCGGCATCTCCTGACCGCTGGCGACCGCGGCGAACATGAAGCCACCGCCGACGATGTGGTTCATCAGCTCCCGGACGTTCCACTCGGGGCACGGGGTGGCGTCCTCGTGCTGGTCGGCCTTCACTCCCGAGAAGACGCCTGCGGTCCAGTCGCTCACCCGCTCGTACAGCGCCTTGCTGTCCATCGTCCGCATCCTCTCGTTCGAGTATCACCGACGCTACCAAAGCCCTTGGCGCCCCGCCGGGCGGTCCTACTGTGACGGGGTGCACAACGTCATCGAGCGCATCCTCAACCTGCTCGCCTTCCTGCTCACGGTCGAGCGACCGGTGACCGCGGAGGAGATCCGCCACACGGTGGCGGGCTACGACCGGGAGGCCGACGAGGCGTTCCGGCGGATGTTCGAGCGCGACAAGGACCTGCTGCGCCAGCTCGGTGTGCCGCTGCGGCTGCAGGCGACCGACGCATGGGAAGTCGAGCAGGGCTACGTGATACCGCCCGGGGAGTACGAGCTGCGGGACCCCGGCCTCGACGACGAGGAGCGAGCCGCGCTGCGTCTCGCCGCTCAGGTGGTGCGGCTCGGCGGTCAGCCGCAGGGCCCGGGGGCCATCCTCAAGCTGGGGGGCGCGCCGCTCGCGGCCGGCGGCGAGCCGCTGGCCGCCGACCTCGGCGCCGACGTCGCAGCGCTCGGCACGGCGTTCGCGGCCGTCACCGAGCGACGGTTGCTCACGTTCACGTACCGCGATCGCAAGCGGGTCCTCCGGCCCTACGGGCTCGTCCACCGCCGCGGCCACTGGTATCTGGTCGGGGAGGAGCGAGACGGCCCGGCCGGCGTACGCGCCTACCGCCTCGATCGGGCGCAGCGCCTGCGAGCCGGCGACGAGCCCAAGGCGTTCCGCCGCCCCAAAGGCTTCGACGCGTCGGCGGCGATCCCCGACGCGCCGTGGGAGGCCGGTGCCGAGGACGTGCGGGCGACGGTCCGCTTCGACGCAGAGGTGGCATGGTGGGCGCGCCGCCAGCTCACCGGGGGGGAGGAGGTCACCACCGCCGGCGACGGGGCCCTCGACGTCGTGTTCCCGGTGGCCAACCAGGACGCGTTCGTCGGCTGGCTGCTCGGCTTCGCCGACCAGGCAGAGCTGCTCGACCCTCCCGCGCTGCGCCGGAGGTTGCTGGCCCGCGTCGAGGGCCGGCCCGAGGGGGGCGAATGACCAGCGCCCGCACCACCGGCCGGCTCACCCGCATCCTGGCGATGCTGCCGTGGGTCATCGCCAACCCCGGTGCCACCGCCGACGAGGTGTCTGACCGGTTCGGCTACGCCGATCGCGACGAGCTGGTGGCCGACCTCAACCTGGTGTTCGTATGCGGGCTGCCCGGCTACGGGCCCGGCGACCTGATGGAGGCCTATCTCGACGAGGACGAAGTGGTGGTCGACACCGCCGACTACTTCGCCGCCTCGCCGCGCCTGTCACCGGCCGAGGCGCTGGCGCTGCTTGCGTCGGGGATGGCGCTCGTATCGGCCGGCCACGGACCGCCCGCGCTGCGCCGCGGGGTCGACAAGCTGCGGGCGGCACTGGTGCCCGACGCCGCCGACGCGCTGGTCGTCGACCTTGCCGAAGAACCCGGGCTGGTCGGTCTGTTGCGAGAGGCCGCCGCCGGCGGGGACGTCGTGCGCCTCACCTACACGTCGCTGCGCAGGGACGAGACGACCGAGCGGGACGTGGAGCCCTGGTCGGTGTTCTCGACCATGGGCAACTGGTACGTCAGCGGCCACTGCCGCCTGGCCGGCGCCGAGCGGGTGTTCCGCGTCGACCGGATCCGCGCGGCCGTGCCCACCGGCGAGCAGTTCACGCCCCCGCCCGAGCCGCCGCCCCCCGAGGTGCGGTATACGCCGACGCCCGACGACGTGCAGGCGACGATCCGGCTGGGGGCGCGCGCCCGATGGGTCGCCGACTACTTCCCGGTCGAGACGCTCGCCGACGACGGCGAGCACCTCACGATCCGGTTCAGCGCCTCCGACCCGCTGGTTGCCGCCCGGCTGCTGCTGCGACTCGGTGCCGACGCCGAGCTCGTAGACGGTGCGGAGGTGGCGCGGTCGCTCGCCGACCTGCGGGCCCGAATCCTTCAGCGGTACGCCACGCAACCGACGGGTGACTAGCGCCGAATGACTAATGGCCAAATAGTCATTTAGCAGTGCGCGGCCGGCACCGATACCACCCACGTACTGCGGAGATGAGGGCGGAGACACTCACGATGACCACGATTCGGACAACCTGCACCCGGTGCGGCGACATCGAACTGACGCCGAAGGACCTGGCTCTGGAGCTGGCTCCGAACAGTGGCACCGGCCATTACCGCTTCGACTGCCCGTACTGCGGCAACGTCGAGCGCCGGCCCGCCAGCCAGCGGGTCGTCAGCATCCTGCTCGCCACCGGCGTCGTCTACGACGTCGTCGACGATCCCGACGCCATCACCGAGGACGAGATCCAGGAGTTCCGCAACGCCATCGACCAGGAAGACTGGTCGAGGAATCTCGCCGGCTGAAGGAGGGGCGAGCTCGGCCCCTTTCGGGCCATCTGCCCGAGGCGCCGGCACCCACCCAAGCCTCGCACCGCCGCGCGGCTTCTACCATCTGGGGCGTGTTCTCGATCAGCCCCGCCGAGTTCCTGACCATCGCGGTGATCGCGCTCATCATCTTCGGGCCGAAGCGGCTGGGGGAGATGGCCCGGCAGGCCGGCAGGCTCACCGGCGAGCTCCGTCGCAGCGCCGACGAGCTGCGCAGCGGCATCCAGACCGAGCTCGACGAGGTCGTCAAGCCGGTCAGCGATCTCCGCACCGACCTCGCCGCCGCCGGCAAGGGGCTCATGGAGACGGCCGAGGGAGAGCTGCGGTGGGTCGACACCCAACTGACAGCCAACCCAGCAGCCGAGCCGGCACCCACGCCGCCCGCGAAGCCGCAAAGCGGCCCCGGGCCGGGGGCCGAGCCCTTGGCAGAGCCGGCTGACGAGGCGGCGCCCGAGGAGGGTGACGAGGCGGCGCGGTGAAACAGGACACGCGGCTCCCGCTGCTCTCCCACCTCGAGGAGCTGCGAGACCGGCTCTTCAAGGCGGCGGTCGCGCTCGTGCTGGCCTCGATCGTGGCGTTCGTGTTCCGCAACCAGATCTACGACTTCCTCGTCGAGCCGTGGAACCGGATCGCCGACGACCGCGACCTCGTGTTCTTCCGCCCGACCGAGGCCTTCAGCCTGTTCATGCGGCTGTCGCTCTGGGGAGGCTTCGTCCTGGCCTCGCCGGTGATCATCTGGCAGGTGTGGGCCTTCGTCTCCCCGGCGCTCGACAAGCGGGAGAAGCGCTGGGTGATCCCGATCATCGTGGCGCTGGTGGTGCTGTTCTTTTCCGGGATCGCGTTCGGCTACTGGAGCCTGCAGCGCGGCCTCGACTTCCTCCTCGACTTCGGGGCCGAGCGGCTCGAGCCCACCATCGGCGCCGACCACTACCTCCGATTCGCGATGCGGTTCCTGCTGGTGTTCGGGCTGGCGTTCCTGTTCCCGGTGTTCCTGTTCGCCGCCGCCGCGCTGCGCATCGTCGACGCCAAGCGACTCCGGTCGGGGCGCCGGTGGGCGGTGCTGATCATCGTCACCGTCGGCGCGGTGATCACCCCGAGCGGCGACCCGCTGACGCTGCTGCTGCTGTCGACGCCGCTGTACCTGCTGTACGAGATCACGATCCTTCTGGTGCGGTTCGTCCTCAAGCGGTGACGGGCCGGCGCCTACAATCCGCCGTCCTGTGACCGTTCCCGACAAGCCAAAGCTGGAGGGCCTGGAAGCCAAGTGGGATGCCCGTTGGGAAGCCGACGGCACCTACCGGTTCGACCCGTCCAAGAGCCGTGCCGACATCTTCGCCGTCGACACGCCGCCGCCGACGGTCTCGGGCGCCCTCCACGTGGGCCACGTGTTCTCGTACACGCACACCGACACGGTGGCCAGGTACCAGCGGATGGTGGGCCGTGAGGTCTTCTACCCGATGGGCTGGGACGACAACGGGCTCCCCACCGAGCGCCGCGTCCAGAACTACTACGGCGTCCGTTGCGACCCCACGCTGCCCTACGACCCGGACTTCGGGGCACCCGCCGAGCCGTTCGACCCACCCCGCTTGATCTCGCGGCGCAACTTCATCGAGCTGTGCGTCGGGCTGACCGTCGAGGACGAGCAGGCGTTCGAGCACCTGTGGCGCACGATGGGGCTGTCGGTGGACTGGTCCCGCACCTACACCACCATCGGTGACGTCGCGCGCCGGGTGTCGCAGCGGGCGTTCCTGCGCAACCTGGCCCGCGGCGAGGCCTACCAGCAGGACGCTCCGGTGCTGTGGGACATCGACTTCCGCACCGCGGTGGCCCAGGCCGAGCTGGAGGACCGGGAGACCGCCGGCGCCTACCACCGCGTGGCCTTCCACCGGCCCGACGGCGATCCCCTCTACATCGAGACCACCCGCCCCGAGCTGATCCCGTCATGCGTGGCGCTCGTCGCCCATCCCGACGACGCGCGCTACCAGCCGCTGTTCGGCTCGACCGTCACGAGCCCGCTGTTCGGCGCCGAGCTGCCGGTGGTCGCCCACGAGTTGGCCGACCCGGAGAAGGGCAGTGGCGTCGCGATGATCTGCACGTTCGGCGACACCACCGACGTCACCTGGTGGCGCGAGCTGGACCTACCCACCCGCACGGTCCTCGAGCGCAACGGGCGGTTCCAGGCCGAGACGCCCGAGTGGCTCGACGGCAGCGACGTCTACGCCGAGCTGGCCGGCAAGACCGCCAAGCAGGCCCGCCGCCGCATCGTCGAGCTGCTCGCCGAGTCCGGCGACCTGGTCGGTGAGCCACGCCAGATCACCCACCCCGTCAAGTACTTCGAGAAGGGCGACCGGCCGCTCGAGATCGTCACCAGCCGCCAGTGGTACATCCGCAACGGCGGCCGCGACCCGGACCTGCGGGAGGCCCTCCTGCAGCGCGGCAAGCAGCTCGAGTGGGTGCCCGACTTCATGCGGGTCCGCTACGAGCACTGGGTGAACGGGCTCGCCGGCGACTGGCTGATCTCCCGCCAGCGGTTCTTCGGCGTCCCGATCCCGCTGTGGTACCCGGTTGGCCACGACGGCGAGCCCGACTACGAGCGGCCGATCACGCCGGACGAATCGGCGCTGCCCGTCGACCCGGGCAGCGAGCCGGCGCCCGGTTACGGCGAGGGCGACCGGGGCCGGCCCGGCGGCTTCGTCGGGGACGCCGACATCATGGACACCTGGGCGACGTCGTCGCTGTCGCCGCAGATCGCCGCCGGGTGGGAGGAGGCCGGCGACGCCAACCTCTTCGACCGGCTGTTCCCGTTCGACCTGCGACCACAGGGCCAGGACATCATCCGCACCTGGCTCTTCAGCACGGTCGTGCGCGCCCACCTGGAGCACGACTCGCTGCCCTGGACGCACGCGGCGATCTCGGGGTGGGTGCTCGACCCCGACCGCAAGAAGATGTCGAAGTCGAAGGGCAACGTCGTCACCCCGATGGGCATGATCGAGGATTTCGGGGCCGACGCGATCCGGTACTGGGCGGCGAAGGGGCGGCCCGGTGTCGACACCATCGACGACGAGAACATGATGAAGGTCGGCCGCCGGCTCGCGATCAAGATCCTGAACGCCTCGCGCTTCGTCCTCAACGTCGCCGACGCGGGGGGAGGCGCGGTCACCGAGCCCGTCGACCGGGCATTGCTCGCCCAGCTCGCCGGCGTCGTCGCCGACTGCACGGCGGCCTTCGAGGAGCTGGAGTACACCCGGGCGCTCGACCGGGCCGAGCAGGCGTTTTGGTCGTGGACCGACGACTACATCGAGCTGGTGAAGGGCCGCGCCTACGGCGACGACGGGCCGGGCGCCGCTTCGGCTCACGCTGCGTTGCGGGCGTCGCTGGAGGTGTTCCTGCTGCTCTTCGCGCCGTTCCTGCCGTTCGTCACCGAGGAGGTGTGGTCCTGGTGGCGGGACGGCTCGGTGCACCGCGCCGCCTGGCCGGCGGTCGAGCCGCTGGCCGGAGCGGGCGG